>CAZUXZ010000150.1:0-6679 GCA_964624055.1 uncultured Rhizobiaceae bacterium | reverse complement strand
TCAGGGAGGCGTCTTTGGTTGTTCGACCGTTTAGAATGGGGCCGGAAAGGACGACACCAGTCTTGTTGGCTGGATGGCTATGCAGGGGGAACTCATGTCCAGCGGGAACCTTCACAATGGCACTGAATGCACCTTCTCGGGGATTGCCCGCGAGGAGTCTCAATTTTGGACCATCAGGCTGGTCTGGAAAGACTAAAGCCCACTCGGTGTCTGCCGCGGCGACTGCGGATGAACTTGCTGAGGGAGCGACCTCCTCTGACGACGCAACTTCTGCTTCAGTCGCGAAGCCCGCAGCGAGGAATGCAATGGCGGCTATGGACAGTTTATATTTCATGGTTTTCTCCCTTAAAATCTATAGGCGTTTTAAGTAAACCAACGGAGGATTTTTTACTTATTCGACCGCCCTTGCTGAAAGTCTATTTATGCAGCGCGCAATAATCCTACCCATAATTCGCCCTCTAAGGAAGGTCTCGCGCCACTCGAAAGCCTATTCGCTTGCTTTGCTTGTCGCTTTCCGCGAAAAACCGCGACGCGCTGCAAACGTCCCGAACGTCACTTATATATGTGCCGCCGCGTATCACGCGTAGATCGCAGTGGCCGCTTGTCATCGCGCTGCCATCGACCGGCGTTTGCTCGAAGTCGTCGGCATAGCAGTCAGCCACCCATTTCCAAACATTACCGACCGTGTGGTGAAGGCCGAACGCGTTAGCATCGAGCGCGTCGCCTTTGGCTGTTTTAAACTTGTCCCAGTGTGTGCCGCACTCTCGACACACTGCTTGCTGATCGCCAACGTCATCGCCCCACGGGAAAGCAGTCGATGAGCCAGCGCGCGTGGCGTATTCCCATTCAGCCTCGGCTTTTTTTCGGTGTAGTCCTCCTGACGCCTAATGATGACATCGACATAGCCGGGGTCGAGTAAATTCTGGCGCTGGAAAGATTTTGCAATCGCGCGTTACCGGCCGATGCCGGCGCCGGCGCCGGTGACCAACGCCACCTTGCCTTCAATCCTCCCCATATATCCCCCTCGGCGCGCTAAACGGCGGTATAGCCGCCGTCGATGACAAGCTCGGAGCCGGTTGAAAAGGCGGCTTCGTCGGAGACCAGATAAAGCACGCCATTGGCGATATCCAGGCCTTCGCCGATATGGCCGATCGGGTGAAATGCGGCAAATTCCTCCGCCGCCGTGGCGCCGTCGCCGAACATGATCTTGGCCGCGTGATCCGACATCGGCGTTTGAATGAAGGCCGGATGGACGGAGTTCACGCGGATGCCGTATTCGGCGCATTCGAGCGCGGCGCATTTGGTGAACAGGCGGACGGCGGCCTTGCTTGACGTATAAGCGGCGCGCTTGGCGATGCCGGTAATGCCCAGCACCGAGGAGATGTTGACGATCGATCCGCCGCCGCCGCGCCGCATCAGCGGGATGACGTGCTTGGTGCCGAGGAACACGCCGTCCACATTGACCGCCATGATGCGCTGCCAATCCTCCAGCGCGGTATCCTCAATCAACTGCCACATGGTGATGCCGGCATTGCTGACCAAAATATCGAGCCGTCCATGCGCTTCCTCGATCAGCTTCAGGGCGCGCCGCCAGTCTTCTTCTTCGGCCACATCGAGCGGCAAGAAAGTCGCCTGGCCGTTTGCCTTGGCGATTTCCGCCACGACTTCATGGCCGGCTTTCTCGTTTCTGCCGCTGACGAAAACATGGGCACCCTCCTCGGCCAGGCGCAACGCCACCGCCGCGCCGATTCCCGCCGTGGCGCCCGTTATGAGGGCTATTTTTCCTTTGATTCTAGCCATACCCCACGCATTTCCTGTTCCTTGATGCGAAAATTGTAAAGATTTTCGGGCCTCCCCGCCAGTTTGGATTCTAATCATTTTCGGCACCAAATGGTGCTGTTCCTAATGCGAATCCATAGCCTATAATTTCACCAACGATGATTGCGGGATTTTTTGTAGGGAGAGGGAAAATGTCGGCAAACGGTTTTCACATAGACGAGAAGATTCTGGAGGAAGTGGCAAAAACGCGCGCGGGTCTGCTTGAATCCAGACATTTGCCGGGCTGGTTCTACACTTCGCCCGAACTCTTTCAGCATGAGGTAGAGACCATTTTCATGAAGGAATGGCTCTGCGTGGGGCGGCTTGAGGAATTTCCCAACCCCGGAGATTACGCTGCGATTCGCATCGCCGGCGAGCCGCTCCTGATATGCCGCGACAATGCCGGCAAGATGAACGCATTTCGCAATGTCTGCCGCCATAGGGGAACCGAAGTCGCTTCCGGGCGCGGAAATCTGGCCAAATTCACCTGCCCCTATCATGCCTGGGTTTATGATTTGCAAGGCAAGTTGGTAAACGCGCCCCTCGCCGAGAAATTGCAGAACTTCGATATCGGCGCTTGCGGTCTGCCGCGCACTCGAATCGACGATTGGGGCGGCTATATCTTCGTCAATATGGATCCCGATTGCCAAAGCCTCGCCGACTATCTCGACGAGGACGGCATCCGCGAATTCGCTGCCTTTCTTCAGCCGGAAGACACCCGAATTTCACATAAACTCGAACTCGTGGTGCCGTGCAATTGGAAATTTGCGCCCGAGAACTTTATGGACATGTATCATGTCGGCGTTATTCACAAGGGGTCCTTCGGCGGCAATTTTCCGGTCTCCAATTTCCGTTTCAATTTGAAGAAGCACGGCTACAACGCGACCTATGAGAGTCAGACCATGGCGCCCGAGGGCGTGACCCTGTTCGGCGCCATGCCCTGGCTGCGCGGCAAGGTGTCGGATCATTTCGCCTGCACCACTTGGGTGCGCCCGACCATGAATATATTCGGCCGTCACGATTTGATTCAGCCCCAGGTGACGGTTCCGCTTGACGAGAAAACCACCCAGATCACGGTCTATACCCAACTGCCGGAGGAACATTTCGACAGCCCGGCCTTCGAGGAGAAGAATAAAATCTACGGCGATTTCATAGAATACGTCATGAACGAAGATTATGAGATGCTGGAATCGTTGCAAAACGGCGTCGCTTCTCGGGCCTTCGAACCGGGGCCGACGGTGCCGCTTGAACGCGCCATCCACCATCTGCTGAACTATTATCTTGATCGTCTGTTGCAGGATGACGACGCGGCGCGGACGCGCCGCCGTGACGATGGCCGGAGCGCCATTGAGGAAGCGAAAGTCACCCACGGCGCGGCGTGCGATGGCGGCTATTCGGAATCCTTTCAGACCGCCGAATAAGGCGTGAAAAAAGGCTGGGGGGATTGGTTGGCTAAGGCCAACTAAAGCCTTTCTTTGCCTGCGCGGAAATCCGCGTTAACATTCCGGCGGCAAGGGCAAGGGAGCAGTTTCGGGATATGAGCGCAGTCCTCGAATTTCTCGAATTTATCGAGCAGCTCGAAGGCTATGTCGCAACCGCCTGCGCGGCAGTACATGCTTCATGATGAGCGCGGGCCCGATCGCATTCAGCGCAAAGGCGCGCGCGAGATTGGTCGCATCGAGTTGCCGCCAGCTCTTCTCGGGTTCTTGGCGCTCATCATGGAGAAAACCCGTCGCATCAATCACCAGGCGAAGCTCACCCTGTTCGGCGGCGAACGCCGCGGCACGTGCGAGACTGCCTTCGTCCAGAAGGTCGATCGCCGGTGAAGTGCTGCGACTGAACGAGACTACATGCTTGAACTTTGCCGCGGCCTTGATGGCTTCGACCAATGCCCCTCCAATACCGCCGCTCGCGCCGAAAACGACCGCCACGCTGGCCTGCGGAAACGACCCAAGGTCAACCCTATCAGCCGTTGTGCCTTCGGGTTCAAACTGCCCCGTCACAGGCGCTTGGCTCCGCCGATGACAGCCTGAAGTCGAAGAGCCCGCCCAAAGAAATTGGAAATGAACGGTCGGACCGGAAGAAAAAGCTTGTAGCCCCACTCCAGGGCAACGAGAGCTCCCGGCAGGGACGCGGCGCGCGCTGCCCAGCGCCATCTGGGCAAATTCGTCCAAACCTCCACGAATGCCGCCGCGCCGGAGACAACGCGCCCATCACTTGCGCGAACATGGAAGCGCTTCATTGCACGCTCTTGGGAAACTCCTTCCGGAGGTGCGGCGCCGGTTTCAGAAATGTCGACAAAACAAAGAGCGTGATTTTGATCCTTGCGCCGATAGTATCCGATCTCTGCTCGACACAGGGAACAGGAACCATCGAAATACACTGTCGATTTTGGAAGTTTTGACTCCACGCTGATCTCCTAAAAATCCAAACGTCAGTTGATCAGCACTGGTGTTTTACGAATGTAGGTCTGATCTCCAATCTGTCGAACAAGGAACTCGGCGACGTCCGCGCGCGAGATGATCCCGTTGTGCCACTGAGTGGACTCGGCAAGAATCCGGTAGCGGCCAGTCCGCGGTCCACTATTCAGAACTCCAGGTCTCGCAATCGTCCAATCAAGTTCGCTGTCCTTGATCAATTGCTCTTGCAAACTCTTATCGTCATAAGCGCGGCCGAAGACGATCTGGAACGGCAGACGCTGCAGGCAGCTGATGCTCGCACGACTATCGCCAGCTCCAAAACCGGTCACACAGATCAGACGTTTTACACCTTGGGTTCTCATCGCCTCGATCAGCACTCGTGTCGCGTCCGAGAACAGGTGCACAGGCCGGAACAAGTCTCCTATTCCAACGCCGAGGGTCTGGATAACAACGTCCATCCCGACAAGAGCCGCCTCTACATCCTCAGTTTTCAACGCGTTGCCGCGCATCTTCTCGAGCCTAGGGTTCGAGATCGCAATTGCGGTAGCGGATTGAGCCAAGGCGCGCACATCATGACCAGCATCGAGGGCTTGACGAGTCGTCTCCAACCCGATGCCCTTGCTGGCGCCGATAATCAATACACCCATGATGAACCTGTTATCTCAGAGCCGATGGTATCACCCGCCTTCGCCTGGGTCGCGATACAAGTCAACCACGGCGGCGGATGGGGTCTCGGGTCCCGGTTATTTTCTTTGGACGAATAGGTCCTTTTCAGAAGCTGAGCTCCAAGCTCGCTTCTGCCCTCGTTTGGCAGTCGACCGGATTCCGATCACCCGCACCGAATTCTCTGCGAGGCGATCGCTCAGATGACCGACCCCTCGCGCTGAATAGCAACCCAAGCGGTTATTTTTTTGCCCACTTTGATAGGAAGCACACGCCAGTACATGATGAAGGGTGTCCCATCTTTCTTGTAGTTGATCGCCTTGCCTTCAAATTTTTTTCCCGACTTCAGTGCGTCGGAAAGCCTGACAATTACCTTGGAATCCGTTCCCGGGCCCTGAAGAACTCGCGGCGTCTTGCCGATGATTTCGGACGGGTCGTAGCCCGTCAATTTCTTGAAGGACTTGTTAGCGTAGGTGATCTTACCTTCCGCAGATGCATCGGTGATCAGCACCGAGTCGAAGCTGTTCTCTGCCAAAACCTGGAGGAGGGACAAACCGCCATCAACCCCATTCATCAGTTTCTCAAACTTAGCGGACATTCTGGGTTCCCCCTGTTTAGAACACCCCAGATGCGACCAAGCGGGTCGATGAAGGGGCGATCATTGTTTGTTAAGCGAACTTGTAGGACGTTAAGTTTTCTACTGGTTGGAACCGCGGACAAATAGGTCAGGTTTTGCGGTAGCGGCCGTCCAGGTCGTAACCGTGATAGCTGCGGCCGCTATTAGAACGGTATGGCCGATCACGCTAACGGCTAAGAACGTATAACTTCCAGCAGCCACCGCAAATGCTACGGCCCACATCAGACCTAGGGCCTGCAAAACATAGTGGCGCATGGCGACATCAGGAATATGACGAAGCGGGCTTACTTCATGGTTGAATACAAAATCCCAGCAATACACGACAAGCCTGCGAATGGAGTAGAACATGATGAACGCCCGTTATTTATCCACAAATTAGGTACGCCCTGATCGGCTGTTTGGATCAGTTCATGGAATTGGTCAGCGGCACGACTACATCATCGACCCTGGTGGAACGCTCATATCTTGCGGCTGTCTTAGGCCCAGTGTGGCAATGCCTGCCGCTTGCGCGGCCTGCCAAAAGCATCGGCAGGCTCACAGTTTTTTCTGGTTTGAGCGGTGCTATCAACCCTTCCGGCGTTGTTATTTGGGTCATAGGCGCTCAACTCCGTCAGAGCTTCGTGAACTTGTGTTTCGACAATGGCTTGGCAGCGCGCGACCTCGTTTTCATTCGCAACAATGGTTGCCAGCGTCGTCGGCATGCTTAGCAGCCGACCGCGAACAGCACTCAGAACGTCGTTCCACGCACTGGCAACGTCCGCCACAGCCACAAATTCGCGGCGCGCTTTCGCCAGTTCCATCTCGGCTAGTTGTGCTTCCGCAGCAACCTTGCGCGCTCGCTCTTCGTTTAGGTCTGGCATTCAAGCTATTACCTCCGTCGCCGCTGGATAAGTTGGCATGGCCACGATACAATTTTTCCGTTCAAACAAATGGAGGATGCGTTATGAGAAAATTAAGTCTGCTTTTAGCCGCTTCCGTTATGGCTGTTGGGCTGGCGGTGTCGGGTGGTGCTAGTGCTGAAGACACACCGTCAAATTATGAAGTCTTGACCCAAGGAGAAATTCTGATGAAGTCGGCATATAAAAATGGGCACGTCTTCACAGTGATTTATGACAGAGCTATTTTTACCTGCGAGGTTAGA
>CAZUXZ010000149.1:0-3521 GCA_964624055.1 uncultured Rhizobiaceae bacterium | reverse complement strand
GTTGCGATACAATCGCGCCTGCTTACCCGCTGAGGTTTTAAAAGCACAAGGAAGACGAATCATGAGTCAATTCCCTCCTGATGTGTACGCATAGATAGATGCTTCAGTCGCTGAAGATCAGACCTTCAACGACCCTACAACGCAAGCGGTAGTTCCACCGGAAATTCAGGGAACTGGCTGGCTGCGTGCCAAGGCTACAGGTGTGCTGGCTGGCGTTGATGTTGCCATTGCTGTTTTTCAGCGTGTAGAGCCGACTTTAGATGCCAAAGCGATTTTGCAGGATGGCTCTGCCCTCCGTGCAGGTGACGAAATTGCAGTGGTTCGAGGATCTGCTGCTGGTATTCTGCGTGCTGAACGTATTGCTCTAAATTTCATGCAGCGCATGAGTGGTATAGCTAGTGACACTAACCGCTATGTCGAGGCAGTGCGTGGACTAAACGCTAGGATTGTAGACACACGTAAGACCGCTCCTGGCCACCGTTTCTTAGATAAATACTCGGTACGCATGGGGGGTGGATACAACCATCGGTTAAACCTGGCGGATGGCATACTGATTAAGGACAATCACATCCAGGCTAACGCCTTTCGCGAGATGGGTCTTAAGGAAGTAATTGAGTTAGCCCTGGCTCGGGCTTCCCACACCATTAAAGTTGAAGTTGAAGTGGAGGACATGGATCAAGTGAAAGCTGCTCTAGAAGCTGGGGCCCACATCATCATGCTGGATAACATGTCCGTTTCTGAGATGGCAGAGGCGATGAAGGTAATCGGCGACAATGCTATTGTTGAAGCCTCCGGAGGCATCACTTACGACACCGTGCGTGCTGTGGCTGAAACAGGCGTGGATCTGATTTCTATTGGGGGACTAACTCATTCGGTAGACGCTTTAGACATTAGTCTAGATTTGGAATTTGATTGATCCTTTTTATTCGTAGCGGCTTTAGCATTGGGATATGTGCGTGGTTGATAAGTGGCCTTGATTCTCCGCCATATATCAATATCGGTAAATGATCTGATGGTCGCCCCTTTTAGCCTCGGCGCGGTGCTTGCCGGTCCGTGCTGTCCAGCATCAATGTCACGGGTCCATCGTTCTGCAGCGTGACTTGCATGTGCTGTTGAAACCGCCCGGTTGCTACTGTTAATCCCGTGTCGCGGAACAACTGGGTTGTATGCTCATAAAGATGCTTGGCGTCCTCCGGGTCAGCAGCCTGGTTGAAGTCAGGACGTCTTCCCTTACGAGTACCAGCATACAGTGTGAATTGGCTTACGACTAATATATCAGCTTCGATATCTAGGGCAGAAAGGTTGAATTGGTTTTTATTGTCGGCAAAGATTCGAAGGTTGGAGATCTTATTTACCAAGTAGTTGGCGTCTGCTTTGCAATCTCCTTTAGCAATCCCCAGCAAGATTACCAACCCTATGCCAATCTCACCTGTGGTCTTGCCGGCGACGTTAACTGAAGCTTTGGCAACTCTTTGAACCAATGCCCTCATTTTTTACCTACCAAATAAGGGCGAATTGAGAGCGATCGCGTGAACCTTTGAAGGACATTCAAAAGAAGGTCTTCCACAGCGCATTAGATCCTAGAACGGTTTACTAGGTTGAACTGGCAGAGGTGGAGGAGGCGGAGCTGCTAGCATCGGGAGCGGAAGGACTTGAGCTTTCGCTAGATGATTTCGCCGTCGTATCCGTAGCTGACTCTGAGGATGATTTGGAATCGTTGGCGGGCTTAGAGTCTGAACCGTCGCTGTTAGAGCTGCTTTTATTTTCTACTGGAGGCTTGGGGCGACCGTAGTCGGTGGTGTAGAATCCGCTGCACTTGTAAATTACTGGGACCGCATGGTAAACGCGCTGGCCCTTTCCTGAGCAGGCTGGGCAGGTACCGTTGCCAGCTTCGGAGAAGGATTGCATCAGTTCAAATTCGGTTCGGCAGCTTTCGCAGCGGTAATCGTATCGAGGCACGGGTTCTCTCCTGAATGTGCTTACCCTTTGGCGATTTGAAACGAAGACTGCCAAGGGCAACTAATCCAATCTACCAGTGGCATTAATAGCTCTCAACGCGCCTGGTACGCTTACCATGTATTAATCTGACTAAAGAAAAACATGGGATCAGACTTTAACAAAAACAGGCGGCGCGGAGGGCCGCCTGATAAGAACATGGTGTGTCCGAGGCAGTGATTTAATGTCAGACGGTTGCCCGTTCATGAACCGGTCGAGTCGGACGTAGGTTATCTTCGGTTCTGGCGACGTCGACGGCGGGCTGCTCTCTGGGCTGCCAGACGCTCTTTTTGCGCCTTGGACCGGAAGAACCGTCTGTCTTTAAGTTCGCGCAGGATGCCTGAGTGCTGTACAGAAGCCCGGAACCGGTTGACTAGGCTTTCAGGATTCTCCCCATCTCGAGGGGTTACATATGCCATGCGATTCTCCGGCCGTTCCCGGCCAAGCTGTTTGGATTTAATTTACCACAGGCACAAACTCCAATCAACTAACGTATTTAGAAGAGAGAGTGTTTCGCTATGGCCTAGTTCCCTGTCTTGCGCTGACTTCGCCTAAGTACTCTAGTACATCGGCTAGCGGTAGAACATCGGCGTATTTTTGGTTCATATCGAATAAGTTTATGGCGTGCGCTGCCTCGTGGCGGTCGAACACTGCCTCTTCTACCACAATCATTCGGAACCGATTAGTACAGCCGTCCAACACGCTGGCTCGGACACAGCCACTAGTTGTTTCCCCCACTGCAATGATAGTGTCCACGTTGTGGGCTGTTAGGTGGCCGACCAACGGTGTTCCCCAGAAGGCACTCGGGGAATCTTTGCGTATGATCGGTTCACCATCAACCGGGGATACTTCTTCAATGATTTCGTGGCGGCGGTTACGACGTTCCAAGGCCTCAGGGCTGCGATCTGCATTGCCGTAGACCTGACGTCCTGTACTCCATCCAGCTAACCCGTCGTCATCCCTGCCGGTGGCATGGATCACCGGTATTTTGGCGTCACGAGCTGCTTCTAGCACCGTCTGCAAGGCCGGAATAGCGTCCCACGCGGCCATACCGCAACTTGCAGGCCATTCTTTAGTGGCTTCAAGTATCGGCTGGGGACGGTCGCCAAAAACCCAACGGTAGAGGTCAATCAGAAGTAAGGCTGGCCTTTCACCGAATCCGACCTGCTTGTTCTCGCCCATGGCCACGTGGGCTTTGTCCTGGTCAGTGAGGTACTTGTCCCACACTCGTTCAGCCATATATCACCGCCCGATTGGTCAGCATTGACTCTTGATTATTCTTTGGTCGGCAGGCCAGCGTCCTTCCAAGCTTCCATCCCACCTTCCATGTATGTTACGTTGTCGAATCCCATTTCTTGGAGTATCTGGGCGCCCACGGCGGCCCTGTTTCCAAGTCTTCAAGTGGTTACGACCTGAATGTTTGGATCTGAAAGACGGGGGTCTAGTTTGGACCTGTCCTCGGCTGCGGCATCTAGCTCTTCTACAGAGATAAAAATTGTGTTCTCGGTCGTTTCGTTATCTGGGAC
>CAZUXZ010000148.1:0-6908 GCA_964624055.1 uncultured Rhizobiaceae bacterium | reverse complement strand
GCTTGCAGAGCTGTACACACCGGGTCGCTATCTGCTTCATGCCGCGCAGATGGGCTCAGCCTATCTGGTGCAAATGGCGCCTGCGAGCACTATCGTAAATTGCGCCATGCTTCAATCTGCTGATCAATTGCGCTGGGTTTCACGTATAGCTTATCGCACGAAGGAACTCTCCTTGGCCGCGCCCGATGCCGGATTTGTCGACGGAGAACGCGGCCATTGGCAAGGAAATGCTGCGTGGCAGGGCTTTCGTGAACTGATGGAGCGAACGCTGGTTTCCTATGATTGGGGTGAGCATTTTACCGCCCTTAATCTGGTCGCCAAGCCGGCGATTGATGAGGCTTTTGTCCGCCAACTTGGCAATGTCGCGCGGCGCGAGGGTGATGGCCTGTTGCAGCAGTTGACGGATGCGCATCAAACGGATAATGCGCGATCGCGCCGTTGGACCAAAACATTGATTGATTACGTGCTTGAAACTGACGGTAACAAGGATGTTCTCGGTGAATGGGTGGCCAAATGGGCACCGCTAGGCGACGCCGCTATTGATGCTTATTGCGCAGCGCTGCCGAATGCCGACGCCGCCGCGTCGGAGGCGAAAGGTGCAGCGGAAGCATTCCGCACCGATCTCGGCCTCGGCCGGTAGCCGCAGCTAAGTTTATAGTAAGGAAACGAGGATTTATGGCGCGTAAAAAAGCGCTGGTAATTGGCGGTCTTGGTGTCATTGGGCGTAATCTCATCAATCATATGGCGGAACTTGATGATTGGGATATCGTCGCAGTCAGCCGACGCGCGCCGGATGCCGAAATGGCGTCGAAGGCGAAATTCATCTCCTGCGATCTATTGGATGTGGCTACAGCAGAAGATAAGCTCGCTCATCTGAGCGATGTCACCCACATGTTCTGCTGCGCCCTTTATGGCGGCATCGATGCGACGACGACGGAGCAGAACTATGCCCTGGTGGCTAATCCGGTCACCATCATGTCATCGGTTTCCAACAGCCTGGAGCGTGTCGTCCTGCAGGAAGGTAGCAAGGCCTATGGTCGCCAGTTGGGACCGTTTAAGACACCGGCCAAGGAATCCGACCCGCGTCACATGCCGCCAAATTTTTATTACGATCAGGAAGATTTCCTGATGGAGTTTCAGAAGGGCAAGGATTGGAGTTGGGCCGTACTGCGTCCGGAGGCGGTGTGCGGCTTCGCGACCGGCAACCCTATGAACTTGATCATGTGCTTCGGTACCTATGCTGCTATCTCGAAAGAGCTCGGCATGCCGCTCAAATATCCTGGCGATATCCGCGGCTTCGAAGCGCTCAACCAGGTGACCGATTCCGGGCTACTTGCACGTATGACTGTGTGGAGCGCGATGTCGCCCAACGCCGCCAATGAGATTTTCAACATCACCAATGGAGATGGCTTCCGCTACGTCAACGTTTGGCCCGATTGGGCTGCCGCCTTCGGCATGGAGGTCGGCCAACCGCAGCGCATCATCTCGGCTGAAGTGATGCTCGATAAGGGCTCGGTTTGGGAACGCATTGTCGAGAAGCATGAACTGGTGAAGCTGCCTTACGAGCAGACTGCCGGCTGGCCCTATTTCGATTTCAATATGGACACCGCCTGGGACGTGTTCATGTCAGATGCTAAGCGTATCGACAGAGGTTTTGCCGAAATGGTTGATACGGAAAAAATGTTTCTCGACCTGTTCGCTGAGTTCCGCCGCCGGAAAGTTTTGCCCTGATTTGGAGCGAGGCCATGGAAACCGTAACACCAGATACACCGTTCCAGCTTCGAAGAGGTCTGCATAATCGCGAGATTATTCGGCTTGATCCGGCCGATGTACCGATCATCGATTTCGGGCGCATCTATTGTTCTAACAAAGCTGAGCATAAGGAGTTGGCACGCGAACTGAGGGACGTTTGTACGGGACCGGGCTATTTCTATATTGCCAACCACCAATTTCCCCAATCGGTTATTGACCGTGCGCACTCGGCGATGAAGCGCTTTTTCTCGTTGCCGCTGGGGGAGAAAATGAAAACGCATTATCTCGAATGGCCTAATCATCGCGGATATGTGCCGCTCCATGGGATTCAGGCGGATCACAGTCTAAAGGGCAACGACATTTCCGAGGCGATCGAGATGGCTGACGATTTGCCGGAGGATGACCCGGATTATGTCCGTGGCCTGCGTTTTTACGGCCCCAACAATTGGCCGGCCAATCCGCCAGAATTTCGCTGGGCACTTGGCACATATTACGACTGCCAGATTGAGCTAGGCCGTAGCATCTACCGGGCGTTTGAATTGGCGCTCGACTTAGAGCCGGGTTATTTTACCTCGAAATATAACAAGCCTCTCTCACGCACCCGGGATTGTTACTATCCTCCACAAGGTGAAGATTTCGACATTGCTCATATTGGCCTTGGTGCGCACACCGATTATGAATGCTTCACCACAGTCTGGCAAAATGAAGTGCCTGGTTTACAAATGCTTAGCCTTGACGGCGATTGGTATGAGCTACCGGCTATCCCGGGCACTTTCGCAGTCAACCTTGGTGATCTCATGCAGAAATGGACCAACGATTATTTTGTTTCCACTGCGCACCGAGTGATCAACACTCAGCCGGTCGAGCGCTACTCTCTGGTCCAGTTCTTTGGCGTCGATTACGATGTGCTGGTCGAGGCACTGCCGGGCTGTGTCAGCGCAAAAAAACCGTGGAAATACGAAGCAATCAAGGCAGGCGAGCATTCTGAACGTATGGTTGCACGGACTTATGGTTATGACGGTGGCGAATAGGACTGACGTGTCCGCGTGGCGCTGGTCTGGTCACATCGTCTTAAGGCAAGCGCGAAAATGCGCCCTAGCTTGTCAAGTAAGTAGTTGACCTATGGATATGAAGTGCTGCCCGTACGTTTGACACTTTTACTCATCCCGCAAAAAGTTTCACACTCAAAGAGCTCGGTAGGCGAGCGAAATAGCTTTGCGGGGTTGGTACGACTCGATTCGTCGATGCCCAACATATCATCAACGATTTTTGCCGCTGCGGATATGATTTGATCAATATCTTTGAATTTCATGCGTTTACACCCAAGGGCTCCGAATTATCAAAATATAAGGTCGAAGGCAGCCACGATTTGTATTCGAGGAGCTTAAGACGCCGTGCAGCGCGCTGGCTCAACCAAATATTTGGACATAGGCTTGCGGGGAAATTTTATCGGGAATTCTGCTCCGATCCCTATCATATGCAGTTCGGTCCGAAGGACGGTAGAAGTGACATTCACGCCAAGGACATAGTCACGCCACGCTGGGATGAAGCGCCCGATAGCTATGATTTTCTTAATTATTTGGGACGCAAGGTACCTCCTGCTAGTTAGCCGCCAAGCACTCAGCCAACCGCTAAATATTACCTGTCTCGGCCGGTTGCAGGCCGTGTTTCTTATCAATCCTTTCGAGGTAAATAAGAGGGGTGGATATCCCGACCGGCGTTTGAGGGCATGAAATAAAATAGCGAAAGCCTTAGGCGTTCGCGGTCCTTCTTGCTGACCAGGTGAGGAAGGCGACGCCGCACAGCATAAGCGCAGCAGAGAGCCAGACATTCAGGCTATAGCTTTCGCCCTTGAGTAGAATGCCCCAAATTAGGCCGGCGACGACGATCACATAGTTGAACTGTGAAAAGAACACTGGCCCGGCCGCTTTAACGATCACCAGGAAGGTGACGTACATCAGGCAAGTGATCGCGGCAGCGCCGAGGATCGCAAAATCCGCCCAACTGTCCGGCCCAGGAAATACATATTCATGGCTGAACAGAAACATCGCTGGCAACAGCATGATTGCGGCGGCAGACACCAGACCACCTGAGAGGCTTACTGGCGGCGAGTCTGGCGGGCGGATCAGCGCTGCCAGATTGTTGGTCAGCGCGAAGGAGGCGGGTGCGAGGAGGGCAAGCAGCAGCCACCAAAACATGCCCGATTCGGGCAGGTTCAGCTCAGGAATGATCAGCAATATAATGCCTGCGAGACCGCAGGCGATTCCCAACAGGCTAAGCGGCTTCACTTTCTCCAGGCCAAAGGCGAGCGCTAGCGCGTAGGTGATCGGCGGCGACATTACAACGATGATCGACATTACGCCGATCGGTAACTTGGTGGAGAGCCAAGTGATAAGCGCGATGGGCACAGCGATGCCGGTCGCGCCCATGATGATATAAGCCTTGAGATGCGGCCATTCGAGGCGCGGTAATTCGCGCCGCGCGGATCCGATGGCGAGCAGAATAATCGCCGCGCCGAAGGTCTGCCAAAAGGTGAAGGCGATGGCCGGCGTGCCTGCTCCAACCGCGTAATTGTTGACGGTAAACAGTAGTGGGTAGATCGCGCCGATCGAGATCATCAGGAAGACGTGGATCGGCCCGGCGCCTTGTAGGACAGGGTGGGAGGTGTTGCTGCTCATGGCAAAAGGAATACAGGTTTTTCCCCGGCAACGAAACAATTGCCGGCGCTCAGGGTTTTGCCCTGCTGTTTGTCCGCGCGCCGAGAGTGAGCAACAGCACACTGAGGGCCATTAGCGCCGTACCGCCCCATACATAAAGGCTGTAGCGCTCGGCGAACAGGGCCATGCCCCAGCCAAAACCGGTAGCAACGGCGACATAATTGATTTGCGAAAAAAACACCGGGCCGGAGATTCGGATCAGCTCGAGAAAGAGAGTGTAGAAGAAAGCGTTCAGCAGGGTGGCATAAAGGAAATTCCAATTAGCTCCCGGCGCCGCGTTGTCGAATAAGTAGAATTGTCCGCTTAACGCCATGGTCGGCAGCAGCAGCGCCGCTCCAGACAGCATCATACCCGCACCGAGCACCGTGGGCGACATGGCGGGCGGCCGCGTTACCGCGGTCAGCACATTGCCGAGGCCGAGGGAGATGGGTGCGAGGAGAGAAAGGAGCAACCACCAGACCATGCTTCGTTCCGGTAGACTGACATCTGGTAGCATGATCATCAGTATGCCACCGATACCAAGGGCAAGGCCTACGCTTGACAGCCAGCGCAAACGGTCGACATTAAGCAGGATCGCGAAGAGATAGGTCATGGTTGGCGCGAGGATAACGACCATGCTGATCAGGCCCTGGGGCAAACGGTCGGCGAGAAAGGTCAACACCCCCATGGGTACGCCGAGGACGAAGATGCCAACCAGTACATAGGCTCTTAGATGGGTGCGCTCGAGGCTTATACGCTCACCGCGCACCAACGCGATTAGGAGCAACAGAACCCCGGCAAAAAGCATCGGCCAAAAGGCGAAGGCAAAGGGCGGCACACCGCCCTCCACCGCAAACTTGTTAAATACAAAGCGGAGCGGAGCGATGGCACCGCCGACCAACATGAGAATGAGCGCGAACGCGCGGATGCGGGACTCCAAGTGGGGAGGACGCCCGTGTTTGGCCTTCAAATTTGCATTCCTCCCACTATCGCTGGCCCAATACGCGGCAGCGCGACAGCCTATCGGTCGGCGTGGTTCACAGCAACGTAGGCTCGACGCGTTGTGTCCTGTTAAGCTATCTTCCGAACCTCAAAAAAATTAACGGGCGAGGCTGAGCCATGGATGCGGAAGGCGATTGGCCGGTTTTTTTTACTGGTGGCGAGGAAGATATCGTGGCGTGGTTGCGGGACCACGGGGTTGAGCGTATTCGCGTCGAATATACTGATTATGCCGGGATTGCACGCGGCAAGGCGGTATCGTTCGCGCAATTTGAGCACGTACTCCATCATGGCGTGGCCTTCTGCGCATCGGTCTATGCTTTTTCCGTCACCGCAGATGTGGTGATGGGAACGGATTATGCTGAATCCATAGGCTATGGTGATTTCATTGTTAAACCTGACCTATCCACTCTCCGCTTGTTGCGCCATGAAGGTGGTGCCGCGCAGGTCATGGGGAAGGTCGTTTGGCCCAACGGCACGACCCTTGAGGGCTGTCCGCGAAATGTATTGGAGCGGGTGACCCAGCGCGCTGCCGATATGGGTTTCACTGCTCATGCGGCACCGGAGTTTGAATTCTACCTGTTGAATGAGAATCACGAGCTCATCGATGAGGGACTGCAATGTTACTCGATGCAGAAGCGCACGGAGTTTCTTGCCGAAGAATTGGCACTTCTCGAAGCGGCCTCGTCGCACGGCCAGGTGGAAAACAGCCACTACGAGTATGGCCCCGGCCAGTATGAAGTGACCATGCGATACCGCGAAATCCGCCGCATGGCGGATGACGGGCATCTCTTCCGCGCCACCCTGAAAGAGGCGGCGATGAATATGGGACGGCGCATCTCATTCATGGCAAAGCCGTTCGACGGGGTGACCGGAAATTCCTGCCATATTCACCTGTCGCTGACCGATAAGGATGGAAAGAACGTTTTTGCCGCGCCCGGACAGCCCGATCATATCAGCGATACTTGCCGCCATTTCATTGGTGGCGTGATCAAGCATATGCCGGAACTGACGGCGATCTTCTTTCCCAATGCCAATTCCTACCGCCGCTTGGTGCCGGCTAATTTTGCGCCAATTTCCCTCGTCTGGGGCATCGATAACCGCACCACGGCTATTCGCGTCTTGAACGAGACGCCGGAGGCAACGCGCACCGAACTGCGTGTCTGCGGCGGCGATATTCATGTCCACCTCGCTTTTGCCGCCTATCTCGCCGCTGGGCTGGACGGCATCGCCAAAAATATGGATCCTGGCGCTGCATCGAGCGGCGATCTCGACGAGCAAGACGTTAAGCGGCTGCCAGACGATTGGGGCAAGGCACTCGATGCTTTTGATGGATCGGACTGGGTAAAACAGGCGCTCGGAGAGGAGTTTTGTCGATATTTTAGCGTAGTTAAACGCCACGAGTATAAAGACTACCGCCGCACTGAGCATGACGGTGAGCGCTAGACTTATGTGGAGTAT
>CAZUXZ010000147.1:0-6630 GCA_964624055.1 uncultured Rhizobiaceae bacterium | reverse complement strand
ATTGAAAGTTCGGTCAAATTGCTCATCACACGTCTCCCTCGCCGCGCTAGACTGGACGATAAACGACTGCCGGTTCTACATCCTTGATAGGCAAATAGCGTAGCGTCTCGATCATCTGCATAATGTTCTCGAATACCTCCGCATGGGCCGTGGCTTTTTCCGAATCGACCGGCTGGCCGGCGAGCTCGGCGGCAACAGCTTGCACGCCATTAGGCGTAAGGGGGCTTCTTGCGCTCATATCGCACCTCTTTAATGGTTTCGTGAGTTATCCCTAACGTTTAACTTTAGCCCAATGACAACCGCCTGTCTCAGTCGGCTTTGCCATTCGGCGGGTTACTTCCCAGCAAAGGCGCATAGCCAACCTGCACCCCATGGACATCCTGGTCGCCCAAGCGAATGGCACAGCACGCTTAAACTATCGACCTGAATGGTGAGAAGAAGTAGTGGTACTGCCGTCATGCTACCCCGGCTCAATAGAAAACGCCTAGAAGCCGAAGATAGCCATTATGCTGGTCAGCAATAGGAAGGAAGAATCCGTCATGGGTAAACTGCAAGACAAAACCGCCTTGATCACAGGCGCCAGCAGCGGTATCGGCAAGGAAGTTGCTATTTACTTCGCCGAAGAAGGAGCCGATGTAGCGGTCAATTATCCTGACGCTTCTCAGACGGAAAACGTCAAAGTCGTGGTAGCGGAGATTGAGAAACGCGGACGCCGCGCCCTAGCGATCCAAGCGGACGTCTCCCAGGCGGGCGAGAATGCAGCGATGGTCGACCGCTTCATTGAAGCCTTCGGACATATAGACATTCTTGTCAACAATGCCGGTATCGGACGGACTGTTCCGGTCGACCAGATGACCGTTGAGAACTGGGACGAAATGATCGCGATCAACTTACGTAGCGTCTTTCTTGCGACCCATAAAGTGCTGCCGCTGATGTACGCCCAGGGCCACGGCAAAATTATCAACACTGCCTCACAGCTGGCCTATAAGGGCGCCCCGGGGTTAGCGCATTACACCGCGAGTAAGGCGGCAATCGTTTCGTTTACCCGCTCGCTCTCGCTTGAGATCGCCGACCGCGGTGTGAATGTGAATTGCGTCGCTCCTGGCGCGACGACCACGCCAATTCTCGACGGCATGGACGAGGAAATTCTCGAAACCATTCGCCAAACCATTCCGCGCGGGCGTTTCGCCGTAGTCGATGAGATCGCACCGACCTATGTGTTCCTCGCTTCAAGCGACAGTGACCATTTTGTTGGCCAATGCTTGAGCCCGAACGGCGGCGATATATTCCTCTAAGGCTGCGAGGGGGTAATGCGGCAACGCTAATCCTTGTCTTTGCCGCCCGACATCAGCTTACCGAACACGCGCCCGGCTTCGTGCACTGGATCCTTCTCGGTGGCGAATTCGACGACCTTATCAGCGGTCTTGGTCAATTTTTGGTCGCCCTTAACGGCTGTAGTGACAGCTTTTTTTTGAACCCGCGGGTCTGAAGCGGCGCGCTTGAAGGCGGCCCACATGAAATGCCGGATGATGGACATCGGCACGGCTCCCTTGTCTACAATGCGTTAAATTTGCGCTCATTGATGCCGATCTTCAAGTCCGGGGTGCAGAACGGGGTATTCAGCAGTGTTCTTGAATCTTGAACTTACCGGCTATATGCCGCCCCGCCCCCGCAAGTGCGCACCACGCGCAGCCGTAGCGCTATAGAGCGCAACGCCCTAGTGAAGGAATTTTTGCTTACTCATGTATGATTTGATCGCCATTAGAGCCTGCCGGTCAGGTTTTGGGTTTAGCCTGTCTATTTCTGTTGGAGTCACCAATCCCTGACCATCCCGGCTAGCTGGCGGGAATCTTTCCGAATATAGGAGGAGTTCTGTTAATTTGATTCGCGTTGGCGCGTTTGCTGCTGCCTGCCGAGTGACCGATGCATGTTAGAAACGGAATACCAAGAGAAGCATATAGGGCAAGAGTTTGGGCGATTTGAAAACGCAGCTCTGATCACCGGGCAGAGCCGCTTCCTGGGCGGACTGCCGACGGCGCCAGGTGCTGTGCATGCAGCCATCTTACGCTCGCCTGATGATGCGCACGCAGAAATTATTTCTATCGACTTCCCAAGATCAGAGGCAGTTGCTATCTGGGCAATACGAAGACAAAACAGTAAGGGTAAGAAATGACTGCCGCCAATATCCTTTCTCTCTCACTACACAGCCGCAATACTAGGAAAGAGGTCAATATTACCGTGCAAGCTGTGGTTGTTGCTGGCTGGACGGGTCGAGATACAGTCAAGTTGGAAGAACATATCGCTGAGCTTGAAAAACTCGGTGTCAAGCGCCCCGCCACTACTCCACTATTCTACCGCGTCGCCGCATCCCGCCTCACCATGGCAGAGGCCATAGAAGCGAGCGGCAAACAATCAAGCGGTGAAGTAGAATTCGTACTCTTTCAAGGAGATGACGGCCTATACGTCGGTGCCGGCTCGGACCACACAGACCGGGAAGTCGAGACCTACGGCGTCACGGTCTCGAAGCAAATGTGTGACAAACCGATTGCCTGCTCTGCCTGGCCTTACGCAGAAGTTGTTGGCCATTGGGACGAGTTGATGTTGCGCTCCTGGGCGTTGATAAACGGCGAGCGACGCCTTTATCAGGAAGGCAGCGTCGCAGCCATGCGTTCGCCGGACGACCTCATCGCGCGCTATATGGAAGGCGAAAATGTTCTAGAGCCAGGCACTTTCATGTTTGGCGGCACGCTGCCTGCGATCGGTGGAATCTCCCCGGCGCCGCGTTTCGAGTTTGAGCTGGAAGACCCAGTGTTGAACCGCCGAATCTCACACGGATACGACATCATATCGCTGCCAATCGCCGGTTGAGGAGCCGTTATTCGGCGGCGGCCTTTCCGGAATCCCTGCCAATGCGCACAATCATCTCGTCGACCGGAATAACGTTAGCAAAAGCGAGACCGAGGGTGGTGTGCACCGCCTTCTTTATCTCTTCAATCGTGAGGCCGCCGGCCGGGAAGGTCTCGGTTCCGTCTTCCATGAAGAAGACGTGATAATCGCGCATGCCGGCTTCGCGGGCCGTCGTCTCGCAGCAGATGTTGGTGCAAATACCGCTGACGATGATGGTATCGACGCCATTAGCACGCAGCAGATTGTCGAGATCTGTACCGCTGAAGGCGCCATAGCGCGGCTTCTCCAAGACAATATCTCCCTCTTTAACGTCGAGCCCGGGATGCAGCTTGGCGGTTTCGGAGCCGTCCATGATATAGCCCTCGCGTACCGCGTCGATAAGCTCGCCCATAGTGCCGAGATTGCTGCCGTCAGGTCGAGTCACATGGCGAGTGTGGATGACCATCATACCCGCCCGGCGGCATGCCTCAGCCAACCGATTGACTACCGGCAGGAGCGCCACACCGTCGGGCGCCGAAAGCGGTGTGCCATCCACGAAAGCGATCTGCATGTCCACATTGACTAAAGCCATCCGTGCAGGATCCGCCGCATATTGCATCATTCTGTGTCTCCCATAGAACCTATTGGAGAATTGGCGATTTCTATCCGGTCAAGTGTATAATGTTTTAAACTTAAAAATCACCTCGATTACGCAAAAGAAGAACGAGATGGCGCAGACATTGCTCGAGCGCTACAACGGGTGTGCGCACGTCAGTAAGGACGTCGACATACAAAAATATGTTGTCTATGACATATTCGACCCCTGGGCGAATTTCGCGACGCGCATGGAGCAGATAGCCAAGCTCACGTGAGTCCTGTCGTGCCAGAAAACTTAGCAGTTCTTGAGAAACAAATTATTCCTCACCGATTGCGGCGAGGTCGACACCCAGGGCTTCGAAACGCAGATAATTTATTTTTTTACAGTGAATTACACGGCCGAGGCTAACTATCACGCCGGGTCGTAGTAGTGAATTTCAAACATCACGCAACCACTTTCCGATTTGAACGGACCGTGATTAGTGTGCGGTGGGCGGCAGGCATAGGTCGGCGGCTTGAAGTTCTCGCCTCCCTTGCCTTCAGCATCGTTGCCGACGGTTAGATCACCCGACAGCAGATAGACCTCTTCCCAATAATCATGACGAAACGGCGCCGCGGTGTAGACGCCAGGCTCAATGCGAAGGAGCCGCGACCGCCCGCCGGTTTTGTTTTCCTCATCCAGATTGCCCGCCAAGAGCTTCTGCTTGATGCCGGAGGGATAGCCCGGTGGGGTTTCCCAACCCGACGACATATCGAGGGTATGGAATTTGAGGTGCTCCTTGCCGATCGCCATATCACTGGATCTCCCTACCGTTCTTTTGCGCCACCGAGCGAATCCCCCAAGCTATAGCTATCGAACATGCGGCCGAACAGCTCTCCTGCCCCCGCCCAATCATAGGTGCGATAAGAATGGGACTTGGTGACGAAGCTGGCACCGGCATAGAACATTTCATATTGGACATGACGCGAAGCAAACTCGCTGCCAACGGCGTCCCAGGCCAGTTTGAAAAACTTCACCCGTTCTTCGGGCGAGAACACCGGCGAGGCCTGGGTAGAGCGGATATAGTCCGCCACCTCGGGGTTGGCAAAATCCGCCGCCGATGACGGTAGCATGATCATGCCGCCACCGGCCAACTCTCGGAGCGCGGAGATGAACCGCGGATAAAGCTGCTGGGTCTGTACCTGGGCAGCATAAAGCGTGTGGCGGTCGACCACGTAATAGGGTCCCCACTGGCCGCCCTTGATCTCCATCGCATTTAGCATGGAATCGACCAGCGCCGCATCCGCTGCCATTTGGCCGAGCGTCTCACGCACCGAAGGGATTGAGATCACGCCATTTGCTTCGGCGATCTTATGCGCCAGGCCGGTGAGGAAGCGTATCTTCACATTGAGGCGGATCTGGCACTGATAGTTCTGATGTACATGGGACGGTGTTCCGTGGAACTGCGCGCCGCACATCTCGACGTCGCCAGCAATGAATACCCGCTCCCACGGAACCTTCACATCGTCGAAATAAAGCACCGCGTCGTTCTCGTCGAAGCGGCAGGAGAGCGGATTGTCGAACTCGGAGACCGCCGCCTCCTCGTAGGATTTGCGCGACAGAATCTTCAGGCCCTTTTGGTTCATCGGGATTGCAAAGCTGAGAGCGTAAGGAGCCTCTTCCTCGTTGAGGGGCTGAATCGTCGTTACCCAGACCTCGTTCGACATGATGCAGCTCGTGCCGAGCATCTTGGCGCCGCGCACGGTGATACCCTCGCTGTCTTCGTCGACGATGCGCGCGGTGAGAAACGCGTCGTCCTGCTCTCCGGCACTCTTCGAGCGGTCGGCCTGGGGATTGATGATCACATAGCTGAGGTAAAGATCTTTGTCGCGGGCGTAGCGGTAATAATCCTTCAGCGCGCCGGCCCGACTGGAGTTCCAACGTTCGAACGCCTCGATGCCCATAATCTGCCCGGCAAGGCCGGAGGCGACGTGATCGGGCGAGCGGCCGAGAAAGCCGAAATGGCACTCTGCCCAACTTTCGAGCGCGGCGCGACGCGCGCGCAGCTCTTCATAGCTCTCGCAGAGCTGCCAGCAGCGGCTTACCTGCTCACCGCTGTCGGGCGAGACGTAGGTCAGCGCCTCGACATTCTCTGGCGCTGCCTGAAAATCATATAAAAGGGCTGATGTCGCCACCGAATTGCGATAGGACGGATGGGTCGTGACGTCAGCAACGTTTTCGCCCTTGAGAATCACATTGCGCCCATCGCGCAAGGCTTCGATATGAATCTCACCGGTTTTCGTCATCGCTCAGCGCCACGATCAAATTTCTATACTCATCTACCCCAGCATCCTTTCCTGGATCGATTAAAATCGTGCTGTCCGTTTGCTCCAGGTTGGCGGCCCCCGGCACGATAGCACCAAAGGCGAGGCGAAGGCGATAATAGATCTGTGTGCTCACCAATCGCCGTTGCGTCAGACCCGGCGCACTCCCAGCGCGATGTCCTTCAGGGTTGAGTCCACCGGCAGCGCGTGCACCGAAAAGCTAAACGCCTTTCGTCGCGCCACCGCCGCTTCCGCGGGCCACTCCTCAACGATATAACTCTGACCCTAATAAAACATATCGGCGGCAGAGGAATTTTCCGCGCCGTCGAAGATACAGGAATTACTGAAGCGGGTCGTGCTCATACACTTTACCCGTCTATATCGACGCCGTAATCACGTTTTGCACCCTCAACGCTAACGAAACCGTGCCGCACGTCCGCAATCACTTTATCGCGCGGGCGTTCGGCTACGGGACCGAAGCCGCCGCCGCCGGGTTGTTTCAGTGTCACCCGGTCTCCCGGCGCGAGCTCGTGACGATCCTTGGGGTGTACGGTTTCGCCATTGATGAGGTGCTCTCGCAAAGGCCCATCATTGCCGCCGAGAAGGCCGAGTGGTGGAAATTCGCAGCGGTTCGCCATAGAGAACACGGTCATCGGATGCCCGGAATCGTTGCGGATTACGACTTCTTGGCCAAGCCCGCCGCGTGCCGCGCCTGACCCGCCCGAATCCGGCAACAGCGTGCGCTTCTCTACGAGCGTGCTAGTCACACTCTCCCACACCTCCGCCGGCACCACAGCCATGTTCGACGGACCCGGTAAAGTCGGCGGACCGTCATGATTTTGC
>CAZUXZ010000146.1:0-3144 GCA_964624055.1 uncultured Rhizobiaceae bacterium | reverse complement strand
CTGTTTCAGTACCCAGACCTACAAGCATATCAACTCGGGCGAAGGCGGCTTGATCACCACCACGGACGCGGAATTAATGGCCCGTATGACCCTCCTGTCCGGCTCTTATATGCTGTACGAACGGCACCACAATGTGCCCTCTCCAGAGGTCTTTGCCGGGGTGCGTTTGCACACGCCCAACTGCTCGGGCCGGATGGACAATTTGCGCGCCGCAGTACTCAGGCCGCAACTGCAAACACTCGACGCCCGCATCGAGCAATGGAACGCCCGTTATCGGGTGGTCGCCGCACAACTTGCCGGCCAGGACGGACTGCGCCTGCCGCTGCGACCACCCAAGGAACACTTTGTCGGCAGTTCCATTCAATTTCAGGTCGACGATCTGGATTCCGAGCAGATTCGCTCGTTTATAGCACGTTGCCTGGAGCTCGGCGTCGAGCTCAAATGGTTTGGCGCCAGCGAGCCGGTTGCTTATACGAGTCGGCACGACAGCTGGCAATACATTGAAGAACAATCCCTACCCAGCACTGACAGGACGCTGGAAAGACTTTGCGATATGCGCATTCCTCTGACCTTCACTGTGGAGGATTGTGCCCTCATCGGCGCCATCATCACCGCCTGCCTGGACGAGGAAAAGGCTGCTGCAAAGATTGGTGGAACAGGTTAGTACCCCACTCCGCCCACGATTGTGACCTGCGGCGAGGTATCTTCAGCGCAGCCCCGCCATTTGAAATGTGGAGGATCGACCCTTGAGTATAAACTACCTGAAAAGAGCGCAAAAAACACCGCCGAACGATGCAGGCGCCGCACAACAGCAAGTAAAATCCATACTGGATGAAATCGAAAAGGGCGGCGACCAGGCAGCGCTGAAATACGCCCGCAGTTTAGATCAATGGGACGGTCCGATTGTGGTGCCGCAAGAAACCATCCAGGCAGCTGCAGGCAAGCTGTCCAAACAATTGCGCCGCGATATCCACCTTGCCCACCGCAATATAAACCGCTTTGCAAAAGCCCAGCGCGAAGCGATTCAAAACCTACAGATTGAAGTCGTACCGGGACTGCTCGCGGGACAGAAGCAGATTCCCGTAGACACGGCGGGCTGCTACGTACCAGGCGGGCGCTACAGCCACGTTGCCTCTGCCCTCATGACCGTTACCACGGCAAAGGCGGCGGGCGTGCAACATATCATTGCCTGCTCCCCGCCGAAACCCGGCGTCGGCATACCTCCGGCCATGCTCTACACGCTTAACCTTTGCGGCGCAGATAGCATTTTAAATCTGGGCGGCGTGCAGGGCGTAGCAGCTATGGCCTTTGGTCTTTTTGGCTTGCCCCGAGCCGACATGTTGGTCGGACCTGGCAACCAATTCGTCGCTGAAGCCAAACGCCTACTCTTTGGAAGGGTCGGCATCGACATGTTGGCAGGCCCCACCGAAATACTGGTGATTGCCGACGCCAGCGCCGATCCGGAAATGGTCACCCTGGATTTGATCGGCCAGGCAGAGCACGGCTACAACTCGCCGGTATGGCTCATTGCACTGGATCGATGCCTCGCCGAACGGGTGGTCGAATTGGCCCCGCAGCTGGCCGCCGAACTACCCGGTGTAAACGGCGAGAGCGCCCGGGCCGCGTGGGCCGCCTACGCCGAAGTTGCGGTTGTCGACAAGCGCCAGGAGGCGGTCGCACTCGCGGACGAATACGCTGCCGAACACCTGCATGTACAGTGCGCCGATCTGGACTGGTGGCTGGCAAAACTGCACAACTACGGTTCGCTGTTCCTGGGCGAGGAAACCACGGTCGCTTTCGGTGATAAACTGAGCGGCCCCAATCACGTATTGCCGACCAACGGCGCGGCGCGATATACCGGGGGGCTTTCGGTAGGCAAATTTCTCAAGACCGTGACCTGGCAGCGCATGACCCGAGAGGCCAACCGCCAGATTGCCCCAGTCTGCGCCCGCATTTCTCGTTTGGAAGGCATGGAAGGGCATGCGCGCACCGCAGCTGTACGACTTGAGAAGTGGCTGCCACACGAGGATTTTGATCTCGCCGCCGACTAAACTTTTTGTAAACAAATTCAACCAAGCAGTGGCCCGATTGACAGCGCTCCGAAAATTCGTAAAACTAGCCCAACATCATCGCAGTCAACCGCAAACAGCTCCATAAACCTGGACAAAACGACGATGGCCGACCTCGAACGCGATCTCACGAAGAGTCAACTATTCCTCGATGACACCTGGATCGACGAGCAGTCGATGCTCTCGCGCATCTGGCACAAGCCAAGTCTGTATCCGGAACCCGTTCTGCGTCCGGAGATGCCGTGGGAAGGCACGAACCTGGCATTCTACGGCAGAGTACTCAAGATCGGCGCTGCCTGGCGCATGTACTATACCACCGCTTCACCCGACTTTCCCGCCTCCATGTGCGTCGCCGACAGCACCGACGGCTTTCACTGGACGCGACCCGAGCTGGGCATGCACGAATTCCGCGGCAGCAAGAAAAACAACATCGTCATCACCCACTGCCGCTGCGTGTCCGTATACTACGACCCCGATGACGAGGACTACCCCTTCCGCACGATGGTCCACCGCGGCCCCAGTAAGACCGGCCATCCCGTATACGGCATGTACGAGGCCGTCAGCAAGGACGGCTACCACTGGACCGAGCTCGATGTCGTCGTGGCCTATCCACCCGCCGTGGACATCCACGATTTTAAGGCCGGTCGCGAGGGCACCCGGGCCCTGGCCGGGACCGATGTCTACTATCTCTGGACACGAAAGGTCAAAGGTGAATTCGTCGTTACCTACAAAGAGGATCAGAGCCCTGCCCGGCGCTGCGTCGGCATGTCCCGGGGGGCGAATTTCGAGGACTTCTCCGACACGAAAATTATCCTCAGGTCAGACCTGCTCGATCCCCCGGATGTTCAGTATCACGGCATGGTCGGCTTTCCCTACGGCGACATGTACCTCGGCCTGGCGGAGCGCTGGTTCGGAGGCCCGACCCATTTCGAGATCCTGCTGGTCTGGAGCCACGACCTCGACACATGGCACATGCCTCCTCGACGAGAGGCCTTCATCAGCCCCACTTTTCCCTGGAACGCGACCTGGACGACCTGCTCTACAGGGTGGTCCCCTGCAGGACGGCAACCAGCTC
>CAZUXZ010000145.1:0-6265 GCA_964624055.1 uncultured Rhizobiaceae bacterium | reverse complement strand
AGGTGGCATCATGGATCTTTGGGTGCGCGAGGCGCGCCTGTTCAAATACGGCTCCGGTACCGGCACCAATTTTTCGAATTTACGCTCAGACGGGGAGCCTTTAAGCGGTGGTGGCAAATCCTCCGGCCTAATGAGTTTCCTGAAAATAGGTGACCGGTCGGCGGGCGCAATCAAATCTGGCGGGACCACCCGCCGAGCGGCCAAGATGGTCATTGTCGATATCGATCACCCGGACATCGAAAAATTTATAAATTGGAAGGTCAACGAAGAGCAGAAGGTCGCAGCACTTGTGAGCGGATCAAAGCTCGCGAATAAGCATTTGAACGAGATTATGCTGGCTTGCCGCGACGGCGAGGCAGAAGCTCGCTTTGATCCCAAATCCAATTCGGCCCTCGGAAAGGAAATTCGCCTGGCTCGCAAGGCTATGATTCCGGAAAATTACATTCGCCGCGTCATCCGCCTTGCTCAACAGGGATATCAGTCCGTCGATTTTCAGATTTTCGATACGGATTGGCAGTCGGAAGCCTATGTCACTGTGTCGGGGCAGAACGCCAACAATACAGTCCGCGTTACCAACGCGTTTCTCGAAAGCGTACAGAGCGACGGCGATTGGGAACTGGTCAGACGCACCGACGGCAAGGTAACAAAAACTCTGAAGGCCAGGGAACTTTGGGACAAGATTGGCCTAGCAGCTTGGTCATCGGCTGACCCAGGCGTGCAATATGACGATACGATCAACGAGTGGCACACCTGCCCGGTGGATGGACGCATCAATGCGTCGAACCCGTGTTCCGAATATATGTTTTTGGACGATACTGCGTGCAATTTGGCGTCACTCAACTTGCTTGCCTTTCGCAACGATGGGGGCGGTCTGAAAATTGCAGAGTTTGAGCATGCGGTTCGGCTGTGGACGCTTACCCTTGAAATTTCCGTCCTCATGGCGCAGTTCCCCTCGCGCGAAATTGCTAAACGTTCCTATGACTATCGAACTCTTGGGCTCGGTTTCGCGAATATCGGCGGCCTCCTTATGTCGAGCGGCATCCCCTATGACAGTCCGCG
The DNA here is from genome assembly GCA_964624055.1 of uncultured Rhizobiaceae bacterium. Classification (GTDB taxonomy): domain Bacteria; phylum Pseudomonadota; class Alphaproteobacteria; order UBA828; family UBA828; genus PTKB01. Next base: position 5,206 of record CAZUXZ010000145.1, on the reverse strand, counting down.
CGGGCGCGCCATCTGCGGCGTGATCAGCGCGCTGTTGACAGGTACCGCCTATGCGACCTCTGCGGAAATGGCTTCAGAATTCGGCGCGTTTCCCCGCTTCGAGGCAAACCGAGAGGACATGCTCCGCGTCATCTGCAATCACCGCAAGGCGGCGCACGGTTCTTCTGAGGGCTACGAGAAACTGACGATCAAGCCGTTGCCGCTCGACCTTGGCAATCTAGCAGACCCTGACTTGGCCGATGCAGCGAAAGCCGCCTGGGACAAAGCAGAGAAGCTTGGTAATGTCCATGGATTCCGCAACGCGCAAGTGAGTGTGATCGCACCGACCGGCACGATCGGCCTTATCATGGATTGTGACACCACCGGAATCGAGCCAGATTTTGCGTTGGTCAAGCACAAGACCCTCGCCGGTGGCGGTCACTTCCGTATCATCAACCGCTCGGTACCACGCGCTTTGGAGGTATTGGGGTATAGCGAAAAAGAGATCGAAGATGTCTCACGGTACGCAACAGGCCACGGCACTTTGGTCGATGCTCCGGGGATCGATCATGACAGCCTAACAAAGCGCGGGTTTACCAAATCGGCGCTCGACAAATTAGAGCAAAACCTCGGTAGCGCGTTTGAACTGCGCTTCGCCTTTAACAAATGGACCCTCGGCGAAGAATTCTGCCTAAACGCCCTGAACCTCACCCAAGAACAAATCAATGACCCGACTTTCGATTTTCTGCAGGCGCTTGGTTACAGCGACGAGGAGATTTTGTCTGCGAACGTTTATTGCTGCGGCGCGATGACGTTGGAAGGCGCGCCGCATCTCAGGGAAGAGCATTTGCCTATATTTGATTGCGCAACACCCTGTGGCCGGTTCGGCACGCGCCACCTCTCTGTCGAAAGCCATATTCGCATGATGGCGGCAAGTCAGCCCTTCATCTCGGGTGCGATCTCCAAAACAATCAATCTGCCGGGCGGTGCCACCGTCGAGGATTGCTCAGAAGCCTATCTATTGTCCTGGCGCCTCGGTCTCAAGGCGAATGCGCTTTACCGCGATGGCGCAAAGCTGTCGCAACCTCTCAGCGTGTTGGCACTCGGCGATGATCTTGAACAGGAAATCGAGGATCAACCACAAACTGCACGCACCGTGAAAGTGACCGAACGGTTGGTTGAGCAAGTGTTCTTGCATCAAGGTTCAAGGCGACGCCTACCGGACCGACGCAAAGGATATACCCAAAAAGCTATCGTCGGCGGGCATAAGATTTATTTGCGTACTGGCGAATTCGAGGACGGTAGCCTGGGCGAAATATTCCTAGATATGCACAAGGAAGGCGCTGCCTTCCGCAGCCTGATGAACAATTTTGCCATCGCTATTTCTATCGGTCTGCAATATGGCGTGCCACTCGAGGAATATACGGATGCTTTCACTTTCACCCGCTTTGAACCGGCCGGTCTCGTAGAAGGCAACGAAGCGATCAAAATGAGCACTTCCATTCTTGATTATATCTTCCGAGAGTTGGCGATTTCCTATCTAGGGCGAAGTGACCTATCTCACGCCGAAGCGGCGGACTTGATGCCAGACACGATCGGACGGGGCGAAGCAGAAGGCGACGCGCCAAAGTTTAACGATGATGATTCCGAGGGTGGCGGCGTACCAGATTTCGCCGCCGCAATTAGCAGCAACGGGACCAGTGCCGGCTATGTTCGCAGCAATCTGATGGTCGTCAATGGCGGAGCGTCGCAAAAAGATACCGCCTCTACCAGCTACCTCAGAACTGTGACCGACAATGGGGTGGAAGTAAAAAGCTTCCCAGGCGGTTCGACTGCCGCAGCCATGGCGGTCGATCAAGTCAACGAGGAAGCAGTTGAGAAAGACATTGAACTGGAACAGATTCGCCGTGCCCGGCTGAGAGGATATGAAGGTGAAGCATGCATGGAATGCGGCAACTTTACCTTGGTGCGGAATGGCACCTGTATGAAATGTGATACCTGTGGCTCCACCAGTGGTTGTTCCTGACGGCCGTTCATCTCCCGCGGCAAAGACCACTGGGACTTATGGGGTGCGCGAAATGCGCACCCCATTTTTCTTCACTTCAGACTCTCCCTCCCAGTATTAGTGCGACAGGGTCTGAGCCATGCGTTTAAGAAATTTTTCTGCTCTTACTTTCGATTGGTACGACACGCTGATTGATTATGAGCGGCATATTTAATGCGTTACCGAAAGTCTCTAGAGTCACCCCCATGGTGAGTATCCAGCGTTTTGGAAGAGCTCCCGCACCCGCCGCGCTGCCATTTTCAGAAGATTCGTGAAAATCATGCGCCGAAAAGCGACACCATCCCGACAACAACACAAAACTAAGTCGTGTTCCGTTAAACCGAGTCGACATCTTTCGGGGTATCGCTTTCTTCCTTCACCGCCGCTTTCTTGTTTGGCAGATCAATTTTCAGACTCAATTCTTTCAGATGCGTGGGCGCAGCGAATGCTGGCGCACCCATCATCAAATCCTGTGCTGTTTGATTGAACGGGAACATGATGATTTCGCGAATATTGGGCTCATCTGCAAGCAACATGACGATACGATCAATACCTGGCGCGATGCCACCGTGGGGTGGCGCGCCATATTGGAAGGCCTGATAAAGCGCGCCGAATCTGTTCTCCACTTCGGACTTTTCGTATCCGGCGATCTCGAATGCCTTCACCATAATATCGAGGCGGTGGTTCCGAATAGCACCGCTGGAGAGTTCGACGCCATTGCAGACGATATCATACTGCCAGGCGAGAATTTCGAGTGGATCCTGGCTTTCAAGCGCGTCCAATCCACCCTGCGGCATCGAAAAGGGATTGTGGCTGAATCCGACCTCTTTGGTCTCTTCGTCGCGCTCATACATCGGGTAGTCGATGATCCAACAAAATTGAAAACTGCCCTTTTCGATCAAATCGAGCTGGCGCGCAAGTTCGACTCGAACCGCGCCCGCGTAGCGGGCCGCGAGGTCGGTTTTGTCACAACTTAGGAATAAGGCATCGCCCTCTCCAAGGCCTGAGACTTCCTTGAGGTTTTGGACGACATCGTCGGGTATAAATTTCGCGATTGGCCCCTTCCCCACTCCATCTTCGAAAACGATGTAGCCAAGGCCCGGAGCACCCAACGCCTGGGTAAACTCAATCATCTTGTCGAAGAAACTTCGCGGCTTGTCTGCAACGCCTTTAGCGGGAATGCCCCGCACCACGCCGCCTTTCTTGATTACGCCCTTGAAGGCCTTGAATGCCACCTCGTCGAGCGCGAAAAATTCGGTGACGTCAACAATCTCGGTGGGAATGCGCAAGTCAGGTTTATCGGTGCCATAGCGTAACATGGCATCGGCATAGGCCAGGCGTGGGAAAGGTCGCGGGGTAACCACCTTGTGGGAGAACTCCGTGAATACACCGTGCAGAACCGGCTCAACAGCGTTAAATACATCCTCTTGCTCGACAAACGCCATCTCCACATCGAGCTGATAAAACTCGCCAGGGGAACGGTCGGCGCGCGCGTCCTCGTCGCGGAAACAGGGTGCAATCTGGAAATAGCGGTCAAAACCGGAGCACATGACCAGTTGCTTGAATTGCTGCGGTGCCTGAGGCAAGGCATAAAACTGCCCCGGATGCATGCGACTGGGAACAAGGAAATCCCGTGCGCCTTCTGGCGAACTCGCGGTCAGAATGGGAGTTTGAAATTCTGTGAAACCCTGTTCGACCATGCGACGGCGAATGCTGGTGATGATTTCACTGCGCAACAGGATATTCCTGTGCATGCGCTCGCGACGAAGATCGAGAAATCGGTAACGTAAGCGCGACTCTTCGCCATATTCGTGTTCACCATGCACTGGCAGCGGCAAAGTTTCCGCCTGATTCTGGACTTCTATATCGCGGATGCGCATCTCCACCTCACCGGTAGGCAGACGGGAATTTACAGTTTCCGGGGCGCGCCGGACTATCGGACCGGAGACGGTGAGTACGGTTTCAGCCCGCAATTGGCTAACCGCATCGAACATCTCGTGGTCGGCCTCAACCACGCATTGGGTCACCCCGTAATGATCGCGTAAATCGACAAAAACTAAATGTCCATGGTTGCGAACCCGGTGCACCCAGCCGGATAACCGGGCATCTTGCCCGACATATTCGGCACACAATTCGTCGCAAGTGTGGCTTCTATAGCGATGCATTCTCAATGGCTCCTGAATAAACCGTGTCCAGACCGCTTCGGTCTTATAACGGCGGGCGAGAAAGCACATGGATCGGGGGCTTTTGTCAAGAGTTCCGGCGCATTGCGCTGGCCGAATCGGTCGCTATCGAGTAAATACAGGGTTACCTCATGGTGCGACAATTCATCTACAGCCTGGCCTTCCTATCGATCACGCTTCCGGCCTTTGCCGAAGAGCGGACAGAGGCGTTTATCGAAGCAGCAAAGGCTGGGGACAAAGGCGCCGTTAGCAAATTTCTGGCTGAGGGTGTGAATGTCCATGTCGATGATTGGGCGGGCTGGCCCGCTCTCAATTGGGCGGCCCTGATGCTACGCAACGACACTATTGAAATATTGCTAGAATCCGGAGCAGATATTGAATATTTAGCAAAAGGCGGCAAGAACAGCGGCCGTCCGCTAATGATGGCCGCAAAGAAATATAATGGCCTTAAAACGGTGAAATTACTAGCTGCGCAAGGCGCCGACGTGAATGGCACGGACCAATATGGCCGAACCGCGCTCACCATGGCGGCGCGCTATGGGCGCACAGAGATTGTTCGCTTCCTCCTTTCCCGGGGCGCCCATCCAAATGCGGAAAGCATCATGCAAAAATGGAAAACGCCGCTGATCGCGGCCCGGCTGCGCGACCATGAAGACGTCATATCCCTGCTGATCGAAGCCGGGGCTGAGTAATGAACAGTATTACGGTCATTACCGAGAGTAAGTTGCTCGCCCAATATTGCAACAAATGGCAGAGCGCAGAATATGTCACAGTCGACACCGAGTTTATGCGTGAGCACACCTACTGGCCCAAGCTTTGCCTCAATCAGGTTGGCGGACCCGACGAATCGGTAATTATTGATCCACTGACCGAGGAGCTCGATTTGGCTCCACTTTTCAACCTGCTTGGCAACAAGAGCATTCTTAAAGTATTTCATGCGGCGCGACAGGACGTTGAATTATTTTACCATTTGATGGGCGAGTTGCCTGCGCCACTATTC
>CAZUXZ010000144.1:0-23510 GCA_964624055.1 uncultured Rhizobiaceae bacterium | reverse complement strand
GTCGTAGAAATCGCCGAGAGCGAGCGGCTGTACCGGGAACCGTTACACCCCTATTCGCAGGCGCTTATTCGTGCGATTCCCGAGGCCAATCCTGACGGCCCGCGCGCGGATTCGCTCGCAGGTATTGAGGGAGACGTCCCAAGTCCAGTCAATCCGCCCCGGGGCTGCCGGTTTCACACACGCTGTCCGCACCGGATGCCAGTGTGTACTGATCAGGAACCGCCGCTCATGGAAGCTGGCGATGGGCACAAAGTAGCCTGCTTCCTACACCAGGATGCCGGCGGGTCACCATGACGGTTAATAGCCTTTCGGCGGCGCCTTTATGTCGATCTCACGTTGGGTAGCCGTGGTGACAGCAGCATCGACCGCAAGCTCCATAAGATCGATGCTCATGGAAGGGTATTCGTGCTCCGGGTAGCTCGCGGCAGCAACATAGGCCGGTGAACAAGGAACGTGAATGAACCCGACGCGTGTGCCGAGGTTCTTTTGCCGCGAAAAATGTAATGCCGAATACATGATCTGATTGCAGAGATAGGTCGACGCCGAGTTCGAAATCTTTGCCGGAATCTCACGCTCCGTCATTTCCTTGACTATCGCCTTTATGGGAATCGTCGCTTCATACGCGAACGGTCCGTCGGCGAATACCGTTTCGTCATGCGGCTTGGCGCCCGCATTGTCCACAACGGGAAAGTCCTTCACATTAGCGGCCGTTCTCTCCACGCCGACAACCGAGAGGCCTTGATATAGGCCCAGACTGATCCAGACATCCGGTCGGTACTCATCCAATGCCTCGTCGACGAGCGGCTCGATCTTGTCTGTCTCCACCGGCACGCGGAGAGTGATGAGTTCAACGTCAGGAATATTTCGTTCGCGCGCCCTTTCCAACAACTCGATCGTTGGATTTTCGGCAGCATGCGCCCATGGCTCGTAGCCGGTGAGAACAACGCGTTTTGCAGCCATGCTTTGATCCTTATCAAAATTCTATGCTCCACGAGACTGTCGTGTTTCCCGCAACGACGCAACATCTGATTCCTAATTCCGCATCAAATTCATTTACCATACGCAACTTCGGATATAATTTCCGTTCAAGCTCAAGAGCACCGACAACGGAGGGAATCATGGCTTTAGACGAGCTTTGCTATATGACCGCGAGCGAGGCGCTTGACGCGTTCAAAGCGAAAACGCTCTCGCCCGTCGAGCTAATGAAGGCAGTGATCGCGCGCTCCGAGGCAGTCAATCCGAAAGTCAACGCCTACACTCACACCTTCTACGAACGTGCTCTCGACCAAGCCAAAGCGGCCGAGCGCAGTTACGCCGGCAGCAGTGAAATCCGGCCGCTTGAGGGCATTCCCGTCGTGATCAAGGATTTTCACGCCGTCGAGGGTGAAATCACGACCTTCGGGTCACGCATGTTCGCCGACCACGTACCGCACAAATCGGCCCCCACCGTGGCGCGGCTGTTAGATTCGGGAGCCATCATGCACGCGCGCACAACGACGCCTGAGATGGCCTATGCGCCTTATAGCCGCAGCGATCTCTGGGGTGTCACCCGCAACCCGTGGAATCTCGATTACATCACCGGTGGCTCATCGGGTGGCGCCGGCGCAGCCGTGGCGGCCGGGATGACGACTCTTGCGGACGGTACAGACGGCGGCGGCTCCATTCGCATCCCGGCAGGGGCATGCGGCCTATTCGGTTACAAGCCGCCCTTCGGGCGCAATCCGACGGACGCAGAGCATCCGCGCGAATCCTTGCTGCACTACGGGCCGATGACGCGCAGTGTCACAGATGGCGCGCTGATGCAGAACGTGACGGCAGGGCCGCACCAAGACGATATGTGTTCGCTTAGACCGAAGCTCGAGATCCCGGATACGCTCGAGTCAATCAAAGGTTGGAAGATCGCTTTCTCCATGGATCTCGGATATTTTGAGGTCGATGAGGAGGTCCAGAAGAACACCCGTGAGGCGCTCGAGGGATTTCGCAGTCTCGGCTGCACCGTCGAGGAAGTCGATGTCGGTTGGGACTTCGGTATCCTCGACGCGTGGACGACGGTTTGGGAGGGTCTTTTCTGGGCCACCGCGCAGGACCTCTACCCACGTTGGAAATACGAAATGGACGGCTTCGTACGTCAAATCCTGGAACGAGGATCGCAGCATAGCCTGAGCCGCTTCTATCAAACTAATGCAGTGCGCGGCCGTATGTACGAAACGCTTGGTCCAATTCTTGATACTTATGACGTCCTCGTCTGTCCAACGAATGCGCTTCCGGCGCTGCCGATCGATATCGACCTGAACACGACAGACCTCAGAATCAATGGTAAACCGCTCACGGTATCAAATTTACCGGCGGATATTTATGTTCAATGGCAGCTCAATTATCCGTTTAACTTGGTTCCGGAATGTCCCGTCGCAAGCGTTCCGAGCGGGTTGGCAAAAAATGGTGTGCCCACCGGAATCCAAATAGTCGGGCGCACCTACGACGATGTTTCCGTGTTTCGCGCGGCGGCGGACTATGAGCGTGCACGGCCATGGCAACAGCATCGTCCAAACATTTGATCCACTGCTAATGCGCGGAAATTTTGACCACCGCTAATTAAAAAATCTTGTGCCAGCTAGGGCAGCAGACAAAACAGGAGAGAACGACAATGGCTGATATTGACCTTTGCTATTTGACCGCGACCGAGGCAATTGCACTTTTCAAAGCGCGCAAACTATCGCCCGTGGAACATCTGCAAGCCTTGATCGGGCGTAGCGAGGCCATAAATCCTAAGGTCAACGCCATCACCTATGACTTCTTCGACCGCGCGCTCGACCAGGCACGAAAGGCCGAGCAGCGCTATATGAAGACGGATGGTAGACTTCGCACGCTTGAGGGCGTGTCGGTCGCGATAAAAGATTTTCATCCCGTTAAGGGGGAAATCACCACCTTTGGATCGAAAATTTTCGCTGATTTTCGCCCAGACTATACTGCGCCGACCGTCGAGCGGCTTCTGCGTGCGGGTGCGATCATGCATATGCGTACGACATCACCCGAGTTTGCTTATTCGGGAGCAACCCATAGCCCCCTTTGGGGCGTTACACCGAATCCTTGGAATCTCGAATACACCTCCGGCGGATCGTCCGGCGGTGCAGGTGCGGCAGTGGCCGGTGGCATGACCACGCTTGCCGATGGCACGGACGGTGGCGGTTCAATCCGAATCCCATCGTCGGCATGTGGTTTGTTCGGCTACAAGGCGCCGTTCGGGCGCAACCCGCTTGACCGTGACCATCCATTTGAATCGATTCTGCATTACGGTCCCATGGTGCGCAGCGTTGCAGACGCAGCATTGATGCAGAACGTGATGTCAGGCCCCCATGGCGAAGATCTTTGTTCTCACCTTCCACGAGTCCGTCTGCCAGCATCCTTTGATGGTATCGCTGGCAAGAAAATAGCCTTCTCGATGAACCTGGGATACACCGAGGTCGACCCTGAGGTTCAGACCAATACGCTGCGCGCGGCGGAAACATTGCGCAGCCTCGGTTGTCAAGTCGATGAAGTCGATGTTGGATGGAACTGGGCCGTACTTGATTGTTGGATGACCTGGTGGGAGGGATTGTTCGCCGCTGTCGCTGGCCATTTCTTGCCACGTTGGCGTGGCGAGATGGATCCTTATGTTGTCGGCTTGCTTGATCGTGGCCTGGGCCACGATGCAGTCCGTCTCTATGGCTGCTATTCATTCCGAGGATGGATGTGGCAGAAACTTCAGCCTATCTTAAAAGACTATGACGCAATGATCTGTCCGACCCTGGCGGTGCCGGCGGTGAAGGCGGATCACGACGATTCGGATCCCGATTTCAGGATCAACGGCAAGCGCCTACAAGCCTATGTCGGCTGGGTCATGACTCACGGCTTCAATCTTCTAAGCCAGTTGCCAGTCATGAGCGTGCCAACAGGCTTCTCTTCCTACGGGGTACCAACAGGCATGCAGATCGTCGGCCAGCCATACCAGGATGCCGGCGTATTTCAAATCGCTTCGGCGTTTGAGACCGAGACGAACCCTTGGAGCACCCAGCCATCGATATAGAGCAGACTTTAAGAGACCTCATTCTTGGGTGGTGACCCAACAGTAACGTGGCCTGATCGATACTACGGTCCAAAGGGTTCACTCAGATCTTATTCGCCTTTTCATGAAAGCCACACGTTCAGTTTTCAACCGTAATTTTGACCGAAAGACCTATCGTGAGATTGAGCCTTTGCTCCGCCCATTAACCGGGTCCAATTACTTAAGATAGGGATAGGATCTGGGTTGCAATGCAGGTGACCTGAATAGGCGCCTTGAAAACGAATTTAGATCAAGCAAATCATCCGTCGCCTCTGTGAGACGGGTGTAAACCTGACCCAAGGACTGACAGTGAGCAAAGCTCGCTATTTAAGTCATTTGTCATTTTTTGATCGTAAAATAGTTTAATTACGCACGAACTTATTCAACGTATAATTAATTATTATGACTGGTATTATGCTAGTAGCAACAATGATAAGTGATGGAAATGCAGCCTCTTCGAGGAGTTCATCTTTTGCATATTGGTACACATAGGTTGCCAACGTTTCGTAATTAAACGGACGAAGAAGCAATGCCATCGGCAATTCCTTCATTGTGTCGACAAATACTAGCAATCCACCTGCGACGAACGACAATCGACTTAGAGGAATTATTACTTTATAAAGACTTGATCCAAATCGTTTTCCAAGAACTCTACTTGCGTCCATCATATTAGGCGACAGACGTTCTAAACCTGAAGTGATCGCACCGTATCCGATCGCTTGAAATCTAATTATACATGCAAAAATTACCAAACCGACGCCCCCGGTGAACCAACCCTGATGAGAAACCCCGAAGTGGTCCGATAAAACATTCGCAACGCCATTATCTAGTGCCCCTCCGATGGTAACCACGCCTATAGCCAAAATTGTCCCAGGAAACGCATATCCTGTGGACGCGAGTACAATACATTTTTTTAAAAATGAGTTCCCTTTGTAAAAACCGACATAGCCTAGAAACCCCGCTGCAACAATTACAACAATGGCAGAGACTCCTGATATAAACAAAGAGTTTACAGCGGCATCTCCTATAATTTCCATGGATACTATGTGATAATTATCAATAGAAAAATTAATTAATATACCAACGGGTATACCAAACCCAAGGAATATTGGAACCAAACAAATTATCCAACAAATTACAGTAGAATAAGAATTCAACGATATTGGAGTCAGCGTATTAGAATATCTAGTAGTGTCCGTAAACCGTTGTCGAGAACGTGAAAACAATTCGAAGGCCAACAATAATATTATGAATAAAAACGAAAGAGAGGCTATTTGTGCCGCTGTTGTAAGGCTATTCATACCAAGCCATACGTTGAATATACCTAGGGTTAATGTCTCAATAGCAAAATATTCTACTGTACCAAAGTCTGATATTGTCTCCATAAATACTAATGCTATACCAGCAAATATTGCTGGTCTGGCTAACGGCAAGCCAATTTTCCAAAACAAATTTTTACGAGATACTATTCCGACTTCATACAATGACGCAGGTGTCAATATAAATGCAACACGAGCCATTACATACACGTATGGGTACAATACTGAGCCCATTACTACCATGGCACCAGGCAACGACCTTATTTCTGGGAACCAATAGGTACTTGCATTGTTCCATTTAAATAGTTCTCGAAGCATCCCCTGTATAGGGCCCGAGTATTCGAAAAAGTCAGTATAGGTATAGGCCGCTAAATAAGGTGGCACCGAAAAGGGTAATAACAAACACCATTCAATAATAGTTCGTCCCGGAAAGTCGTATCTAACGACCAGCCATGCAGTCAAAACACCGAAAATTAGTGTAACAACTCCTACACCTAGCATTAAAAACAGGGTGTTGGTTATGTATCTTGGCAGAACTGTTTCAAATAGGTGCGGCCATAGCCCTGCGCTATCACCAGACGCAGCAACAAAGACCGCAAGTATCGGCGCTAGGAAGACGCCCGCAACGATAAGCGCTCCAAGTGTCCATGGGCTTAACCACGTGCGACTCATATAACCGCGATTTAAATACTAAAGCTACCAACCAACCCTATCTATAATCTTTTGCGCCTGCGGTGCCAACTCTGCAATTTTCTTAATTGAAAGGCGATCTTCCTGGAATTCACCCCATGATAATAATTCAGTTGGCGGGTGCATTCCTAATCTAACAGGATATTCAAAATTAATATCTCCGTATAACTTTTGTGCTTTTTCACTCACAAGAAATTCAAGAAATTTCGTGGCTTCTTTTTTATTTTTTGAAAATTTAGCGATACCACCACCAGAAATGTTTATATGTGTTCCCCTGTTCTTTTGATTCGGAAAAATCAGTCTAACTGATTCTGCCCATTCTCTCTGATATTGATTTTCCGAATACTTCAGTTTCCCAAAATAGTAGTTATTAATAATAGAAATATCACAAACACCTTCGTAAATGGCTTTAACCTGCGCCCTATCGTTGCCCTGCGGCCTTCGCGCGAGATTTTTTACTAAGCCATTTGCCCACACCTCCGCCGCATCAGCACCGACAGCGCTTATCATAGACGATAGCAGGGCCCTGTTATAGACGTGGCTTCCAGGTCTCAAGCATATACGACCCTTCCATTCGTCATCGGCTAATTGCTCATATGTCTTAATTTTTGAGGTATCGTCTTTCTCTTTTGCAACCACTATAACTCGGGCCCGTTTGGAAAATGCAAACCACGTATTATTAGGGTCTCGTAAATGTTCTGGGACATTTCTAGTTAGAATTGAAGAGTTAACTGGAGCTAATAAGTCCTTATCAGAATATACGTGAAGTCGCGCTATATCCACTGTCAAAACCAGGTCAGCAGGACTTCGCGAACCCTCAGACTGTAAGCGTTGAGCTAAGCCTTTTGAAGCATAAACAACATTAACTTTTGTACCTGTCTCAGACTCATACGCGTCAATAAATGGCTTTATGAGAAATGGTTGACGATGTGAATATATATTTAACTCATTGGCGAGTGCAGTAGATGATACTGTTATCAGTGATAATAAAAATAATAATAAAAAAGATAAGCGTTTTAACATATCAACATAATTTCCTGTTAACGATTTGTTAAACATTTGACGAAGTTCTGTTTTCAAATAATTCATGGCGCATATAAATGGTTCTATATAAAGCGAAATGAGGTTATGCATAGTGTTTTCTTTATTTCTAATACCAAAAAGTAATCCTGGTTCATGTTTTGTGGTAGTCCAAAGGGTTCCAAATAATAAATCCCATACGGCAAGTATGGTACCATAATTACGGTCAAAATGTTTCGGTAATATAGAGTGATGAATTTGATGCTGGGCAGGAGATATAAATATTTTTTCGACTAACCGACCGTATGATAACCATATATGAGAATGTCGGAGATTTGATCCTACTAAATTAAATAGAAATAATATTGCACTAGACCCCAAAAGCGTTATTAACTCTACTTTGTCTCCAAAGAAATACAAAAAACTAGCTATAATTGTAGATTGCACAGCGACGGAACGCATACCGAAGATTAAAGCTTCTATAGGGTGTGTTCGATATACGGTCAAAGGCGTTAATGTTTCGGCCGTATGATGAACTTTATGGAAATACCAAAGAATCGGGACTCTGTGCAGGAGACGATGAATATAATATTTTGCAAAATCGTCTACTACAAATAATGTAAGGGTAAATATTATAGCTATACACCATGTTGGTGCTGAGCTCCATAGTATTACCCTGCCATCAAACCAGATATGTAATGCTTCAAATAATATTGTTGTGAAAGCAAGTTTTGACAGTAATTGTGGTGCAACTCCCAACATAAATGCCTGATTTAGAATCATGACTTTATAATCGGCACGCGCTGATCTAGATGCCCAAATTCGCCACGAAAACACGTTTAGTACAGCGAATCGTAAACTTTTCTTAAGAATATAAATTTGGACTAATATAGCGACAATAAAAGCAGATGCTAAATAGCCAAGAAAAACACGTTTTTGAGGGTCAAAAAATGGCTCTATCGCATATCGAACGTAGTCTAGAAATATTTCATGCATCTGAAATACTAGACCCCCTAGCGAAATAGTCTAACATTCACATTTCGCTAGGGGCCGTACCGTCAATCATTTTCAGCGCTAGCACCGCCACCCACAGAATCAGTTAGCGCTTGCATTTCTTTAGTCATGTCATTTGCTAATGCCCTAAGACCAAAGTGTTCCTTCAGCATGATTTGGGCTTTGAGCATATGCAACATATATTCTCCCCAAGAAGCTCCTTGATCCCGCACATAGTCGCCATTACTATCAATATCTACAACCTGTCCAAGGTTGGTTAACAGCGGACCTGAACCTATTAACCTATTTAGTCTAGTTGCGGTTTCACCGAGATTATTTTTACCGGCCTGCAATGCTAAGCTAAAACCCTTGAGCTCGCCCCAGTGCTTGATATAGGCATCATAGTTTTTAGAAATATTACCATTTGCATCCATTACTGTTTGAAGGCTCATCATGTCTTTATAAACGGATCCAGCATATTTAAATGTTGCTTCCGCTAGGACCATTTCCCAGTTATCAGAGATAGTTTTTGCATATTCTAACAGCGACGAACGCTGTTCTGAGGTAAGTTTTTGACCACCCGCACTAGTTATAAGTTTACGACCGTCCAGGAAGGCTCTAGTAATTGTGTGAAGGTACGAGCTCGAACCTGACTTGTCAAAAGCGGCCGCATAATAAGCTGGTCCAAACGTCATTTCTGTCTTGAGGTCGACTACACCATCTTTATTGTAATCAGCAGCTGACAGAGCATCCGAGGGGTTCTTTGACTTACTGCCTAGTTTGGCAATTTCATACACCTGCTGCGCAGTCAACTTAAGTGTGTGTGCCGGGGTACCAAAATACCCGAACGCTTCGTCCCAAACGTGCTCCTTGCCAGTATAAGGTGCTCCGTCTTTATAAGGTTTGTCATTTGGTTTCTTGTCAGCACCTAGATATTCGTCCAAATAACCGTCAACCGCCTGATTATAAAAAACGGCGCCCATAATAAATTTTGATATCAATTGGGGATAGTTATAGCCATTGGCAACATCAACTCCACTTTCGCTCTCTGATGCTTTACCAATCCAGAACGTGACCAATTCACTGCCCGTCATATTATTGGGCATGCCACTTATTGTTCCTTTATATGTCTTGCCAGACAAATTTTTTCCTTTTGATATTTCGTCGACATCTGTTTGAGAAATAGCAAAAGAACCCTTTGTCTTTGGAGCGAGAATAGCCCTTCCTTCGTCCTTACCCTCAAAGTATGACATCATACCTTTACGGTGTTTTGTCTGCTCATATTCGCGCTGCACCTTTTTAGAACCAACCATCTTTTTTAAAGAATCGTGCAAGGCATGCCTTGCAACTTGTCCAGTGTACGAAACCGAGGTCGTTTTGCTACCAGAGTAACCCTTCACGGTGATTGGGAAGTCGGCGTAAACCATTTCATCGGCTACCGAAACATTTGATATTGCAGTTACCGCGAGTATCGAGACAGCGGCTGTCATGACTTTATACAATTTCTAACGCTCCTCTCCAGGACATAGGTGCAAATGCAAATGATTCGCATTGCAAATGCAAATCATTCTCATTCTTATATAGGAAAATGCCTATAATGCAAGCGTCTTTGTAGCGCAACCTCTCCCACGCGGACCAAGGAACTACTGGTCCAGTTGGACCATGAAAATTTTGAAAGTGACCCAAACATATTGTTTATAAAACAAATACTTAAATGTATATTGGCTCTAACGGTTTGGGATATTCAGTTGTATCCTTGAATGCCTAATTTCAAATGATTCAGTCACTGAGCGTCTCTGTGTCAGCTATCACGGCTAACGGATCGTGAGGATAGGGTTTAGGTGTTGGGATGAGGTGCCATCCGGGAGTGCTTATTATAACCGCTGACGCGCATACCAAAGCGGCTGCGCTTCTATGAAGACGAGGCCAAGACCGTGAGTAATGATCAAACGCCCAACCCTACGCAGGGCGAAAATATGAAGTTAATGTCACCGATCAGCTACGGCGTTACGCCCAAACTTGCCAAGCAGAGCCTGCACCGCCCATGGACCGACCACCTACACTTCGATGTAACCCTATGGCGCATTCAGAGGGCAGTCCCATGACTAGGCGTGTATGCAAAAACCAGACGCCATAACCGCGGCCCAGCTTGCGATCTTAGCGAAGCGCTTCGATGCAATCTGTCGGAAGATGATGAACACTCTGCTGCGCACGGGGCGCTCAGGCGTATTAAACACGGCGCGAGATTTTTCCTGCTGTATCGTCACGTCAAACAATCAGCTCCTCGCGACGGCCGAAAGCCTTCCCATACACGTGTTAGCCGGTCCCGACTTGATGAGTGCCTCAATACAAACGTTCCACGACGACTTGGCTGCGGGTGACGCCTTTCTCCACAATTCGCCCTACCATGGCTGCTCCCATGCGGCTGATCACACAATCCTCGTCCCGGTGTTCGATAACGACGGTACCCATCACTTCACGGTGGTGGCAAAGGCGCACCAAGCCGATTGCGGCAACTCGTTGCCGACCACCTACACCGGCGGCGCTCGTGACGTGTATGAGGAAGGCGCGCTCATTTTCCCGGGCGTTCGCGTCCAGAGGCGATACCAAGACATCGACGATATCATTCGGATGTGTCGCATGCGCATTCGCGTACCTGAGCAATGGTGGGGCGATTACCTTGCCGAGCTAGGCGCTGCACGGATCGGTGAGCGTGCGCTTGAGGAAATGGGACGTGAATTTGGCTGGGCCCGCCTTCGTGCGTTCTCCGAACAATGGTTCGATTATAGTGAAGCGCGCATGGTCGCGGCGCTAGGCGCACTGCCACGCGGACGGTGCACCACATCAAGCACCCATGATCCCTTCCCGGGAGTACCGGACGGTATACCGGTGAAAGTTACCGTCGAGATCGATCCAGATGATGCCAGAGTAGAAGTGGATCTCTGTGATAACGTTGATTGCCAGCCCTGTGGTCTCAACCTTAGCGAGGCGTGTTCACGGACGGCTGCCATGGTCGGCGTGTTCAACTCTATCGACCACACAGTGCCGCCCAATGCGGGCAGCTTTCGCCGGATCCGTGTGTTGCTTCGCGAAAATTGTGTGGTGGGTATCCCTCGCCATCCCGTCAGTTGTTCGGTCGCAACCACGAACCTTGCAGATCACGTCGGCTGCGCAGTACAACGCGCAATTGCCACTCTCGGCAACGGTCATGGTATGGCGGATACGGGCAGCACTCTGCCTGCTAGCGATGGCGTAATTTCCGGCTTTGACCCGAGAACTGGCGATCCATTTATCAACCAACTGTTTCTCGGTCATGGTGGCGGGGCTGCCACCGCTCACCAAGATGGTTGGCTTACCATTCAGCATGTCGGCAACGCCGGTATGTGCCATCTCGACAGCATCGAAGTCGACGAGTTAATGCATCCGATTGTCGTGAAGAATCGCGCATTCATCGTTGATTCCGGCGGTGCCGGGCATCGGCGTGGCGCACCCGGCATGTATGTCGAATTCGGACCGCACGACTGCAATATCGAAGTCGGTATCGTTAGCAATGGAACCTACAATGCGCCCAAAGGCGTGCGTGGCGGTCATGACGGTGCGCCTGCCCAACAATGGCAGCAACACGCAAACGGTGTGATGGGACCACTTGATGGCTGCGCACAGGTTCTGCTTGGGCGAGGCGAGGGCATCGCCTCCTATTCGTCAGGCGGTGGCGGATATGGTGCGCCAACCGAGAGGGAGCCGGAACGCGTAGCCCACGACGTGAGAGAAGGATGGATTACCGCTGCCGCAGCACAGGTGATATATGGCGTCGTCATCGACGATGACGGGTATCCGAACCAGTCTCAAACACGGTCGTTACGCGCAGCTCTAGTTAATTCCTCCAGCAGGTGACCAAGAGTGTTGATTGAGCGCCCAACTCTACTCAGAGAAAAAATATGAAGTTAACGTTAATTAACCATCAAAAGGCCATCAAAGCGGGCAAGGCAATGCGGCTCGGGTGCCATTGGCCGGAACAGAGGTGCCTCGCAAAGACCCGCCGAGGCAGGCCTGCAAATAAGGTATGCCGAGCATTACCGTGTTCACAGCGCCCCGGGTAAGGCAGCTTTACAATTTGCATGGCAGTGAGCGCGTTGACGGGATACCTGCTTTTAGTCATTTCCCATCCCACAAAACATTCCACATTTCATGCTGTATTGGGTTGGGCGTTAACGGACGGGATTGGCCATTTATCCCAAATTACCAGGCAAATTTAGTAATTTAATTAATACAGTTGGGTGCCCCTGGATTGGGATATGGCGGAGGGGGCGGGATTCGAACCCGCGGTACGCGTTAACGCACACACGCTTTCCAAGCGTGCGCCTTAAACCACTCGGCCACCCCTCCGGGATCAGGCAAGATAACAATATTGTGGCACGGGGCAAGATTATGACACTGAAATGCTACCAGTTTGTTAGCGTGTTACACCAAACTTGGCTCTCCGAATGAGTTGAAATAGCCACATGGTCTTTTGCCGCAGCATCGCCGTTTTTCTCCTGCTCGCCGCTCTTGGTCTATTCGCCTATGAAATCGTGGGCGCGATAGCCAGTAGCGGCTACATTTTGGTTGCCGGTGGCGAGCTGTGGGTGGGCATTCATGCCAACAGCCTGGTCGGCTTTCAGGCGTTGATCGAGAAGAATATATCGCCCTGGTTGTGGCGGGAAGTCGTGCTACCCATCCTGCTCGCGCCGGCCTGGGCGATCGCCGGGGTACCGGGCGTCCTCTTTGCTCTGCTCTGCCACAGCAGACGAAATAGATAGCTCAAATCTCCTGCCCCAACGACTCCCAATCGCTGAAGCGCCCAGCCCCCAATGGGCTTTGGCGCAATATCTTTCTTCTCCGGTGATAAACTCGCCACCACGAATGAGGAACGACACGTACCATCCCTCCCTATGCGTTAGCAGCTCTTATTCAGCGGCTTGTGCCCTTTCAACTCGGCGAGGTGCATTGAGCTTGCCGTAAGTCTTCACCCGCTCAAACACTTTGGAATAAGTCGGGCGCGGAACATAACGGCCCACGCCTTTCTCTACCCGGAGTTCCTTGCCATCCCAAACTTGCTTGCCCTGGCTGATGGTGGCGCGCGCGAGACCGGTCAGTGTCTTGCCCTCATAAAGGTTGAAATCCATCTTGGAATGATGGGTCTTGGCCGAGACGGTGCGGCTCGCATTGGGGTCCCATATGGCAATATCGGCATCGGCTCCGACGCTGATCGAGCCCTTGCGAGGATAGATGTTAAAAATCTCCGCCGCTGCCTGCGAGGTGACGCGGACAAAGTCGTTGGGCGTTAGCATGCCGCTCTCGACACCGCGATCCCAAAGGATCGACATACGGTCCTCGAGACCGCCACAGCCATTCGGCATAAGGCTAAAATCGTCCTTACCCAGCGCCTTTTGCGGCGCGCAGAAGGCGCAGTGATCGCTCGCCGTGGTTTGTAGCGTGCCCGCCTGCAACCCGCCCCAGAGTGCATCACGATGCTCCTCGCTGCGGAAGGGTGGGCTCATCACATGGGCCGCGGCCTGCGTGAAGTCGTTAAGGTAATGGGGCGATTCGTCGATTACCAGATGCTGCGCCAGCACCTCGCCATAGACTGCCTGGCCGTTGGCACGCGCCTCGGCAACTGCGTCGAGCGCCTGCTTGCACGAACAATGCACCACGTATAAGGGCGCGTTCACCGCGCCGGCAACGGTGATTACGCGCCGCGCCGCCTCGCCTTCCACTTCCGGCGGACGGGACTGGACATGGCCTTCTGGGCCGGTAATGCCCATGGCGAGGAGCTTCTTCTGCAGGTAATAGATGATCTCGCCGTTCTCGGCATGGACAGTAGCCATAGCGCCGAGCTCCTGGCAACGATCGAAGCTCTTCAGCAGCATCTCATCATCGAGCATAATGGCGCCCTTATAGGCCATAAAATGTTTGAAGCTGTTGACGCCGTGTTCGCGCGTGAGCACGGCCATCTCCTCCTTCACCTGATCGCTCCACCAGGTAACGGCAACATGGAAGGAATAGTCCGACGGTGCCTTGGCAGCATTCGTCATCCAGGTATCCCACGCCTCCAAGAGCGATTGCTCCGGGCTCGGAATAACAAAATCGATGATCATCGTGGTGCCGCCGGCAAGACCGGCTGAGGGGCCCGACATGAAATCGTCCGCCGTCACAGTACCCATGAATGGCAGCTCCATATGGGTATGCGGATCGATGCCGCCGGGGATCACAAGCGCCTCGCCCGCATCCACCACTTCGGCGCCTGGCGGTACGTCGAGATTCTCGCCAATTGCCTGGATCAAACCATCGGCGCAATAAACATCCGACCTTTGGCTTTTGTCAGCGTTGACGACGGTTCCACCCCGAATGAGTAACGACATTTGCTCTACTCCCATATTTGTCGGGGACGCCTTGCCTGCGCCACCCGGAAAATTTATGTGAACCTTAGCGCAAAAGCAGCACACCGCACCAGCCCCGGCCATCGCGACGGTGGCGATTGACAGTGGCGAAAAAGCGCGGCTTTCTTGGCAGTATGAAAATTGCTCAACAAAACAACAAATTGCCGCTTGAGGGGTTGCGTGTCCTTGATCTCGCGACCTTCATCGCTAGCCCCTTCGCCGCAGCCATCCTCGGCGAATTCGGCGCAGAAGTGATTAAGATCGAGCAGCCTAAGGGCGGCGATCCGTTGCGCAAATTCGGCACGCCGGGCCCGGGTGGGGACGGCTATTGCTGGCTGTCAGAGCAGCGCAACAAGCGATCCATTACCCTTGATGTCCGCACCGAGAAGGGGGCCGGGATCTTCAAGCGCCTCGTCGCAACCGCTGATGCACTGTGCGAGAATTTCCGTCCTGGCACGCTGGAAAAATGGGGCCTCGGACCGGAGGTGCTGAAGGAGATCAACCCACAGCTCGTGCTACTGCGTGTTTCAGGATACGGCCAAACTGGGCCCTATAAGAACCGCCCTGGATTCGCCCGTATCGCCCATGCCTTCGGCGGCCTCACCTACCTCACCGGCGAGCCTGGTGGGCCACCCTTAACGCCTGGCTCCACCTCGCTCGCTGACTACATATCCGGTCTCTATGGGGCCCTCGGCGTTCTCCTCAGCTTACGCGCGCGCGAGGAGACCGGAAGGGGTCAGGAGATCGACATCGCGCTTTACGAATCGATTTTCCGCGTGCTCGACGAGATGGCACCGCTCTATGCCGCCAACGGTTTCATCCGCCCTCGCCTTGGCCTGGGGACGGCGAACGTCTGCCCGCACGGCCATTTCGAATGCGGCGACAGAGAATGGGTTGCCATCGCTTGCACCAGCGACAAGATGTGGGTGCGCATGACGGAAGTCCTGGGCCGCCCGGAGCTCGGCGCGAACGCGCGCTACAAGACTGCCGCCGACCGCATCGCCAACCGCGAGGATGTTGATGGCCTAGTCAGCGCTTTCACCCTTTCCATGCCGCGCGACGGCGTGGTGGAAGCCTGCGTAGCTGGCGACGTGCCGATCGCGCCGGTCTATTCTATCGCGGATATTTTCGAGGACGAGCAATACAAGGCGCGCGAAACCCTGGTGACGGTTACGGATGAAAAGTCTGGCAACATTACCGTCCCAGCCGTCCTGCCGCGTCTCTCCGATACTCCGGGTCGCATCGCCCACCTTGGCCCCGAACTTGGTGAAGCTAATGGTGAGATCTACGGCAGCGAGTTGGGACTAGGCGAAGACGAGCTGATGGCGCTTAAAGCCGAAGGCGTGATTTAGATCCAAACTGAAATATAGCGCCTCGTATTTGGGTCGCCGCTTCTGTCTCCCCGGGAAAAAGGAATTATGACTTGCGGTGAGATAACTCAATCCGCTTCGGCGGGTTCGAACTCCGACCCACTGAGCTTTTCAAACTTCACCATGATGCGGTCGCCAGAGCTGGTTGGTGCGCGCTTGAGCGCTATACGAGGCCAGTTTGATACCAGCCCGAAGGGGAGGAAGACGAGTTGTGCGAAAGTGTCCGCGTGCGTTCTCTTATGGAAGGGGTATTGGGAAAACAACAAGGATAATAACGAGATTAAGGCAATCGCACAGTTACCGGCATTCCAAGCGTGGGAGATTAATGTGTTTATAGATTTAATGGCATTGTTACAGACCTAACCAGCATCTTGCGGGGTGAGAAAATTGCGCAGGTTGGCGTTACCGGGAGCGAGTTGAGCCCAAGTCTCGCTATCAAAGATGAGGCGCGCCAGCGCTCCAGGGGGAAAATCCTGCGCAGCGCGGCGCGTGGCACGGCCACCGCTGGCGCCAGCTAGCAGCAGCACAAGGACGTGAACGCCGGGATTGTGCGCCACCAGCAAGACCGAGTTGATCTCATCCGGTAGGCCGCGAAACGCCGCGAGGAGCGTATCTGTCCCAGCAAAATTGAGCGAGTCGCGAATGTCTAGTTCGGGCGGAGACGCCATACCACCCGCCATGCATTCGGCGCTCTCCCGCGTCCGTCGCGCGCTTGAACAAAGGATTGCATCCCACGACGCGCCATCGGCAACCAACTTCTGGGTCAAGCAGTAGCAATCGGCGATGCCGCGAGGTGTGAGCGCCCGCTCAGCGTCACTGCCGGAGCCGCGCCCCTCGGCCTCACCATGACGCATTATGAATAAGCTCTTGATAACCGATCTCCTTGCCGAAAGCTCGCCAGCTAATGTTAAATGATGCTCCAAAACTCAACGAACGGGAGCAAGTAAGAATGGCCGATCATCGCGCCACAGAAAACCCCTATGACACTGGACTGGACCGCAATTCGGCCAATCATGTGGCGCTGACGCCGCTCGGCTTTCTGTCGCGCAGCGCCCATGTGTACCCTGAACGAATTGCTTGGCGCCACGGCGCTCGAAGCGCCAATTACCGAGAATTTTATGATCGTTCGCGCCGCCTGGCCTCGGCGCTAACCGCTTGCGGCATTGGCGTTGGGGATACGGTCAGCATTATGGCACCCAATACGCCGGCCATGCTCGAGGCGCATTACGGCGTGCCGATGATAGGCGCGGTGCTGAACGCGCTAAATGTACGCCTTGATGCGACATCCATCGCCTTCATTCTCGACCATGCCGAAGCCAAGATCCTTCTAACCGACCGCGCTTTCTCACCAGTCATCGCCGAAGCGCTCAAGCTTGCCCAGTGCAACCCACTGGTAATCAATATCGACGATGCGCCGGAGGAAGGCGGCGAGTTTCTCAGCGAGATCGAATACGAAGCCTTCCTGGAGGGCGGTGACCCGACCTATGACTGGCGCTGGCCGGCGGACGAATGGGAGGCGATCACCCTCTGCTACACCTCAGGCACCACGGGCAATCCGAAGGGCGTGGTACTTCATCACCGGGGCGCCTATCTCAATGCCATCGGCAATTCTCTTACCTGGAGCCTTGGCGACGCACCGATCTATCTCTGGACTCTTCCCATGTTCCACTGCAACGGCTGGTGCTTCACTTGGACCATTACCGCCCATGGCGGCACACACGTGTGCCTCCGGAAGGTCGAGGCAGAGGCAATCTTCGACGCAATCGCGACCCAAGGCGTAAACCGCTTCTGCGGCGCGCCGATTGTCCTCAACATGATCGTCAATGCGCCGAAGGACGCGCGCAGCCGGTTCGACCACAAGGTCGATGTGATGACCGCCGCCGCGCCGCCTCCAGCCGCGGTAATCGCTGCGATGGAGCGCGACGGCTTCCACGTTACCCATGTCTACGGTCTGACGGAGGTCTATGGGCCCGTCACCGTCTGCGCCTGGCACGGCGAATGGGACGCGTTGAATATAGAGGAACAGGCGGCACTCAAATCGCGCCAAGGCGTGGCGTATGTCACCCTTGATGGCCTCGGTGTGATGAATCAGGAAAGAGGTAATATGGCCCCAGCGGACGGCGTGACCATTGGCGAAGTTGTGATGCGCGGCAATACGGTGATGAAGGGTTATCTCAAAAACGCGCCCGCCACTGAAGAAGCATTCGCTGGCGGCTGGTTCCACACTGGCGATCTAGGAGTCATGCATAAGGACGGTTATATTGAGCTCAAGGACCGAGCCAAGGACATCATCATCTCCGGCGGCGAGAATATAAGCACTATCGAGGTTGAGGGCGTGCTCTACAAGCATGACGCCGTGCTTGAAGCCGCCGTGGTCGGCCGTCCCGACGAAAAGTGGGGCGAGACCCCTTGCGCCTTCGTCACCCTAAAGGCGGGTACGGCAGTTACGGCGGACGAGTTGATTGCCTTCTGCCGCGATAATATGGCCCGTTTCAAGGCGCCAAAGACCGTAGTGTTTGGCGATTTGCCGAAAACCTCCACCGGAAAGGTGCAGAAATTCACCCTGCGCGAACGCGCGGCAGCGCTATGA
The DNA here is from genome assembly GCA_964624055.1 of uncultured Rhizobiaceae bacterium. GTDB lineage: Bacteria > Pseudomonadota > Alphaproteobacteria > UBA828 > UBA828 > PTKB01. The sequence continues at coordinate 5,028 of CAZUXZ010000144.1, read as the reverse complement.
AGGCATTAAAGAAGATTCGCTCAAACGCAAAAACCAACCCGAATACAGTCAGCATTCCGGCAAGCGTGCTAAGGCCAAGGCTGCGGAATCTCCTGCCTGACGAATGAGGTTCTGTCGAAATGCCCTACCCTAGCTCATGCGAATTAGCCAAACGCTCCGAGGCACGCGCTCGGTGCTTAACGTCCAACCAAGAAGAGCGTTGCGCGCCTATTCTGCTCCCTCTCCCTAATCCTTCTTACCCATTGGGGAAGAAGGAGTCGCTAAGAGCGGCTTAATGCGTATCGCTGTATTACAGCATGCAGCCTTCGAACATCTGGGCATATTGCGCAACTTCATGCGCGAAGACAGAATTTCTTTCGACGTAACTGCGCTCGACGATGGCGATGGATTACCCAACCTTGATGCCTATGATGCACTGATAGTCTTGGGCGGGCCAATGGGACCGCTCGATTATATCGATCATCCGTGGTTGGCTGATGAAACGGCCTTAGTCCGCGAGGCGGTGGTCGAGCGCGCACTGCCGACCCTTGGCATTTGCCTTGGGCATCAACTCCTGGCGCTCGCGCTCGGCGGCTCGCTCTCGGAAATGAAAGAGACTGAAGCCGGGGTGGTTGAGATCGCGCTCAACGAGGCAGGCAAGCGCGATCCTTTGTTTCAGGGATTTACCTCAACCGCGCTTGGCTTCCAATGGCATGAGTGGCAGGTGAAGCAACTGCCGTCCGGCGCAGTGCCGTTGGCGGCCTCGGCACTCTGTCCAATCCAAGCCATGCGCGTGGCACAACGCGCATGGGGAGTACAATTCCATATAGAGGCTCACGCGGGCATCCTCGACGAATGGCTCGCACCGGCAGACCACGAAGAAGAGCTGCGAACCATCCTCGGCCCCAACGCCCGCGCCATCTTTGCAGGCCAGGCCGCCAGACACATGCCCCGACTGAATGCCGACGCGCGCCGCCTGTTCACCAATTTCACCCAACTCGCACAATTGCCGGCGGAAGCGCTGGAGAGTTAGGTCGAACTATGGCCCACATGTGAGCGCAGATGTTGGAAAAGGTCCTGGTCGTTGATGATCCGCGGGACCTTATGCTGGCCACCAAGCTTACCGCGTCTCTTCATCCAAGCGGCGAAGCTGCCAGGCGGAACGGTGAAGATGGCCGGCGCACGGAGCCCGAAGCCCTCCGAACGGTGCGCCTTATAGTCTTCGTTATTGTCCATGAGCTCGCGATCTAGAGTTTTACTGAACGTGTCGAGCCGCTTCGGGCTCACATCAGTCTCGAGAAATTCGATGATATAGACATGACCACCCAACTCGCCTTGTCCCTCCGGCATCACGGAGCCAACGGAATATTCACTAATCGTCGCACTGATGGCGTCAGCGCTCAATGTGACGGCACTTTCGATTTGCTCGCCGATCAAATGCTCGCCGAAGGTGGAGAGCATATAGGAAGTGCGCCCGGTGATGAGTATGCGCGGCGGGTCGAGATCGACGAACCTCACAGTGTCGCCGAGAACATAGGACCACATGCCGGCACACGTGCTTAGCACCACTGCATAATTGACGCCGATCTCAGCATTGCCGACCCAATGGCGCGTCGGCATTGGTGATTCAAGCTCTTCAAGCGGCACAAATTCAAAAAACAGGCCGTTGTCGAGCAGTAGTCTTAGACCTTCGTCAGGGCCGCAGTCCTGCACAGCTAAAAAGCCTTCGCTCGCCGGATAGACCTCACGTAACTCGGCCCGGGTACCGCGGCAAAGATCATCGAACTGGCGTCGATAGGGGGTAAAATTGACACCGCCATGAATGACTAATTCGAGATCAGGAAAGGGTTTGAGACTGCGCTGATGGGAAAACGAACTGAACTCAGCCAGCTTGTCGAGAAAGATCAGCACCCAACTCGGCGTGCCACCCAAGCCTCGAATATTTGCGCCGATGGCGACCTCAGCTATTTTGCTGATTTTCTCCTCCCAAGCGGAGAGGTCCGCGAGGTCCTTAGGCGGAAAGAAACGCGAACGCGCCCAAAAGGGGACGGTCTTGGCCGCGATACCGCTCAATTCGCCGCTGAACACGCCCTTGGCCTCCGGTTCCAGCACCGTGGTGCCCCCAAGCATGAATGTCCTGCCGCCGAAGATTCGGCTTTCCGGCCGGTTGACGAGATGGTGGCTAAGAAGATCAAGTATGGCGCGCCGGTTGGCGCGCACCATTTCCCACGAGCATGGTATGAATTTGTCGACCCCAGTAGTGGTGCCGGAGGTAACGGCAAAATACGGTATTAGTCCCGGCCAGGAGCAATCGTCGAGGGTGGGAAACGCCGCGCCCCAGTAGTCACGCTCCATATCCGCAAATTTACGTAACGGGACGCTTGACTGGAAATCCGCCACGGTGCGCATGCCGGTGAATTTGTGGTCACGCCCGAAGCGTGTAACCGAAGCCTTGCGCAAGAGCTTTTGCAGCTCGCGTTCCTGGGTTTCACGCGAACTTTGCGCACGAAGGCTCGCCAGGCGGCGTTTGGCGTAGAGCCGGAAAAATGGGGTGGCATCGAGCATATAGGATGCGGTTCCTTAGGCGGTTATCCATTTGTTTCGGGAGCAAAGCGCCATTCGGAATACACCCACTTCACCGACTCGCAAGATTGCGTCGGTAATATAATTATCTCGAAAATCCTAGGCGGTCGGCAGTTACTCAACAAGCAATTTACGACGCCGTCGCTAGTTGGCTGGCGGAATCGCACAATATTCAAGACTATAGCAAAAGGCGAATGACAGATTTGTTTCATATTAAATGAAGTTATTAAAAAGTCTGTATATGAGGAACTATTTTTCCCTGTCGCTAGAAAACTGGCTTGGCGGAGGGGTTGTCCACCTATGGCGCTCGCTAATTTACGCTATCGTGGAAAATCGATAAAAGCCAGACGGCGGGGGTCAAATTCGACGACCGCGCGGGTGTCATCAACAGGCACTATGACTAAAACGAAGCGGGCCCGCCCTGGGGAGGGGCGGTATCTATAACGTCGAGGTTGCCAACTAGAATAAATTAACGGCGCTTAACAAAACTATGCAGGGTAATGCCCGCGGCAATATGGCGTTCACCGTTAATTTCTCGATCGTACTTTCGGGCCACGCCCATGACACTGGCGTCGGGAATACTCGGGATCACCCTGTCGGCAGGAAACAGGGCCGCGGCAGCAATAGAGATTCGACTATTCCTCGTCCTCACCATATCGAACGTTGAGAAGGCTCTTGCACATATTGGCATTGAACTGAGTGTTGATGCGTACGCGGCGCAACGTGCTGAGATATAGGTTAAAATTTTTGGCGTCGATCGCATCGCCCTCGGGCGTGGTAAAAGCCGCGTCGCCTGCCGCATCCGGACCACCAAACTCACAGCGAATTTCCGCGTAGCGTGCACGCAAAGCTTCGAACTCGCTACTGGCGATAGCGAGCGCGGTGAGCTCGCCTATGGTCATGGCGGCGATATGCTCGGGCGTGAAACCTTCCGCCACCATGTGGCGCATAAGCTTTTCCTGGCGGCCCTGATAGGCCTTGCGGCGAAAGGTAGCGCGGAGATCGTCAAGTTCTGCTTCTGTCTGTCCGGGGAAGGTTTCGGCGAAGCTGAGGCTGCCGCCAACGCCGCGATTAATTTCTTCGGCGTTGCAATGATTGGTCAGCGCGATCTCAGCGTGCGTTACCCAATCGAGCGCTTCGACCGCCTCGCGCATGTCATGAGCCATGAGAAAAGCGAAATTGGGCGAGCACCAGAACGTCGGCAGACGAAAGCCGATGCGCACCTCGCCGCTATCGCAAATTTCAATTGATTCGACGAAGCCCATTTCGGCAACAGATTCGTCTAGCTCCGGATCGCTAACCCTAGCGAGGCGCGCCCAAATTTCGTCTCGGCGCGGACCGTGCAATTGCGCAATGGACGCGTTCATCACCGTCACGCGCCGCCCAGAGAAACCTTCTTGGCCTCAATATCTACACCGTAGAGCTTCGCTGCGTTGAGTCCGAGAATCTTCCGCTTGCCTTCCGTTGTCAGGTCGACGCCAGTCTCAGCCTTAAGATCATCCGGCATCTCGAAGGCCATGAACTTTTCTATCAACCATTTCGGCTGCCAGATGCCGTAATCGCTGCCGAACAGTAATCGGTCCTCACCGACCCAGAATAAGAGCTCCGCCATCATCTCAGCGAAATAGCGTGGACGCGCATGGACGAAGGCCGAAGCCACCGCGAGACCGCCATAGACGTTAGGCTCCTGCACAGCGATCCAGCAGAAATCATCGAGGCGAGGCAGGCCCACATGATCAACAATAAAATTGAGCTCGGGGAAGTCCGTCGCCGCGTCGTCAATATCTGCGACGTCAAAAGCGTCGCGATTCAACGGCAGAATGGTCGGGCCCTTATGAACATGAATATTCTTAATGCCAAGAGATTGAGCCTTTTCGAGATAGCGCTTAGCCCAGGGGTCGCTTAGCTTGTAACCCTTGGAATCGCCGCGCCATTCGGCAGTGTAGAGTTTGACGCCCTGAATGCCGTAAGTCTCAACTAGGCTTTCCAGCGCCTCCAGACCCAATTCTTCGTCACGAGGATCAAAGGCGCCATTCAGGATAATGCGATCGGCGCAATCCTTAAGAAGCTCAGCGTTCTGCTCTGTAGTGTTGAAACCATTGGTATAGAAGTCTTTGAGATAAGTCGGTTGGCAGACTGCCATATCGTCATAGCCGTTGACGAAGAGGTCCTCATAGAGGGTCTCCGGTCCGTAATATTGAAACTTTTCCGCCGACCATAAGTATTCGGGTGGGCTCAGCGCCGAATGGTAATCGTGAAAACAATTAATGAACTGGGCACCATGGACATTACGCTGGTTCTCAGGGCGCGCGTCCCAGAGATGATTGTGCGCGTCGATCACGAAGATTTCTTCGCCGTCGCTGGTCTTGTACATCTCGCCTCCCTTGCATGAATCTTGTTCGTTTTCTCTACCCTACTGGTTGATCGCAACTCTCGCTATGAAACTTTTTGTGTCTGCTGCTCGGC
>CAZUXZ010000143.1:0-14655 GCA_964624055.1 uncultured Rhizobiaceae bacterium | reverse complement strand
AAGGTCTAACTAGAGTCTGACCTTAGACAACTAGAGAAACCTAAGAGTCTAACCAAGGAGGATGACAATCCTAAAAATCACCAACGTCGAAGGAGTTCTGCCAGTGGCATTCCTGATATGGGCAATAGCAAGGGATGACTTTTGATTCCTGACTACAGTGGATTATTGTCTATCTATATGTTAATATCCGTAGAACACGTTTCAGCAACGACTAACAGGAGAACACATGGCCTACACAAAGTATCGTGTCGACAAAGTGTGTGCTCGAAAGAAACGCATTGAGGCAGGGGCCTACGTTAAGAGTCTACGCGTGGCGCTTGAACCCAAGATGACCCAGAGAGAACTCGCAGATAAACTAAAGCTGGCCTATTACACATTTATCTCTCAGGTCGAGACCGGTGCGGCCAGAGTGCCACCTGAGGATCTCATCGAGTGGGCCAGAGCGCTCAAAGTAGATCCGGCAGAGTTCGCTACGAAACTCCTTAGCTACTACGATCCGCACACATACAAAGCGATCTTCCAGGGCGACCGCTAGTCCAACCCACAACCTGACAAATTATATATACGTGCGTGTGCGCTATGGTCCGAGAGACCGCTAGTCGTCAACATCGGTGCCACCCACGATGGTTGCCCCAACGAGAAAGTTTTTCGGGGCAAGAAGGAAATCCGCAGGGCGGTTGAGAAGCGTCGGAAACCACAGCAGAAGGAGGGCTAGGTATTGAGTCTGAAGAAAAACCAGTATGGGGTTTATGAACTTTGTGAAGTGGTGGAGTTTTTCAACCCAACCCACCGAAAGGAGATGCTTCGTCTTAGCACAGGGTGTCGCTCGCTCAAGGATACCGTCGATGGGATCGGCGCGCAGACATGGCGAGCGCGATACATCAAGAAGCTTCAAGAGGAGGACGCCCTGAATGTCTCCACCAAGGAGACGATGCACATTTATGAGGGCATTAAGAGTTTTATGGAGGAGGATTCACATCTCAAGGTGAAGAACCCTGAGGATAACGAAAGCCTCTACCGGCGGCTGACTGGTCAGTTCAAGCAGCATCCGGCCTTGCCTAATGTCCTAACGAAAGACCTGACCGCCAAGCATATGTATACCCTGCGCTCACAACGAGTGCGGGCAGGCTTGGCAGCTAGCACGATTAACAAGGAGATTTATCTCATCTCAGGTGCGTTGGATTGGCTAGCTGACACCCAAGATATCGAGGTGCCAAAGATTGTCTGGAAGAAGCTGAGGCTCAAGCCATTCAAGAAGAAGCGCTGGGCTACCTGGGAGCAGCTCAAGGAAATCCTCTTGGCAATCAAGAGTGATGACTATCGTGATCTTGCCATCTTGTTGATGGAGACAGGAGCCCGCTCATCTGAAATCCGGAAGCTCCGTTGGTCGCAGTTTATCGATAACGAAGGAGTGCTTCTGATCGAGAGGCCCAAGGTTGAAGATACGGAACATGGGGAAGCAGCGTTAGATCTGACAGATCGGTGCTGCGAGATCCTCCGGCGGCGCTATCGGGATCGCCAGAGGGATGAATGGGAATCCGAGTGGGTCTTCCAGTCCCGGCGGATCAAGAACCAACCGATCAGTGACGTGCGGTCCATTCAGTCAGCAATCGACCGAGTTGGTCTGAATGACAACAAGCAACTTGTGAAACAGAAGGGCAAGTTCACACTCCACAGCCTCCGTGACAGCTACGCGAGCAACCTCGTGAAGAGTGGAAAAGTTGAGCTTTATGATCTACAGAAAATCCTTGGACACACCACGCCGACGATGACACAAAAGTATGCTCACCTAAAACCAAACGAAGCGAGTAAGAAGGCGAAGGCAGTGCTGGATAGTGACGGTTTGCTGTCGAGGGCATCATAACGTGAACGAAAAAAGAAAATCTGACTGCGAGATTACTACAGAAGTGAAACCACTGTATTTCCACCAATTTACAGGTGTCTATAAACCATTGAAATTCCTGTCAAATCTATGTGCCCGCGTGGCGGAACTGGAATACGCGACGGACTTAAAATCCGTTGGTCTTTGGACCTTGGGAGTTCGAGTCTCCCCGCGGGCACCAAGACTCTTAACAAATTGCGGCCCCGTAACTCATATGCCTTTGCCGTAAATTTCATTAGGCATCTATTTCGCGACGCTTTGTTAGTTCGGTATTTCTTGGTCCAAGAAGGCGCCGAGAGTAGCTGTGTTGGAAGGTAACGCTTGCCGCTAGGTTAAGTTCATTTGCTCAGACAAGGGCGCCAAAAAGAAGCCACTTGTCCTGGGAGAGAATCGTGACAAGGATCACGGTGATTTTGAATTGAGCGCGGCAGCCTGTGAATTTGCATGCCGCAACCTGATCCCCCACGGCCTTTTTTAAGTGCCGCTGTCGTTCTATTGTCGACGCTTCGGACGGTCGACGGAGTTATCTATGAGCGAGCGCAAGAAACTGGAAAAATGGACGGTGAAGGGATCGGAGACGCTATTCGCAGCGCCGCCCTATCTCAAGGTGCGTGCTGAGCGGGTGGTGCTGCCGGATGGGCGTGAGGTGGCCGATTTCTATCAAATCGATGTATCGCCCTTCGTCTGCATCTTCGCTGAGGACGGGGAAGGGCGCGTTCTGGTGATTCGGCAGTACAAGCATGGTGCGCGTCAGGTCTCATTGACCTTTCCCGGCGGCACCATAGATGACGGCGAGGCGCCACTCGACGCCGCGAAGCGAGAGTTGCGCGAGGAGACTGGATTTGAGGCGGAGGGCTGGCTCGCCCTCGGCGACTATGTCATTAACGCCAATCAGGGCTGTGGCCGGGCGCATCTCTTCATCGCTCACGGTTGCCGCCAAGTCTGTGCGCCGGATTCCGGCGACCTGGAGGAGATGGACGTGACGACTTTGGAGCGCGGCGAGATTCTCTCGGCCGCGGCACGTGGCGAGTTCCGGTTGCTGAATCAGATCGCGCTCTATTCTCTTGCCACCCATTCTGACCTGCTTGTGGCGCTGGCAGAAGAGGTGGCATAGGTCATACAACAACAGAAAGAGCAGGGGTAATGTTGAAAGATCGCGTGGGAATTGTAACGGGCGGCGCTTCGGGAATTGGGCGGGCAACGGTACTTGCTATGGCGGCGGCCGGGGCAAAGGTGATGGTCGCCGATGTCGACGAGGAGGGTGGCAAGAGCGCGGCGGCAGAAGTGCGCGAAGCGGGCGGCTTGGCCGAATTTCTCCGCACCGACGTAGCCGAGCCAGCGGAAATTACCGCCATGGTGGAACGCACATTGAGAGCCTTTGGTGGGTTCGACGTTGCGTTTAACAATGCCGGCGTGGAGGGTGATCAATCACCGCTACCGGATCAGGACATGGACAATGTCCGGCGTGTCTTCGACATCATGATCAACGGCGTCTATCTCGCGATGCAGGCTGAGATCCCGGCGATGCGTGGGCGTGCCGGCGCTGCCATCGTCAATATGAGCTCGATGTGGGGTCTCGCCGGCTATCCCGATTGGTCGCCCTATATCACCGCCAAGCATGCGGTCTCTGGTATGACTAAATCAGCCGCCCTTGAGGTTGCCGCGGAGGGCATTCGCATTAACGCCGTCGCTCCTGGGCCGATCCTCACGCCGCTTCTCCTGCGCGGCTGGAATAACGACCCGTCCAAGGCCTCGGGCCGTGTCCCCATGCGCCGCATCGGCCGCCCGGAGGAAGTTGCTAGCGCCGTGGTGTGGCTTCTTTCGGATCAGGCCAGCTTCATCACCGGCCACATTCTGCCGATCGACGGCGGGATGCTGGCGGAGAAGGGGTAGGTCCAATGGATCAATCCTTGCCCTGCTGCGACCCCAATTGCGACGGATTTTTTTCAATGGCGAAGATGTGGACGTAGAGGTTGGCGATCCACTTTTTGTATTTCTGGTTCATGCACAAATAGCCCGGTGCGGCGCTGACAACGGGCACAAGATAGCGCATCAGCTCCAGCACGGCGACACCACCCAATTGACATCGCGCATGTCCCATTGGCTTAAGCGCTCGTAGATGAAGATTTTGCTGAGTTTGATATGATGGGGCGTTAGGTTAGCATCCGAGGTGCCCTCTGGCGGTGGGAAGATTTTGTCGGTCTGGTCGATTAGTTAGGTGCCACCATCATTGATGCAGACGTCCTGCGCACATCCGATATCGTAACATAAGAGCAGCTATGAATTGCAACCAGTCCTCCTGCGTGTTGCTGCACTAGCGAATTTTTTTGCTGATGAGAATGTCTTGACTGGCAAGTACGCAATCAGATTTTACTCGAAATCGTGATAGAGTGCGTCGGAATCGGCGATGCGCTTAAAGCACAACGCCCAACCCAGGCGATGACATCTGGCGACCCGGTATCTTATGGCCGAAATTTGAAATTTAGGTGGCCTTGAGGCGCTACGTGAACCCTTCGATGGCGATTTCCATGACGTTTGTCATAGATCGCTCCGTTTTCGCTCAGTCCGGCGCAGCATCTTTTAGGAGCGCTACCGCTTGCGCATGCAGCGCCGTATCTCCCGCCGCGATGACCCAGCCGCCGCCACGGATCGGTGCACCGTCCCAATGGGTGACTATTCCGCCTGCACCCTCAACGACGGGTATTAGCGCCTGAATGTCCCACGGCATCAAATCGCCCTCTATTACCAGATCTAACTGTCCCGCTGCTAGCAACGCATAGAGATAGCAATCACCGCCGATGCGGAGATATTCTACTTGCGTGGCGACGCTGTCAAAGGCGCTGCGCTGAGCATCGGTCTTCATCATGTCCATATCGGTAATTCCGAGTCGTGCCATCCCCAGGGACGGGCAGACACGCGTCGTGATGATGTTACCGTTTAACATGGCTTGCCCCGGTACGCCGATGAAGCGGTCACCGACATAGGGTTGGTTCATCGCGCCGACCACCGCCTTGCCGTTCCTCATCAGCGCTATCAGAGTGCCAAATGTCGGCATGCCAGTAATAAAGGCTTTGGTGCCGTCGATCGGATCAAGCACCCAGACATATTCGGCGTCGGTTTTCTCGTTGCCGAATTCCTCGCCGATGATGCCGTGGTCGGGATAGTTCTTGTTGATCAGCACGCGGATCACTTCCTCGGCGCCGCGGTCAGCCTTAGTCACCGGGGAATACACTCCGGGGCCCTTGTCGGCCTTATTGATCACATCTACGGAGCTGCGAAAATAACGGTTGATTACCTCGCCCGATGCATCGCACATCCGCTTGAGAAGCGCGACATAGCCTTCGAGCTCCGCCGCCGGAATCTCCCGGCTGTCAGTAATAGTTCACGCCCCCGCACACGTTGATCGCCTGGCCGGTGATATAACGGCCATGGCGTCCAGAGAGATAAACCGCCATATCGGCAAGGCTTTCGGGCCCGATCAAAGCCCCCAGCATATTATCGCGCATGGTATCCTGATAGGTTTTCTCTACATCTTCGCCGCTTATGTCGGCGGTTTTGCGCAGCGCCGCCCGGGCCATTTTCGATTCCGCCCACCCGGGGCAGATCGCGTTGACTCGGATGTTTTGCTCGCCGACTTCCATTGCTAAGCATTTCATGAATTGCAGCACAGCATGTTTGGACGAATTGTAGGCTGTCCAATTAGCGTCGGCGGCTTTGCCGCAGGTTGACGCGTTATAGAGCAATACGCCTCCGTCGCCGGCTTCCAGCATGGCCGGCAGCAGATGGTGCGAAATTAGATAAGGCGCCTTGACGTTAGTGCCCATGATACGATCCCACATCTCTTCATCCATTTCTGGAACCGGTGCAAAATTAGCCAACCCAGCATTGTTTATGACGATGTCGATTCCTCCGAGACGGGTTAGCGTATCGGCACACATGGCCTTGATTTCAGCCGAGTCGAGCAAGTCAGCGGCGACTGAGATAGCGTTGCCTCCTGACAATTCGATGGATTGTCTGACCTTCGCGGTACGCTCCAAATTGCGGCCATGAAGCGCCACGATGGCGCCTTCCAGAGCCAGTGCTTCGGCGATGGCTAGGCCAATGCCGCTTCCTGCACCGGTCACAAGCGCACGTTTCCCTTCTAAACCATGATCCATAACGCAAAATCTCCCTATCACGCCCGATGCCGTTGCGCAGAAATCGTTGCGTCGCCAGAGCTTACCCAATTTAATCGTTATACAGTAAGTGGCAACAGATGAAATACGGCTTAGGGCAGAGCCATGAATGGCGACAAATATAAGGAACTCCTTTTGGATCGCCGCAAGTCTTTGGCGGAACTGGATGAGTATGGCCAGAAAGCGAGTCAGCCAGTTGAGCTCGACCAGACGCGGGTTGGCCGGCTCTCGAGAATGGATGCATTGCAGTGCCAAGCCATAGCACAAGAAACCTTGCGTCGGCGTGATAATGAAATTGCACGAATTGAGGCCGCTTTGAAGCGAATTGAAGAAAACGAATATGGCTATTGTCTATCGTGTGGTGAATTGATCGCCGGTAAGCGGCTAGTGCTTGACCCGACCGTCACGATTTGCGTCGCCTGCGCAAGCGTTTAACTCCACTTGCAATACCGTGATGAAGGCCAGCATTTCTGGTGCATCGTCGGGAAAATCGCTATACCATTGAGCTAGACGCACTTCAGGGAGCTAAATTTATGAAACTCGCCACATTTATGATGCCGATCCATGCGCGTGAAAAGGATTATCACACCGCGCTAATGGAAGACCGGGAAGCGATTATCCTTGCTGATCAACTCGGTTATTCCGAGGCCTATATCGGCGAACATTATGCCTCTGGGCCCGAGCAGATTACTTCACCGATGATGTTCCTTGCTAGCGTAATCAACGAAACGAGCAACATCAAGATGGGTACCGGCGTCATCTGTCTACCACAATATCATCCAGGCCTCGTTGCTGGTCAGGCAGCGATGTTTGATCATCTCAGCAAGGGACGTCTGATTATGGGTGTAGGCCCTGGTGGCCTGCCGCCTGACTTTGAGCTATTTGGTACGATGGATGCCGAGCGCAACGAGATGATGAAGGAATCCATTGATATCATTCATCAGATTTGGGATGGCGACCCGCCTTATGAAATCAATGGAAAATATTGGCAATTCTCGGTCAAGGACTGGGTCCACGATGATATTGGCCTTGGCCATATGTGTAAGCCTTATCAAAAACCGCATCCTCCAGTAGCGATCTCAGCGATGAGCCCATTCTCCAGCTCGATACGCTACGCGGCCGAAAAGGAATATATTCCGATCTCAGCCAATTTTATCGGCAACTGGTCTGTCAAATCGCACTGGCAGGTCTACGCGGAGGAAGCGGAGAAGCATGGCCGAACGGCGGATCCCGAAGTATGGCGCGTGGCACGCAACATCCACGTCGGCGAGACTGACGCTGAGGCCGAGGCTTTCGTAAAGGAGGCTAACGGAAGCTGCGATTGGTATTTTGATTACCTCTACCGCATTTTTGATCGTGCCGAAATGAAAGGTGCTTTTGTGGTGAACAAGGGCGACGATGGCGATGCGCTAACCCACGAGCAGCTGCGCGACAATTACACCCTCTATGGCAGCCCCGATACGGTGGTCGAGAAAATTCTCGCCTTCCGAGAGGAGGTTGGCCACTTTGGAACGCTGATGCAGACAGCGCAGGATTGGACGGACGCTGCTGTAATGAAGCGCTCTATGCAATTGCTTGCGGAGGAGGTTATGCCGAAGGTAAATGCTGCCATTGGCAGCCAGAAAGCGGCAGAATAAGCGGCAACAATTTAAGGTGGCGAACTACGCCCTAGTCACCGGTGGATCGCAGGGCATCGGGCTTGCGATCTGCCGCCGTCTAAAAGCGGACGGCTACACTCCGATCATCTTTGACCGAGTGAGACCTGAAGATTCGGACATTGGCGAATTCCGTCAGGTTGATCTCTCCGATCTCGACGCGACCAAGGAGGCGCTTGATTGGGCGGTTGCGCTTGGGCCCATTAGCCGGCTCGTAAACAATGTTGGCGTCGTTATGCCGGCGCTTCTCGAAGACACGCGGCTCGAGGATTTCAACAAGCTGATGGCGCTTAATCTGCGCTGCGCTATCCAATGCACCCAGGCCCTAGCACCCGGCATGCGTGAACGCCAGATGGGTCGCATCGTTAACATCTCTAGCCGCGCCGCGCTCGGCAAGGTGCTCCGCACCAACTATTCCGCCAGTAAGGCTGGACTGATCGGCGTTACGCGCACCTGGGCACTGGAACTGGCGCCGGACGGCATCACCGTCAATTGCATAGGCCCTGGCCCGATCGCCACAGAGCTCTACAAAAATGCTAACCCGGCCGACGACCCGCGCACTATCGCCTCCCTCTCGACCATTCCCGCCGGCCGCGTTGGTACCCCGGAAGACATCGCTCAGACGGCGGCCTTCTTCCTACGCGAAGATTCTGGCTTCGTCACCGGCCAGATGCTCTATGTTTGTGGCGGCTCCAGCGTCAGCCGGGCAGGGGTGTAATTGGAAGGACTATTTTCCAACCCGGTCAGTTCTTTGCGCGCTGAAACACCCGACATAACTTTTAGGACAAATCTCGGCTGCGTCGCGCCGGCTTTCCAGAAGGGCGTTCTGGTCGAGATAGAAATGTACCTTGCAACGCTGGCCCTATTCGCTCAGGGCACTTCTGTTCTTCGATGGGCTCAGAAAGACATTGCTATGGTCTTGACGAGCAGCAACTGTGCCACCGGCTCCGGCCACTGGTGCGTGCGGGGAGTTGACTTTATCCGGTCAGAAGGAAGAATCCGCGGACGAAACGGCGAAGAGGAGCGGCCATGGCGGCGGCAATAACGGCGAAAGACATTGACCCGGTCACATTGGAAATCGTGCGCGGCAAATTGCTCGCCGCAGTCGATGAGATGGGCATCGTCATCGCCCGAACCTCGATGAGCCCCGTAATTTACGAGGTGCTCGATTTCGCTTGCGGTATTCTCGACACCAAGGCGCAACTGATCGTTCAGACCAACGGGATCACTCTCTTCACCGGCACGTTTTCGTTCCAGCTCCGGGCGATCATGGACAAATTCGGTGACGAAATGCGCCCGGGGGATGTCTATATGATCAACGACCCCTATGAGGGCGGTACCCATACCTGTGACATGGCGCTGATCCGCCCAATGTTCTCCGGCGGCGAGCTTCGCGCTTTCGCAATTGCCGTAGCTCATTGGAGCGAGGTAGGTGGCTCTGTAGCTGGTAGCATCGAGCCTTACTCCACCGAGATCTACCAGGAAGGCATTCGCTTTCCCGGGGTGCGCGCCTGCCGTGACGATGAACTGATTCCAGATATCGTCGAGCTGATCCGAGAGAACGTCCGTCTGCCTACCATGTGCCTCGGCGATCTCAACGCCGAGCTCGCCGCCGTGCGTATCGCCGAGGTACGTTTTCAGGAAATCGAGGAGAAATACGGTTCGGTGACCGTCGACGCCGCCTTCGAATATATTCTCGAGACCAGCGAAAAGCTCAGCCGTGATGCCGTCGCCGCCATGCCCGACGGGCGCTACCGCGCTGAAGATTTGATCGACGGCGATGGCATCAGCGACGAACAGATTCCGGTTTGCGTCGAGGTCGTCATCGCGGGAGATAAGATGGCTTTCGATTTCACCGGTACCAGCTGCCAGCGGCCTGGCCCGATCAACTGCGCCTATGGCGCGCTCCATTCGGCGGTCAAGACCGTATTTAAATCTCTCGTCGACCCGCAAGGCGCTTCGAACGAGGGTTGGTTTCGCCCGGTCGAGATCATCTGCCCAGAAGGCACCGTCTTCACCGCCATCAAGCCGGCACCGACTGGCTGGTATTACGAGGGCTCGGCCCATGCGTCCGAGCTGGTGTGGAAGGCGCTCGCCGAAATCGCACCTGATCATTTCAGTGCTGGCAGCTACATGTCGCTCTGTGGCACGTATATTTACGGCAAGGATCCGGAGAGTGGAGAGATCTTTGTCCATATCGAGCCAGCGGTCGGAGGTTGGGGCGCAACGTCCAAGCACGATGGCACCGCCGCCCTGATTGCCACTACGGACGGAGATACCTACAATTACTCGATCGAACTATTCGAAGCCAAGTTTCCCCTCTATATCCGACAATATGCCCTAAACACTGAAGGCGGCGTTGGCGCGGGGCGCTATCGTGGTGGTTTCGGTGCGGTGCGCGAATTCGAAATCCGCGCCGATGAAGCATCGACCTATGCGAGCTATGGTCGTACCAGAGAACCACCCTGGGGTCTTAAAGGCGGCGATGAGGGAAGCTGCAATTTCCTAGAGATCGCGAGCGGCGAGACGCTCGAGCGCATCTTCCGCATTCCCTTTCGCACCCTAAAGCCTGGCGATCGACTGAAGATTGTCACTGGTGGAGGTGGCGGTTATGGTGATGCCTACACTCGTCCGCCCGAGGAGGTACGTGACGATGTGCTGAACGACTACATCACCCCGGAGATCGCGCGCAACCGATACGGTGTCGCGCTCAACACCGATCTCAGCCTCGATATGGCGTCGACTCAGGCGCTGCGGGAAGCACGTTAATGGGACGCCTGGCAAGCGATATAGGCGGCACGTTTACGGATCTTGTCTTTTTCGACGAGGCCACTGGCGTGCTCAAGGTGGAGAAATCGCTCACTACGCCAAATGACCTAACTCAGGGCGTGGAGCACTCTCTCCGCCTCGCCCAGGTCGATCCCAATGCGATCGAATCCTTCGTTCATGGCGGTACCACAGTGATCAATGCTATCACTGAACGAAAAGGAGCGAAGACGGCGCTGGTGACAACGGCAGGATTTCGCGACGTACTTGAAATCGCGCGCGGCAACCGCCCTGACCTTTATAATCTTAGCTTCGTAAAGCCGAAGCCGTTCGTCCCGCGGCGTCTAAGATTCGAAGTGCGCGAGCGGCTGGATGCCGTCGGTCACGAGGTTGAACCGCTCAAACTTGCCGACCTTGAGGTCGTGGTCGAACGCTGCCAGGCGGAAGAGGTAGAGGCAGTCGCCGTGCAATTCCTTCACAGCTATGCCGCGCCGAAGCATGAGGCTGCTTGTGCCCGATATTTGCGCGACAAACTGCCCGGCGTTGCCGTCACTGCGAGTTATGAGATCACCCGCGAATGGCGCGAATACGAGCGCGCAAATACCGCGGTGCTTAACGCCTATGTCCAGCCCATAGTACAGCGCTATTTCGATAGTCTTGAAACCAGCCTGCGCGACCAAGGCCTCGATTGCCCTTTCGCAGCGATGCAGTCGAACGGTGGCTCCACCAGCTTCGCTTGGGCCAAGGAGCATCCCATCACTTTGGTTGAATCCGGACCATCGGCGGGGGTCAACGGCGCCGCTCTCGTGGGCACTCTGTGCGGCGAGGAAGATGTCATCTATCTCGACATCGGCGGTACCACGGCGAAATGCTCGGTAATTGAGAGCGCCCAGGTAAGTGTGACCACCGAGTACAAGCTCGAATGGACGCGTATCAATCCGGGCTATCCAGTCAAGGTGCCGGTGGTCGATATCGTCGAGATCGGCATGGGCGGCGGCTCGATCGCTTGGTTTGACAAGGTTGGAACTCTGAAAGTGGGTCCGGTGAGCGCCGGCTCCGACCCGGGACCAGCATGTTACGGCCAGGGTGGCACTGAGCCCACCGTGACCGACGCCAAGTTGCTGACAGGCGTGCTCAATCCGGCCTATTTCGCCGGCGGTCGAATCATTCTCGACGTGACTGCGGCCGAGAAAGCGATGCAAAAAATTGCCGACGGACTCGGCTGCTCGGTCGAGGAAGCAGCGGTCGCGGTCCTCCGCCTGGCTGATGCTGACGCGATCAACGCGCTCAAGCTGGTTTCTATCCAGCGCGGCCACGATCCGCGAGATTTCGTGCTTATAGTGGGTGGCGGCGGCGGTGCTATGCACGCGGCGACGCTGGGACGTGAGCTTGGGGTGCGAGAGATCATCATCCCGCTCTATCCCGGCTATTTCTCTGCTTGGGGCATGCTCGCCACTGAGCCCCGGCGAGATTTTGTGCAGACCGCGCTCACCCGCTGCTCCGACATGACGGCGACGCGCATCGAGGAGCTGTTTGCCGGCCTTGGCAAAGAAGCGGCGGCGTATTTTCACGATCAGGACGGCGTTGAGCTTGATGCACTCAATTTCGAATTCGGCATCGATCTACGCTATCTTGGCCAGGAACACTGGGTAACGGTCCCGGTCGTGCTGGATGGTCTCGGCGTGGACGGAATCCTCGCCGACTTCCATGTCGCCCATGCGCGCGCCTATACCTTCAAGCTCAATGACACGCCGGTCGAGTTCGTCAATTTCCGCCTGACCGCTACCGCTCGCGTGCCGCGGCCCGAGGTCAAGCCACTCAGTGATGCTGGCCGTTCCGCGGAAACGGCGGACAAAGGCACTCGCTCGGTCCATTTCGGAGAGGACGGACGGCACGAGGCGCGCATCTTCGAACGCGATTGCCTTCCCGCCGGCTTTAAGGCGGAGGGACCAGTGATCGTCGAGGAGCCTTCGGCGAATGTCATCGTTCATCCAGGTCAGAAACTACGGGTGGATGAGTTAGGGTTTTTGCGTATTTCAGCTGGGTGAGAGCGCTGCGCACACCTGGTTTTTTCTCTCTCCGGCCCCTCCAGTTCGGAGAAGAAATTTGGCAGTTTACACCACGCTTCTCCCAGCGCAGACGTAAATTGATTGCGCTGTCACATTTTGCGCGCCGGGGCCGGCGAGGAAAACCATCATGTCGGCAACGTCTTCTGGTGGGATGATTGCCTTCATCGCATTGACCCGCATGCCCTGATCGTAGAGCTGCTCGAACGGCACGCCCTCTTCCTCCGCCATATGCTGGTGTAGCTCGGCCGCCATTTCGGTGGCGACCCAGCCGGCGCAGACTGCGTTGGCGCGGATGCCGTGCATGCCCACCTCCTCGGCAAGGCAGCGGGTAAAACCGACGACGCCGGCCTTGGTTGCATTATAGACAGAGCGCTCGGCCTGGGCCATGCGCGCAGAGCTTGAGGAATTGAACACGAAAGCGCCGCCGGTTCCCTGGTCGAGCATAGTGGGCAGCGTGTGATGGGTGACCAGGAAGGGCGCTTTAAGATTAACGTCCATCACCTGATCCCATTCCTCTTCTTGTAAATCCACTACGCGCCCGTGCGCGGCAACGCCGGCATTGTTGATAACGATGTCAATGCCTCCGAGCGTGTCGATTGCTTGGCGGCAGAATGCCGCCACGGCGCCGCCATCGGTGAGATCGCCGGCCACACGGACCGGCTCGCCGCCAAGGGCGCGCACGCTGTCGGAAACTGCGTCGAGCTGGTCCATCCGGCGCGCATGAACGGCGACCGTCGCGCCCTCACGAACCAGCGCTTCCGCCGTGCGCGCGCCGATGCCGCGCGCTGCTCCCGTTATTAGCGCGCGCTTTTCGGTGAGTGTAGGCGCTGAATCCGCCATGTATTGTCTCCGTTTACGTCTTATTGTCTTGATTTGCCGTTACTGCCAGGTGTGTTGTCAACTTGCGGCAAGTGTTGAACCAGCCAAACCATGGCGTGGGATATATCATGTGCTACCGCCTCACGTGCGGCGCCGCCTTTGCGTGAGCGCAGCGCATTGACGATTGGCATGTTGGTTGCTGCGGCACGCCCTGCGAAGCGAATATCGTCGAACAAATAATTGAGCGTTGGCCCAACGCGCAGCCAGATGCCCTCGATCATGTTGAGCAAAAGCGGCGCGCGTGCGGCGCGGTAGACGGAAAAATGCATTTCCTGATTCTGAGCGAAATAAGTCTCCGCGTCATGACATTCGGCAGCGGCGTTCACCTTCGTGCATAGGTCCTGGATGCGGTCGAGTTCGTGGTCAGCGATCAGCGGTGCCGCCTTCTCCGCAGCGAGGCCCTCCAACGCGATGCGCACCTCACAAATTTCGGCGTATTTCGCGCTTGTTACAATGGGTACGCGGGCCGTACGGTTGGGTCCAAGATCGAGTGCGCGCTCTGCGACGAGCCGGTGCAGCGCCTCGCGCACTGGCATGGCGCTGGTGCCGAGCCGGTCGGCCAGCCCCCTCAGTGTCACCGCTTCGCCTGGCTGAAACTGGCCGGCAATCAGATCGCGTCGGATTTCGCGATACACATTTTCATGCAGCGGCGTATCGTTGAGGCTGGTTCGACCGACTTCGGTCAATCCTGGCGCTGATGGGGCAACCATCATTATTCAGCCGCCTCGCGGACGCCACCACCCATTACAGCGTGAAGCCCGTCGATCACTTCGTTGACTCCAGCAAGCGCCGCCTGTTCCAGCACTTTGGACACTACTGGCGCGGATTGCGAGCCGGAAACGCGCAATATTTGATGATCGAGCCAGTCAAACAAGCGTTCCTGGCCTTCTTGCACGATGCGCGCGCCGAGCGAGGGGCCGCGTGCTGTTTGCTCCGCCACTAGCAAGCGGTTGGTGCGTTCGACGCTGGTGCCGATGGTGTCCCAGTCCATGCTGACAGGGTCCAGGGTGCGTGGGTCGATCACCTCGGCGTCGATACCACACTTTTCGACCGCCTCGATACAGATTGGCACCATGTTGCCGCAGGCGAGAACCGTACAGGCCGATCCCGGGCGAATGATGCGTGCTTTGCCGAAGGGAATACAATAATCCATATCGTCCGCCGGTACCGGTCCTTCCTCCTGGTAGAGGGTCTGGCATTCGACGATGACCACCGGGTCGTCGCATTGA
>CAZUXZ010000142.1:0-2635 GCA_964624055.1 uncultured Rhizobiaceae bacterium | reverse complement strand
AACCTACCGCGCGTCGCCGCTCGGCGGCAACGAACTCGGCCAGCCCCGGCGGTGCGGCGGGCGAACGCCCTCAATGCCTACGCGGCCGGCGCCGCGGGCGTCCACCTGTTCAACCACGACTATGCCAACCATCGCGCCATGCCGGTGGCGGCCAGCGACGAGAGCGACATGGCGGAGCGCGACTATCCACCGGTGTACGAAGGGCGGATGGGACCTTTCGCGACCGACCGGTTTACCCGCCGGGACCTGCAGACCATTCGCCAGCTGGCCGATCCGCAAGCGCTGCGCTCCCTGGATCGCTGTTACCAGGTAAGTCCACGGGGGGCCATTGGCGACTACGAGCCGCAGCTGCCGCGGAAGCTGTCGCTGACCGGGCGCGGCGCCGGCACCGGGCATCTGCTGCACCTGGCGATCGAGGACGACGTGGAGGCCGGCATCGTCGACGGCCGCATCTGGAAGACGGAGCTGCGCCTGCGCCTGACCGAGTACGAGCCGAACCTGCCGCGCATCCGCTGCGAAGTGAACGGCCAGCGGATCGATCTAGCGAATGCGGCTAAGCTGCGCAACAGCGAGGGCGACGAGTGGCTGGTGGTCGACAATCCCCCGCTGCGGCAGGGCAACAATGCCGTTCTGGTGGTAATCGAGGGGGCCGAAGCCCCCGACGAGTGGGTGCTGAAGATGCCGGGTGTAAACGATGGCTGGCCGACGCTGGAGCAGTGCGAACTGGTAGTGCGGTCCGAGAGAAAGTGAGAGAGACAAGATGATAGAGGTGCACAATGGCGCCGCCGCCGGAAGGATGGAAGAGGCGGTGCTGTTCCCGTTCGACGATCACAGCATCCCGTTCAGCGCCGGCCTGCGGCTGCAGCTGGTTCCGGGCAAGAGTCCCTACAACATGAATCCGATCGTGCTGGGCCGCGGCGAGCCGGGAGAGCCGGACGACGGCAAGGTCACATTCTACGGTACCGTGCTCGAGCTCGAGGGCGAGCTGCGAATGTGGTACCAGGCCAAAAGCAGCCAGGATCGCAGCGGCCGGCGGCTCTGCTACGCGGTGAGTCACGACGGCGAGAACTGGGAAAAACCGCAGCTGGGACTCGTCGAATTCAACGGCGGCCGCGACAACAACATCGTCGATTTGTTCGGGGGCCAAGCTGTGTTGACCAGCTGTCCGATCCTGCACGATCCGGATGATCCCGATCCCCAGCGCCGCTTCAAGATGTGCATCGAGTGCAGCATCTACGGCAACAAGCTGGCAGTGGCCTATAGTGCCGACGGCCTGCGCTGGACCGAGTCGCCGAACAACCCGGTGGCGCCGGCACAGGAGACCGGCAGCGTCGTGAAGGTGGGCGACTGCTACTACGTGGTGTCGCAGGACGAGCTGGGCTACCACGGCTCGCAGTACGGCGTCGCCCGCAAGATGATCACCTATGCTTCTTATGACTTCGAGACCTGGACACAGGCTTCCTGCCTGGGCTTCCGGCGTGACCAGGTCGCGCCGCGGCCGGAGGTGCGCGACCACAACGTCGCCGAGGAGGCGCATCAGGGCGCGATGCTCTGGGATCGCGGCAACGTCGTCATCGGCGTCTACGACATGTGGCATGGCAACCCGATGGGGGAGCAGAACAGGATCGAGATCGACCTCGGGCTGGTGGTGACCAACGACGGACTACACTACCGCGAGCCGATTCCGGACTTCAAACTGATACCGGCCTACGGCGAGCCGGGCGCGCCCCGCGACTACGGCCAGGCCCTGACTCACGCCCATGGTCCGGCGATGCTCAACCGGGGCGAGCAGACGATGATGTGGTACGGGCTATTCTTCGGCAGCGACGTGCGGCTGGCCACCTGGCAGCGCGACAGGTTGGGCTACTTCGAGACCTTTCGCGAGGTACCGGTCAGCGACGAGCCGTTCTTCCCGATCACGCGCCCGCAGCCGAACCTGGTCACCTGCGTCTTGCGGGCGGACGGCGCACCGCGGGTTTACGCCAACGCCGAGCTTTCCGAACACTGTTCGCTGTCTGTCGAAGTGCTCGACGAGGGCTTCCATCCGCTGCCGGGGTATTCCGGCAGCGCCTGCGTGCCGCTGAGCGGGAACGGCTTGCGCCAGCCGGTGCGGTGGCAGGGAGGTGAGGTGTTGCCGGAGGCCGGCGGAACCTTCCGCCTGCGGGTCAACTACGGCGACGGCCGGCGGCCGGAGGATGCCAGGTTGTTCGCCCTCTACGTCACGGAATAGGCCATGACCACCTTCTCGGCTACTGCCTGAACGTCCCCCGAGGTGGTACGACGACACCCGGCTCAGGCGTCGAAAGAGAACCGCTTCGCCACAACGCGTACACCCTTCTACGTGCTTAGTGTCACTCTATTTGCCAGCGGGTCTCCGGTAATGGCACACCTGCATCTTTACAGGTCGATTCCAATCTGCGACGCATGGAGGGCTCCTTTAAGCTCCAAGTCCGCACAATATCCTCTGCATTCTCAGAGTGCTGAAGAGAATACATAATAATAGCCGAAACCCCGTGACAGATGTCAGATAGATGGTGCTGGGGACACTGTAATCTACCGGCTTCGCGGCAATTTCTACTACAAAATTGCCCACCTGGAGAACGCTCTGCATGCGTCTCGTGAAGTAGTGCATGAG
>CAZUXZ010000141.1:0-2600 GCA_964624055.1 uncultured Rhizobiaceae bacterium | reverse complement strand
CGCTCGGGAAGGGAACGAGCTACTGACACGGTGGGTGGACGGGGAGGGGGAGGCCTTCAACCTGCAGTTCGTCGCAGGACCGGACGAGGAGTGTCTCCGGCAGCTGCAGGAACGGCACGCCAGCAGCCCCGTGGCCAGCGTCCGCTTGCACAGCACCAGTAGGCTGGGCTTGCCCTTTCTGGGCGGCCTCTACGGCGATCTTCTGGCCTGGCTCGAGAGTGAGGGCATCCCCTTGTGGCTCTCTCTGTCGGACACGGACACGGCTGAGGCGATGGCGACACTGGCGCGGTTTCCGGATCTCGTCACCGTCCTGGTGGGTGTTCACTACGTGCACTATCCCTTCGTCCGCCCATTCCTGAGATCGGTGCCCACAGCGGTGATGGAGCTGAGCCGCTACGAGATAATGGGCCAGGTCGAGCGCCTGCTGGAGGAGTTCGGCTGCGAGCGTTTTGTCTACGGCTCCTATTACCCCCGCTACTCGATGGGGGAGATACTGTTCTACCTGCACCACATAGAACTCTCCCCGACGGAGCTGGCGATGATCTGCGCTGGCAACCTCGAGCGCATCCTGACGCGGAGGTCCGGAGGGTGATCGAAGGCTCCCTCGTCATCGACATTCACGGGCACTCCAACAGCAACGAGCGCACGGGGATGATCCCGGACCGGACGCGACTGTTGCGGGCGATGGACCGGGCCGGTATCGACATGGCCTGCGTCTTCCACAGCTGTGACGGTCGGGGCAACCGCGTCACCGCCCGCTATGTCGAGGGGTGCACGGATCGCCTTATCCCCTTCGCCTTCGCGAGCCCGACCATGGGGGACGATGCGGAGCGCGAGCTGCGTCGCACCATCGACGACGGGAACGGCTTCCGGGGAATCAAGGTCTACCCGCCCAGTGCGCCCTGGCCGCTGCACGACGACCACTGGCACCCGATCTATCGTTTCGCCGACGAACGCCGCCTCGTCGTCCTCCTACACACGGGTCCAGAGTCTCACGCGGAGCCGAAGCACCTGATGCGGGTGGCGCCGCAGTTTCCCGGCGCGAGATTCGTCGCCGGCCACTCCGGCAACGTCCAGCCGCAGAGGGATCAGGCCATCGCCGCCGCACGGGCCCATCCCAACGTGTTCCTGGAGACCTCCTCGACCTTCCGCGATCCGGGCGTCATCGAGGCCCTGGTCGCCGGTGCCGGAGCCGACCGAGTTCTCTTCGGTTCGGACCAGCCGCTGATGGACCCCCGCTCGCAGCTGGGGCGAATCGTCACGTCCCGTCTCGCGGATGAAGACAAACGCAAAGTGCTGGGAGAGAATGCCCGGTGCTTGCTAGACCTGCCGTAGGACCGGAGGGATCGAACTGGTGTTGGCGCGAGCGACTAAGCGGGTCGCACGGTGGTAATCGGATTCAGGGTGTGATGGACGGATATTGGGAGTAGGTTTTCGGCCCGTGACGACTCTGACGAAAAAGAGAATGGGGATCTGAGCGAACAACTCAGATCCCCTTGTTATTGGTAGCCCGAACGTTGGATTCAACTAACCCTCGGCTAATCTGGGGTAAGTTCCATGTCTGCCAAGGACATAGACGAAAAACACCCTAAATCGAAATCGGGCGCAAAAGACCAAAATCACGCCAGCTGAAGTTTGAGAAGCATCCCAACGCCCTCAAGCAAGCTCTCCACTACCAAGACCTGCTGGATTCAGGACAGGCCGATTCCCAGGCTGAACTGGCCCGCCTGATCGGCACTCCTCGGTCCACGATCGCTGCGTATTTGCGACTTCTCAGGATCGACGAGGATGTCCTAGCCGAAGCCCTTGGTGTCGCCGACGACGACCCCAGGGTTGCCCTGCTCACAGACTCCCGGCTACGTCGCTTACCTGCGGTAAAATCGGCTCAAGAACAACGCCGAAGTCTCCGAGAACTCCTGGCTCAAGAGAGGAAGCGCTGAATGAAGAAGTCTGTCTGCTACACGTACGGAGGGTCGACATGGCAAACATATTCCTGACACATCAGCAGCAAGTTGTGGTCCAGATCCTTCAGAATGCCAACGGCCCCGTTGGGTCCGAGATACTCGAGAAGACGAGGCGTGCAATGCGATGCGGTCGGTGTCTATTTGCCGATAGAAGATTTCGGCAACCTTGAGCCGGGCTCGTAGAACTTGCCGCAGGCCGACAGCGGCTCGGGCGAATCCAGGCCCAGCAGCACCCGCGCCTGCGGCGAGACCTGCCGTTGGATCTCGGGATCCAGGTAATGGCGCTGGTCGCACATCCGCGGCAGCCCGCATTGGGTGAAGAAGCAGGCCAGGGCGCGGCGGCGGCGGCCCGAGGGGTTGGTGGACATCGCGTGCAGGATGCGGGCGTCGTAGACCACCACGCAGCCGGCGGGCAGGCTGAACTGCGCCAGGCGGCCTTCCTTTTTAACCCATTCCTCTATATTCGCATCCTTCGGCAAGTCCAGCTTGTGCGTGCCGATGCCGAAGCGGGTCGCTCCGTTCTGCGGGTCCATATCGTCGAGCAGCCACAGCGATTGGCAGCCCTGTAGGCCCTGGCCGAGGCCGTCCCGGTGTAGTTCCTGTACCTCGCCGCCGTCTCTGCCGGTGGCGCCGGGC
>CAZUXZ010000140.1:0-11403 GCA_964624055.1 uncultured Rhizobiaceae bacterium | reverse complement strand
TGGAGCGGCTTCGCTATTCACGCCCTGGCATGAATGAATTTGCAGATCGCTGGGCTCCGCGTCCGGCAAAGGAAGGAATAAATATATGCCTTGGGATCTAGGTTTACCGCTGCTCGTCTGCCTGGTTACGGGTATCCTCTTTGTCGGCATCTATTGGTCGGCCAAGAAACTTTTGACTGACCCGCGTGCCGAGGAAGAAAGCGAATAGCGATTACATTACCTGGCTTAGTTGTATTCCTCCGGTAGAGCCGTGGTGGAACTATGAATACCTGCGGCAATTGGACGCTTCGCGGCGAAGTGACCCCGCGCTAAACTTCCAAATTATCGATCAGCCGTGTGGTGCCGAGTCGAACTGCCGTGAGCAGACGTGCGCCCTTGGCAAGGGCTTGGAGCGGTTGAAGGCTTTCGCCGTCGCAGAGGGCTAGATAATCGACCCCGTCAAATCCTGCGGCACGCAACGTGGCAGTCCCACGCTCAATTTCTCCAACAACCGCGCCTCCTCGGCGAAGTCGCGCTGCCGTTTCTCGCAAAATTTCATAAAGACGAGGAGCAATAGCGCGCTCGGTAAAGGACAGGTATGCGTTGCGAGACGAGTAGGCTAGGCCATCCGCCTCCCGCACCGTAGCAACTGCCGCGATCTCACTTGGTATATTCAGGTCGCGCACCATGCGGCGGACCACTTGGAGCTGCTGATAATCCTTTTCCCCAAAGACCGCCACATCTGGCTGACATTGCAGTAGAAGCTTGCATACCACGGTTGCCACGGCAGTGATAAAATGTGGGCGGACTGAGCTTTCGAGTCCCCTGCCGGGTCCGGACAGACAGATCGATGTGACGAAATCCTCGCCATACATCTCTACTGTCAATGGCATAAAGACAAGGTCAACGCCGGCGTCCGCAAGTTTGCGCAAATCCTCCACTTCGTTGCGCGGATAGGATTCGAGGTCTTCCGATGGAGCAAATTGCGTCGGATTGACGAAAATACTAACCACAGTGCGCGAACAGGATGCGCCCGCAGCTAAAATTAATTCCATATGCCCCGCGTGCAGTGCGCCCATAGTCGGCACCAGAGCCAAGCGCTCACCATTGCGGCGATATTTACCAACCGCCCGACGCAGTGCGCTTACGGAATGGATGACAGGGGGAGAAATGCTGCTGGACGCTCTCGCGTCACCACCAGGCGGAGCGGTCATGTGCTCAGGGGCCACGCTGACCTTAGGTGTTCGACCTACGTGCCGTATCAGTGGTCACTGCCGCGAGCCGGGGTTTGCCACCACCGCCCTTGGCGGGAGGGTTGAAACAATGCTCTGCAGCCGGAAAACGCCGGGCACGGACGTCCTCAGCGTATTGTTCAACCGCCCCGCGCAGTCCGTCGCCGAGCTCAGCATAGCGTTTGGCGAAGCGGGGCGTGAAATCGCCACCGAGGCCAACGATATCCTCGGTTACCAGAATCTGCCCATCGCAGGCTGGGGAAGCGCCAATTCCTATGGTCGGTACTTTCAATTCCTCGGTAAGTGAACGGGCAAGTGCCTCCACAGTGTTTTCAATGACAATAGCAAAAGCGCCGGCATCAGCAATCGCACTGGCATCAGAGCGCACGCGCCGGGCACCGTCATCTGTCTTGCCCTGCACGCGGAAGCCGCCAGCGGCATTGACCGATTGAGGCATCAAGCCGACATGCCCGAGCACGGGAATGCCGCGCGCGTTGAGAAAGCGCACAGTCTCTGCCATTTCCACACCACCTTCGAGCTTGACGCCACTGCACCCAGTTTCCGCCATCATCCGAGCCGCGGCACGGAACGCAGCCTGCGGCGATTCCTGATAGGCACCGAAGGGCAGATCGACGATCACGCAGGCATGATTTGTTGCCCGTACTACGGCGGTGCCATGCGCAACCATCATGTCGAGGGTAACACCGACGGTGGTGTCCATGCCGTAAACCACCATGCCAAGAGAATCGCCAACAAGAATCATGTCTGTCTGATCGTCGAGCGCGCGAGCCATTGGCGCGCTATAGGCCGTCAGGCTGACTATCGGCTGAGTTCCCTTCATGGCTGCCAGGTCACGCACATTTAGCCGGCGCTCTTGATTGTGGGTTGACATGGAATTCTTCTCCTATTTGGGTCACGCTTCGGTATTGCATCGCGAAAAATTAAGTACGATCATTTTGGCCTAAAATGGGAAAATGTCCATCCGGTTGCTGCAATGCAAAACTTTATTTTGCAGCCGCGAAATCAGACCAACCGTCGCTCCAAAAAATAACGCCCGTTTTCGTAACGCATAGCGCTTTTAGCAACCATGCTGTGTTTGATCGGCCGAAGGTCACTGGCCAACTCCAAATTTTGCTCGGCAACGTAAGTATGGTTTTCCGAATTATCGACCAACACGTGGTACCAAGGTTTGTCTTTCGGCGGGCACGAGCGCGCCACTTGCCGGTACCAATTTTCGCCACCCTGAAAATCCGCATCCACATCAATCACCAAACCGCGGTAATTGAACAGTCGATGATGCACGATCTGGCCAATCTCGAATAGGGCAGTTGCACTTATCACGTTGCTAGAATTCAAGACGGTATCACGCGAAACGCGCTTCAGCGACGCCAAGAGAGCCGAAATCTGCGATCACCTCATCGCCCGGATTGACCTGAATGACGTCAGCGGCGCTTCCGGTGGTTACCACCTGGCCGGCCTTCAATCCGAGTCCACGCTCTGACAAAGCGTTGGCCAGCCAAACCAGTACATTCCTCGGATCGCCTAGCACATTGGCACCGGACCCTTCGTCCACCACCTCGCCATTCACTCGCACCGTCACCGGATGTTGCGACAGATCAAGGTCTTGCCAGTCCTGCGCCGGCGAACCCAGGACCAAAAGCGCCGCGATGGCGTTATCGGCGATGAGTTGCGGCATGCCCGCCTCGCGCCAATTCACATAGCGTGAATCCGGCACCTCAATGGCCGGACGTAAATCGGCGACCGCGGCCATCACTTCGTCACGGCGATAAGCCGCGTCCCGGGCCGGCAGATCCGCATCCATGATGAAGTCGAATTCAGCCTCAATGATACATAACCGTACTGCGCCCTCGGCTATCTGGGCTGGGCTATCGAAGACAGAAGGCGCAAGGACACGGCCGAAAAACGGCGCTTCAACATCGAATAATTCCTGCGCCATCTTGTTGGTTGCGCCGATCTTGTACCCAGCGACTCGCACATCGTGCAACGCCTCGAGAGCAGCTTGAACTTGATAACCATCATCCAGACTATTTGGTCGGCACTGCTCCGGCAGCCCGTCTATCGGTTGCTGATCGCGCCACGCCGCATACAATAGCCGCGCGGCAGCCTGCGCTTGTGAATCCTCCATACGCATATCTAAACCGGCTTGTGGCCCCGACGCAAGAAATCCTGCCACCATTGCGATTGGCTACCATCGGTCAATTGGCTATGGTAGCACCGGCTCCCGCGTTAAACGAGCCTTGCGCAACAAATAATGAGAGACAAATATGACGACGGTTCTTATTACGGGCGCCAATCGCGGCCTTGGGCTTGAATTTGTCCGCCAGTACCAAGACAAGAGCATGACCATTCATGCCTGCTGTCGCAACCCGGACACGGCCAAAGACCTCAACAACTTGGCCAATAATTCCGGTGGGTCGACACAGGTGCATCGTATGGAGGTGTCTGATCCGTCACAGGTTCGTGCCGTTGCCGATGCCTTGAAAGGCGTGGCTATTGATCGGTTGATCAACAATGCCGGAATACTTGGCACGATCATCGATCAGCCTGGGAACAGCGCTTTCGGCAGCCTGGACTACATCGCGTGGGAGGAGACCTTGCGGGTGAACGTGCTGGCACCTTTTCGCGTCTGTGAAGCGTTCGTTGAACATGTCGCGGAGTCGGATGAGAAACTGATGGTCTTTCTATCTACCCACATGGCCTCCATTACCGAGCTTACCGATGGCGGCTTTTACCCATACCGATCGTCCAAGGCAGCACTCAATCTCGTCATAAAAGGACTTTCCATAGACCTCAAGGACCGGGGAGTACGAACTCTCGCCCTCCATCCTGGCTGGGTAAAAACCGATATGGGATCTCAGGCGGGGGCAGTGGAAATACCAGACAGCATCGCCGGCATGCAGGATGTCATCAGCGATTTCAAAGCACCGCGAACAGGCGAATTCATCAATTACGACAAATCGCCGATCCAGTGGTAGGCAAAGACTAGACCATTATCCGCATCTAGGCGATGGGGCCTTCTCCCTCAGCCAAAGGCTCGATGCAGACGGGATCGTCATTACGAGCATTATTTACGTGGCTACTAACGGCATGAAAATCGACCGCGTCGTCGGGCGCCGGGCGGAGCATAGCCTGCGCTTCGTTTACGGCGAGATCCGGCGCGAGCCAGCGCTCGAAATCTCCACGATCAAGGATAACCGGCATGCGGTGATGCACCGGCGCGAGCTTGGTATTGGCCTCGGTGGTGATGATTGTGAAGGTCTCGAGAGAGTCGCCCTCGCCTTTCTCCCAGCGCTCCCACAGGCCCGCAAAAGCAAACAGCCCTCCGCCCGAGGATAAAATACGATAGGGTTGCTTCGCGCCCTTCGGGCCGCGCCATTCAAAAAAACCATGCGTCGGCACGAGGCAGCGGCGTTGGTGGAAGGCTGCGCGAAAGGACGGCTTCTCCGCTACAGTCTCGGCACGGGCATTGATCATGCGCGACGCCATACCGCTGTCTTTGGCCCACGACGGCACCAAGCCCCATCGCAGAAGATCAAGCCGGCGACCGCACACACCTTGGCGCAACACTTGGGCATTCTGGATTGGCGCAATATTGTAGCGTGCCGGAAGATTGCGCGCCGCGCCGAGAATATTGAGGTAGGAATAAACCTCTGCCCAGGTATGAAATTGTGAAAACCGCCCACACATGCCATCTCGCTCCGCTGGCAATCACGAAGCACGCCACCGGATAGCGGCATTGGTCGGAGCGGCGGGATTTGAACCCACGACCCCTTGTCCCCCAGACAAGTGCGCTACCAGACTGCGCTACGCTCCGATAAGTACCAAATTCAATCTAACTTCCTAAGCAACCTTATGAATCTTATCCTGTGAGGGTCTGCTGTCAATCTGTCTGATACATCCCAAATTGTACAGGAATTGACCCAGACTGTCCCAGGAGTGTCCCACAGAGAAACATCCTAGTAATGAGATAGGACCATAAGGACCGTATAAGGAGGCAGTCAGAATTTGCTCTTCATTTCTCTGTTGGTAGATCCTGATCTCCACCCCCAAAAAGCCTGCTCGCACTCCAATGCATAAAACCACAGCCCTCGAATATGGGCTTGGATTTCAGGGTCTACCCCGATTGTAATATTGTTGTTAATTTTATTGCCTGCACCACAGGGGATACTGATCATAATTGAGCCATTCATAGAGCAAGAAGAAAATGTAGCATGGGAACCTTGGGAAGACCCAAGCTTCAAGTCTAGGAGTCCCATGCGCTGGAAATTATTGATTTCAGGGAATTAAGACGCCAACAAACAGTATGGTGGTTGGCATAGTTGAAATACCGTCTGGCGCAGAGCTTCTTCGACATACACATCTGGAGCCAGAATCATATTTTGTCTCGGAGGGGAAAGGAATAATGACCATTGAAAAAGAAATTAATGAAATTAGACCTGGTTCTGTAATTTACATACCTTCAAAATTGACTCATTCGGTTAAATACAGTGGAAATCAGACGTTAAAATCTCTATTTTTTTTCTTCATTGTGACCGTTGGGACCAAGTGAAATACGTTTTTATCGATTAATTGAGTAGATATTTCTTCTACCATTTTAAGTATCCAATATTTGTTTTAATTTTAGTTTCCCGAATTCTCAACAAAATTATCGTAGGAATCATCCATCTCATCCCACCACGGAGTATGATGTTGTGGTGCTTTGTTGTTTGTCATAGGAGAAACAAAAGAGCGATCACGATATGTGACAATATTTTCCTCTTTATGAGATTCCCATTGTACAAATTGTTTGGCTATAAAATCAAAATCTATTTCATAATCAGTTAATTTTACCAAATCTTTACAGTAATCAGTTTGGAAATATATTTCCTCTATAGGATCTTTTAAATTTCCTTCTCTTTTCTGCCATGTTGATACATCATTTTCCATAACGTCCCTTTCAGGTATTTCTATTTTGTTAAGAAGGACGTCTCTGACATACCATGCTTGCGCATCAAACATATTAAACGTGTAATATTGGTCCTGCATTCCAAGGTACATAAAATTTGGATTGTCCAACCAGAATATCCCCTTGTATAGCTGGCTTGGGTAAAGTCGATTTGCAGTCAATAGTCGGAGATTTCTCTCAATGAATGGAAAACTATGTAGATATCCTGTGCACAGTATAACTACGTCTACTTCTCTAGTATTTCCGTCACCAAAATATGCTTTTTTATCCTTAAAATTTCTTAAATTTGGAAGTTCTTCTATACCATTTGGCCATTTAAAACCCATTGGCTCTGTGCGATAACAACAGCTAACTGTAGTTGCACCATATTTCAGGCATTGCAACGCTATATCTTCAGCAGAATAACTGGATCCAATAATTAACAGTCTTTTATCCTTAACCTCTAATGCGTTTCTAAAATCATGGGAGTGCATAACACGACCAGAAAAATTCTCGATCCCGTTGATATACGGACTGTTGGGAAATGAGAAATGACCACTTGCAACAATAACAGCATCAAAAGACTCTGTTGAGTCAGTTTTATTTTCGTTGTTCGTAGCGTGTAGAATAAATTTTTTCTTGTCCCCAGATGATAAAACATTGCGTACAATATGATTAAATCTGATCATGCTATATATTTCTGTATCTTCAACTCTTCCCAAAATATATGATCTTAAAACCTCTCTCGGTGGAAATGAAGGTATGGGTTTCCCGAAATGTTTTTCGAAGCTATAATCGCCGAATTCTAAGCACTCTTTTGGACCATTCGACCAAAGGTACTTATACATACTACTGTGAACTAGTTCGCCATCCTGATCCGTTCCAGTTCTCCAAGTGTAATTCCAAAGCCCTCCCCAGCTGCTCTGCTTTTCAAAACAGACAAGCTCTGGAATATCGACCCCTTGCTCTCGAGCAGACTGAAATGCCCTAAGCTGCGAGAGACCAGACGGTCCAGCTCCTATAATGGCTACTCGTTTCGTCATTTTAGAATCTAAATTTTGCTTATCCCAACTTCACTGCTAAATTTTCTGACTTGAGGCGCATCATCTATTGCTCTTCTAAAAGAAACCTAAAACATGGGAATACCCGACCTAAGGGATCGCAAGTTAACTATGCCCGTTGAATAAATCCTCAGGCTTCGCCTTCACCTCGTTGGCCGCAGAAAAAACCCAGGCCATAATTTGGGGTTGAAAATGTGATTGTGCTACCTTTTGGAAAATACAGCAGATCACCAGGGGTCGCTTTGACCTCCATCCCAGAAGAGTCACTGATATTAAACTCTCCCTCTATAACCATTTTCATTTCATGGTAGGTATAGGTGTACGTTAGTTTTTTTCCCTTTTCTAACCTGAATAATCCAGCAGTTATGGGAGAATTAGGATCATCGGAAACAGCGAAATCATCCAGGTAAGCTGATACACCCTCTTCATCCATAGGCGTAAGGACTTTTAGAGAAATTTTGGGTATATGTTTCATTTAATCACCCTCCATGTGCATTTCTTTGCATATCGATTCTTGGTTCTGACAATGGAACCATTTTTGTTGTCTCAACTAAAACTCCTGCGCTACGTCTACGTTCTATGACCTCGGGATCGGTAGAAATCTGTTTGGCAATCTCCGTGGATTCAACTTCCATGATGATGTGTAACTGTGTATCGTCACTTGCCTCGGTTGCTGCAAACAACATTTTTATACCAACTTTTTCCATTTCCTTTTTTGAGCTATCTACCATGTCTTTCCATACCTGAAACCCCTTGGTGATGGTAACTGTCCCATATATGAACATTTACTTCTCCTTTTTAGATTGATTGGCGACAGATCTCTCACCATAGCTTTGCGTGCCAAATACTCTGACTTGAGGTGAGTATACCTCTGCGATATCCTCAAGTCTTTATGCTCAATGATAATCGCCACCTCCAAAACATTTAGCTATTTCTTAAAGAATTTGCTTGTGGCTGGATGACTCGAACCTTGGAAACGGAGACCTTCGGTTCGCGGCCTCCTGGTTGCCCTTTTCATAGGCCCTTCAAAGCATCAAAGTGAACTGGCAACGCACGCTCAGACATATTTGTTGGTAGTTCTGCGAGCATTCCCTTTGCTCTACCGAATAGTGCTACATCTTTGGGGATTCCGTTTTTCATTTCGGTCAAATGCACCCATTCTTGGCCTATATAACCTCACCTCCATTCCAAGGAGAGCATCTCGCCTCCTCTCCACTAAAGCCTAACTGAATTTCTCTTTCAGGTTCGGGTGCCCGCCTTACAGAGCCTGATTTCTTGGTGAAGGCCGTGTTGATAGAAAGAGAGCCGGACTTACCGACCATAGCTCTCCAGTTACCACTTCGCTTTTCGACAGATGCCATTTTTCAATCTCATTGTCCCGAGAGTGTCCACACGGCTACCCAAGTGTTAGAGAGATTTGATTAAGCGCCTGAAGACTATGGAAATTACGCGGGATTTGAACCCACGAATCCTTCTCCCTCAAACGACTGCGTTACACTTCAATCTATTATTCTGCAGAACTGACCCCGAAAGAGGGCGACTACAATGCCACCCGCGGGTGATGCGATTTGTAGTACGGCAAAATTACTTAAGTGGGAATGCGACCGCGCAGCATGTCGCGCAAAGTTTCCAATTCGTCTAGAAGCGCCTTGGCACGAACGCTGGCTTCACTGTCATAGGCGTCCGAAGCTTGCGGTGCGGGTGCGGAATCGGATGCACTGGCCAGGCCAGGCACCTTGCCGCCGGTTTCTCGCATAAGCTTTTGCACACCACGGATGGTATAGCCATCGGCATAGAGCAGAGAACGAATTCGGCGTAAAAGGTCGATATCTTCGGGTCGGTAATAACGCCGGCCGCCGCCTCGCTTAAGCGGACGCACCTGGTTGAACTTGGTCTCCCAGAAGCGCAGTACGTGCTGCGGCACGTCGAGTTCTTCAGACACTTCACGGATCGTGCGAAACGCGTCCGGAGATTTGATCACGCGACCGGACACCTGTTCGCTCGATCCCACATCCCCCATGACTTAGAGGTTCGGATCATCGACAGGCGAAAAATCGAGCGAGGAGATAGACCCCTCGTCCGCTTGCTCACCGTTTATCTGGTCCTTCAGAACGTGCGAGGCGCGAAACACTAGGACCTTGCGCGGCAGGATCGGGACCTCCTCGCCAGTCTTAGGATTTCGGCCGATTCTTTGCCCTTTCATGCGCACCGAGAAGCTACCAAAAGACGAAATCTTGACTGTTTCGTCTTGCGCCAGACTATCCGTGATCAGGCCGAGTACGGATTCGACGAGCTTTGCTGACTCATTTCGCGAAAGCCCTACTTCGTGAAACACTGCCTCTGCCAAATCGGCGCGGGTGACCGTGTTGCCGGCCATGTTTGCTTTGCCCCCCTAATCCAAGAGCGAAACGGTACCGCCTCGGGGCTGGGCCGTCAACACGCGCAATGCCAATTTTTCGGTCCGTGTCAGCGCTTTATCGTGATGCTTGGGTGTATTACCAGCGCACTACTGCGGAACCCCACACGAATCCACCACCAATTGCCTCCATCAAAACGAGATCTCCCGGCTTGATTCGGCCATCTTCTATGGCCTCAACCAGCGCGAGTGGAATTGACGCAGAGGAAGTATTGGCATGACGGTCAACCGTTACCACCATCTTCTCTCTTGGTAGCTTGAGGCGCTGCTGAATGGCGGTCATGATACGCAAATTGGCCTGATGCGGCACCAGCCAGTCGATCTCATCTGGCGTCATGCCAGCGGCGTCGAGAGCTTCACCGGCCACCGCAGCAAGATTGACAACTGCATGGCGGTAGACCTCCTTACCCTGCATCCTAAGATGCCCGGCCGTCTGACTGGAGGAGACCCCGCCATCAACATAGAGAGCATTATAGTGACGACCGTCGGAATGCATCCTGACAGCGTGAACACCTTGATCCGCATGGGTTCCGGGTGTTTGTTCGGCACTCAGCACCGCCGCACCTGCACCGTCGCCGAATAGGACGCAAGTTGTGCGGTCGTTCCAATCTAGGATACGCGAATAGGTTTCTGCGCCGATCACCATAGCGGTTTTCACTTGCCCTGATCGTAGGAAATTATCAGCCACTGTTAAGGCGCAGATAAAGCCCGCGCAGACCGCCTGGACATCGAAAGCAGCGCCCTGATGCATCCCGAGACCGGCCTGCACCTTGGCTGCCGTGGCGGGAAATGTGTTGTCAGGAGTGGAAGTGGCCAGCACCAGAAGATCGAGCTCACCAGCACCGATGCCTGCCGCTTTCATCGCTCGTTCCGCCGCCGCCAAGGCGAGATCAGAAGTTAGCTCGCCCTCTGCTGCGATATGGCGCTGGGTAATGCCAGTGCGCTCGACAATCCACGCGTTCGAGGTATCGACAGTCTTTACCAATTCATCATTGGTAAGCACTTTTTCCGGTAGGTACGAACCGCAACCGATAATGCGGGACCGCAGCATTTAAATGGCGGCCCTCTTCAGTTCGGCTGAATCCTCGAAATTCATGCGCGATAATTCTTCGATAATTTTTGGATTGATGCCCTGTGCGACCATGTCAGCCGCTACGGAGAGGGCATTGGCGAATCCCTTGTGGTCAGTGCCACCGTGGCTTTTCACTGCGACACCATTGACGCCAAGAAACATGGCGCCGTTATAGGTACGCGGGTCGAGGCGCTCGCGCAGCATCTTAAGCGCCGGACGGGCAAGCAGATAGCCGGCACGTGACATAACTGAACGCTTGAAGGCACTGCGAATATAGCCGCCATAGAGCCGCGCAGCACCCTCAGCTGTCTTCAGCGCGATATTACCGGCGAAGCCATCGGTGACTACGACATCGACAGTCCCAGCTGCTATATCGTCGCCTTCGATGAAACCATGAAATTTGATCGGTAGATCGGATTCGCGGAGTGTCGCCGCAGCGGTGCGAATGGTGTTGTTGCCCTTACCCTCCTCGGAGCCGATATTCAAAAGGCCAACCGTCGGCTCGGTTACGCCGAGCACATTACGGGCAAACACTTCGCCCATGATGGCGAACTGCACAAGATGGTTGGAATTGCAGTCAATATTGGCGCCGAGATCAAGCATTACGCTCTCGCCACGCTTTGTCGGGAAGATTGACCCCATGGCCGGCCGATCGATTCCCGGCAGAGTTTTAAGGACCAGCTTGGAAAATGCCATCA
>CAZUXZ010000139.1:0-25451 GCA_964624055.1 uncultured Rhizobiaceae bacterium | reverse complement strand
AGCCGTCACACTCGTCCGCCCATTCGAAATAGGTCTCGCCCGAGGCGCCGATGATTCCGCTGGATGGTTCCGCCGTTGCCAGCGTCATTTGGTAAAACCCGCGATGGGGCGTGAACCAGTTCTCCGCAGCGATGGCAAGATTGGCGGCAACTAGCCCGCCCGCTATTAGGCAAAGCGCAAACATAAATCGCATTTTGTGGTTCATCGTTCCCAATATAGCGAATGGTTTCAAACCCCCAAGGAGTGGGACTCGTTGCCCAGCAGGTCCGATATAGAGCTGGGG
Organism: uncultured Rhizobiaceae bacterium; assembly: GCA_964624055.1. Taxonomy (GTDB): domain Bacteria; phylum Pseudomonadota; class Alphaproteobacteria; order UBA828; family UBA828; genus PTKB01. The sequence goes on along the minus strand of CAZUXZ010000139.1, from coordinate 25,168 downwards.
GCGCTTCACCTTTCTTTTACCCTGGATGCTGACTATAGCGCGTGACGTTAGGAACGGCTATTCTCCCGCCTGCGCAAGACAAATCGGTGCCATTGCGCGAGGGAGACCGCCATCATGACCGGCCAAATCGACACACACCTAGCCAAGCTCGGTATCGAGTTGCCCCAACCACCAGCCCCAGTGGCCGCCTATGTGCCCTATGTTCAAACGGGAAATCTGGTTTTCATTTCAGGACAGATCTCGATACTCGACCGCAGCGATATAGGCACGGGCGTAGTAGGCAGCGATCTCACAACCGAACAGGGCCAGCAAGCCGCACGTAATTCTGCTCTCAACACCCTAGCTCATCTCAAAAACGCCTGTGGCGGTGATCTCGACCAAGTCCAGCGTTGCGTGAGTCTTCGCATCTATGTCGCCAGTGCACCCGGCTTTACCGACCAGCCAGCCGTTGGCAATGGTGCGTCTGAATTAATAGGTGAAATATTTGGCAATGCCGGCAAACATTCCCGCGCCGCCGTCGGGGTGACGGCACTACCCCTCGACTGTGCGGTGGAAATAGAATCGTTATGGGAAATCGGGTGAGCCGACCAGAAAGAAAACAATGACCAAAACTTTCACCGGCGGGCAGGCGCTCATCGACACCCTTATCGAACATGGGGTTAGCACGATTTTTTGCGTCCCCGGCGAGAGTTATCTCGGCGCCATCGAGCCACTGCGCCGGCATCAGAACGAGATTCGCCTGATTGTTAACCGCCATGAATCAGGTGCGAGTTTTGCCGCTTGTGCCCATGCGCGTATGACCAACAGACCCGGCATTGCCTTCGTCTCGCGCGGCCCCGGCGCTACCAATGCTGCGATCGGCGTACATACGGCGCGTCAGGACTCGACGCCGATGGTGCTTTTCGTGGGCCAGGTTCCGACGAACCAGATCGGCCGCGAGGCATTTCAGGAAGTCGATTACCACACCATGTACGAACCACTTGCCAAAGAAGTCTTGCAGGCGCTGGTACCGGACGATGTGGCTGAAGTAACCAAGAACGCGCTGGCACTTGCGGCCGATGGACGCCCCGGCCCCGTGATCGTCGTGTTGCCAGAAAATGTCACCACCGAGGAATGTAAAAATTTCAAGATCCCGACGCCCGAGCCTCGCCCGGCTTATCCACCGGACCCGAAGAAGATTGCGGCCGCAGCTAAGATGATCGACGAGGCGCAAAATCCTGTGGTGATCGCCGGCGAGATGATCAATTTCGAAGGTGCCAACGCGGCACTCGAAGTGTTCCTTGAAGCCTCCGGCGCCGGCATGTGCGCCGCCTTCCGTCGCCAAGGCGCGATCCCGACGGATCATCCCGCCTGTCTTGGCCACTTGGGCCTGGTGCTCGCGCCTTATCAAAAGGAGATGTGGAAAAACGTCGATCTGGTGATCTCAGCCGGCAGCCGGCTGGACGCTGCGACGACGATGGAATTCGTGCTCGTCAGCCACGAGCAGAAACTCATTCAGATCTTCACCGATTCTGCCGTTCTGGACGTCAATGCGCCGGACCTCTCCCTCAAATCCGATTGCGGCCCGACCCTGGAAGCACTGACACAGGCGCTGGGTGCGCCACCGCCAGAGAGACGCCTCGCCTGGCGGCGGGCACAGCGAAAGCAATACGAGGCCTGGGCGACTCCACCCGAGGATGACGCGCTTGGCGATGTCGACATGAACCAAGTCATGTGCATCCTCGGTGAGCGGCTGCCCGACGATTGCACAGTTACCAACGACGCCGGCAATTTTTCTACCTGGTTGCACCGCTACCTCCCGTTCAAGCATCGCCAGGCGCAGGCCGGCCCAGCCGCCGGCGCCATGGGCTTTGCCGTACCCGGTGCGATCGGCGTGCAGCTGGCCCGACCAGGCAAAACCGTCGTGGCTCTGGTAGGCGATGGTGGATTTCTCATGACCGGCCAGGAGCTGGTTACCGCCGTCGAGCAGAACTTGCCGATAAAGGTGATCGTCTGCGACAACAGCGCCTATGGCACAATAGCTATGCATCAAACGAATCGGTTCGGCAGCGACAATAGCTATGGCGTGAATTTGAAAAGCCCGGATTTTGCGACGGTGGCGCGTGGCTGGGGAGTCAAGGCCTGGACCGTGGAGAAGACGGATCAGTTCGCCGCGGCGCTCGACGGCGCACTCGACCATGGCGGTACGGCGCTGATCCATGTGAAGACGGATCTGCGCGATCTCGCCGCGTCGGGTTTAAAGCTCCAATCTTAGGAGCTAAAGTCTTGCACATGGCACTCGACGAAGCCGGGCAAACGCGCGATCTCGAAGCCCATATTCTCACATCGATCAACGATGTCGCAGCGGCAGACTGGGACGCTTGCGTGGCCGGCGGCAACCCCTTTGTGCGCCATGCCTTTCTCCTAGCACTGGAGGAGAGCGGATCGGCAACCGCGGAGACCGGTTGGCTCGGCCACCATGTGGTGCTGAGGAACGGCGCTGGCCAGGTACTTGGTGTGGTGCCGATGTATCTCAAAAACCATTCCCATGGCGAATATGTCTTCGACCATGGCTGGGCCGACGCCTTTGAGCGTGCGGGCGGACGCTATTATCCGAAGATGCAAGTCTCGGTGCCGTTCACTCCGGCAACCGGCCCGCGTCTTTTACTCCGCGAAGACTACGTTAGGAATCAGGCAGAATTAGCGGCGCTGAAGAGGGTTCTTCTTTCCGCCTGCATCCAATGCGCCAACAAGACCGATGCCTCCTCGCTCCATATCACCTTTCCGTGCGCAGAAGAGGCCGAGCTAATGGACAAGGCCGGTCTCCTGATCCGCACCGGCGTGCAGTTCCATTGGGAAAACGACGAGTACGAGGATTTCGATTCCTTTCTCGCCGAGCTAGCCTCGCGAAAACGCAAGCAGATCAAACGCGAACGACGCGAGGCGCTAGCCTCCGGCCTCACGGTCCACGCGCTGTCGGGCAGCAACATTGAGGAGCATCACTGGGACGCATTTTTCCATTTCTACCAGGAGACTAGCAACCGCAAATGGGGCGTGCCCTATCTCACTCGCGACTTCTTCAGCCTCTTGGGCGAAAAGATGGGAGAGCAGGTGGTCCTAATGATCGCTGAAAATGAAGGGCGCCCCATCGCAGGCGCCCTCAACTTGATGAGCAACGACACCCTCTTCGGCCGCAATTGGGGTGCGGTGGAATATCACAAATTTCTCCACTTCGAACTTTGTTACTACCAAGCCATCGATTACGCGATCGCCCACGGCCTGAAGCGTGTTGAAGCCGGTGCGCAAGGCGAACACAAGCTAGTGCGCGGCTATTTACCTTGCCCGACCTACAGTGCCCACTGGATCGCCAATACCAGCTTTCGCGACGCGATTGAGGATTATCTCCAGCGTGAGACGCACCAGGTCGATCGGGAAATTAAAACGTTAAGCGTGCATAGTCCGTTCCATAAGAAAGAATGATGAGCTCTCAGAGGCTTTGGAGCTGGAGTAAACCCGACCGGCAAACAAGGGCTTGAAACGGCCGCGCCAATTGCTTTAGCTGCCGCCCATGGAAACGATCTCCCTGCAAGGAATTGACCTGCCTTATCGCCGTATGGGAAGCGGACCGCCGCTTCTTCTACTGCATGGCGGCGGCGGGCCGGAAACAAATTTTCCCTACGCGGCACGACTCGCCGAACGTCTTGAGGTGATCGCGCCGGTCCATCCCGGCTTCGGTGGCACGTCGATACCTGAGGGTTTCAACCGGGTGGACGATCTCGTCTTTCTTTATCTCGACCTGCTTGATGCGCTAGACCTCAAAGATGCTGTGCTGATGGGCACTTCGCTCGGCGGATGGGTCGCGGCGGAACTTGCAACGATGAACGCGACGCGCCTGTCTCGGCTCTTTCTGGTCGGCCCGGTTGGCGTCAAGACTGGCGGTCGCGAGGACCGCGATATCGCCGATGTATTTGCCCTTCCCGGCGAAAAAGTTGCTGAATTGCTGTTTCACGACCCGTCGCTGATGCCTGCGCCGCTGGATATGCCGGACGCCGACTTGCAGACCGTCGCCGCCGATCGGGTCGCCCTCGGCGTCTACACCTGGGAGCCCTATATGCACAACCCCAAGCTGCCCCGCCGGCTGCACCGCATCAAAATTCCGACGCATTTCATCTGGGGCGCAAACGATGGCATCGTCTCGGTTGATTACGGACGGAAATATTGTGCGCTAATCACTGGTGCCACGATAACAGTAATAGAAAATACCGGCCATGTGCCGCAGATCGAACGGCCAGACGCATTCGTCGACGCCGTTTTTGCCCATGCGGATTAATTAAGGAGCACGGCGGTGAAAACCTGGTGGTTTACTGAGAATTGCTATCCCTATCTGCCTCCGGAAGAGAACTATCGCTCGATCCGCGTCGACCTGCCCAACCATTACTGCGACCCAGAGACAGCGAACGACCTCTATAACCGCTATCTCGATCTTTGGTGCGCCTGCGAAGATGTCGGGTTAGAGATTATGCTAAACGAGCATCACCAAACGGCGACCTGCATCGTTCCGTCGGCGCCGATACTCCTCGGCATCCTCGCTCGACAGACTGAGAAGGCGCGACTACTGATCCTCGGCAATCCGATCCCTAACCGCAGCCAGCCGGTGCGCGTGGCGGAAGAGATGGCGATGATTGATGTAATCTCGAAAGGACGGGTTGAATGCGGCTTTGTACGCAGCGTGCCCTATGAGGCGGCGGCCGCAAACGTGCTGCCGCACCGCGGCAGCGAGCGCCTTTGGGAGGCCCATGATCTCATCCTCAAGGCGTGGACCAGCCATGACGGGCCGTTCAATTTCGAAGGTGAATGGTATCACCATCGCCAGGTCAATATCTGGCCACGCCCTTATCAGCAACCGCACCCGCCAATCTGGATCACCATGGGCAGCGCCCGCACCGCCGTGCCGGTGGCGGAGCACAATTATGTGGGCGCCGTGTTCCTCGCTGGCTATGGCAAAATTCGTGGCATCTTTGACAGTTACCGCGAGGCCTATATGGTCGCGCATCGCACACCAGCGCCTCTTGATCGACTGGCCTATCTCGGCCTGTGCTTTGTCGGCGAAAACGAGACTGAGGCGGAGAACGGTGCACGTGAGCTTCTCTGGTACATGTCGGCTAACAAAGTGCCTGAGGAATGGAGCAATCCGCCCGGCTACCATCCGCCGTCGGTCTCGGCCATGGTGATGCGTGGCGCCGCCGGCACCTTGGTACCGCGCCAGCCGAAGCTCGATGAACAGATGGCCGTCGGCAACCTTTTCGCCGGTACACCCGATCAGGTCTATGAGCAGATAAAAAGCTTCTGGGAATATTGCGGCGGCTTCGGCCATATGCTGATCATGGGTCAGGCCGGCTTTCTCTCCGACAAGGACGCGCTGAATTCCATGAAGCTCTTCAGCGAGGAGGTCTATCCGCGCCTGCAAGAGCTATCTGGGAATGCGGATCCGGCGGAACTTTGGGAGAAGAGCAAGGCTGCGCCGGTGAAGTCAGTTACCGATCTCGGTACCTTCGGTGTTGAATTCACGCGCTGAGGCGGATCAAGCCTCGTAGCGACCGCCCATAAATGCCCGCCAAAGTGTGCGACGCGCGGCACTGGCATAGCCGCCGGTGGCCGAATGCATAGAGGCATGGCCGTCGAACAGGGTGAGGTCGCCAGCGGTCCATTTGTGGCGGTAAGTGAAGCATTCCTCAGTCGCGTGATCGTATAGCTCCGCAAGGAGCGCGTCGCCTTCGGTCTGATCCAGTTCAACGATACGCCGGGTGAAGCCAGGATTGACGAACAGCGCCTCGCGCCCAGTTTCGGGGTGGCGCCGGACCACCGGGTGGATAGCGTCCGGCACCTTAGCGCGCTGAGCGTCGGTTAACGCCACCTTTGCATCGGCGCCGGTCCCGCTCATGAGATTGTGCACCGCCGTCAGGTCGCGTAGACGCGCCTGCGTGCCGACGGAAAGGGTTTCGAACGCTTCGTACAGATTGGCGAACAACGTATCGCCACCGGACTCGGGCACCTCGATGGCGTAAAGCATTGATGCATCAACAGGTTCTGCGATATAGGACAGGTCCGAATGCCAATAGCTGCCGGCCATGCGCGTCGTAGTGCGGCCCTTTCCGCTCTCGACCACGTTGGAAATTATAGAGAGATCCGGCTCGTCCGGGTGATGAAATTGATCGAGAATATGGCGTGTGATCGGGCCAAACAGGCGACAGAACTCGGCGAGTTGCTCGGGCGTCAAAGTTTGGCCCGGAAAAACCAGCAATATATGTTCAAAAAGCGCCGCACGCAGGTCAGCTGAGGTGTTGGCGTCAAGCGGACGGGAGAGGTCGAGTCCGTTGATTTTGGCGCCGAGGGCGGCGCCGGTAGGTGTAACGATGAGGCTCATGTCCACTCTTCGATTATGTCGGAAGCCGTACTGTAGCGCGTGGGTGGGCGCACCTCCGGCGGTCTGCCGTCGATCCAGGCAGGAAAGCCTACTTCGATAAAGGGATCCTCGCCGTCGCTGCGCTTAACCATTCCGCGCGCCTGGACATGCGGATGATCCGCCATTTCGGCCATTTCGTGTACCCGCTCAAAGCAGCAATCGACCTCGGCGAAGACGGACTCCCACTCCTCCACGGTTTTCTCTGCAAGCGCCGCGCGGACCTCTTCGATTAGGACGGTTTGCGGTGCTTCTTCCCATTGCCGCGCGATCCAGTCGGACCGTCCAACAGTCTCGCAAAAAGCCTGCCAGAACTTCTCTTCGACAGCGCCCAAGGTCATAAAACGGCCATCCTTGGTGGGATAAATATTGTAAAAGGCGGTGCCACCATTGAGATAGATGGCAGCGCGGTCAACACCGAAGCCGGGCCGCAACATGCCGGTCAAGGTCCACATTTGCCAGGGGATTACCGATTCGGCGATAGAAGTGTCGATGAAACAGCCTTCGCCGGAGCCGCCTGGCCGGTCGCGGCCCATTAGTCCACCGAGCATAGCCATCGCCGCCTGCACGCCACTCGCGAAATCGGCGACCTGGGGATAGGCGATCACCGGCGTTTCCGCCGTGCCCGAGGTCACCAAGCCGCCCATCAGGGCCATATAATTAAGGTCATGCCCAGCACGCAGACGGTAGGGACCTGTCTGCCCCCAGCCCGAAAGCGCACAATAGACCAGGCGGGAATTGAGCTCGCGGATTCGCGCCTCACTAAAACCGAGCCGGTCCATCACGCCGGGACGGTATGATTCGAGCATAGCATCGGCGCCACGAATCAGTTCCTCCAACGCGGACTTACCCTCGGCGCTCTTGAGGTCGATCTCTACGACAGTTTTTGACGCGTTGACCTGTTTGTACCAAGCAGAAATGCCGTCTTTGTCGGCCGGGCCGAAGCGCCGCATGGGCTCGCCCCCAGGCGGCTCAACACTCACCACATCCGCGCCCAGATCAGCGAGGAGAAGCGTGGCATAGGGGCCAGGCACATATTGGCTCAGGTCGATGACCCTCAAGCCGTCGAGAAATGAAAAGGACACGGAACGCTCCCTTGGCAGCAATTATGTTACCACCACAGGAAAACCCGCCCCACATGCAACGTCAATGTTTGAAGGCGCTCATCGGACCAATTCGCCAACCTTCCTGCCGCCGCCCTTTTTCTTGCCAGGCAGCTTTCTCTCGGGCTTGGGATCAGGGAATCCGAAGGTCAGTTCACCGTTTTTCACATCGACGGTTACGCTTCCGCCGCCTGACAGTTTGCCGAACAGTAATTCTTCAGCGAGCCGTTTTTTGATCTCTTCCTGAATAACCCGCGCAAGCGGCCGAGCGCCAAAGGCCGGGTCATGGCCCCTCTTAGCGAGCCAAGCCTTGGCCTCCTCGCTAAGCTCGATCTCGACGCTGCGTTCAGCAAGCTGATCCTCCAACTGCATGATAAATTTATCGACCACCTTCGCCATCACCTCCGGCGGCAGACTCTTGAAGGGAATGACCGCGTCAAGCCGGTTGCGGAACTCGGGCGTGAACATGCGCTTAATCGCTTCCTCGTCGTCGCCGATGCGCTCCCCGCTCTCGAAGCCAATAGCCGGCTTAACGAGCTCCGCCGCGCCCGCATTGGTAGTCATGATCAGGATCACATTACGGAAATCGACACTCTTGCCGTTATGGTCAGTGAGCTTGCCGTAATCCATCACCTGCAGCAGCACGTTGAAGAGATCGGGATGCGCCTTCTCGATCTCGTCGAGGAGGAGCACCGCGTGGGGATGCTGGTCAACCGCGTCGGTCAGCAGCCCGCCCTGGGCAAAACCGACATAGCCAGGCGGCGCCCCGATCAGCCGGGAAACCGAGTGGCGTTCCATATATTCGCTCATGTCGAAGCGGATCAGCTCGATCGCGAGTGTATGCGACAATTGTCGCGCGACTTCGGTCTTGCCGACGCCCGTCGGACCTGAGAAGAGATAGCAGCCGATCGGCTTGTCGCCATCACGCAAACCAGCGCGAGCGAGCTTGATCGCCGCCGCCACCTGCTTGAGCGCCTCGTCCTGGCCGAAAACGACAGTGTTGAGATCACGTTCTAGAGTTTTCAGCGACCGCTTATCGCCGCTGCTAACATTCTTAGCCGGCACCCGTGCCATCTCGGCAATGATGGTCTCGATGTCCTTGATGCCGATGGTCTTGCGCTTGCGGCGTTTCGATTCTGGTTTCAGGCGCTGCGCCGCGCCGACCTCGTCGATCACATCGATCGCCTTGTCCGGCAGTTTGCGATCGCTCATATAGCGGCTCGACAGCTCCACCGCACCGCGCAACGCCTCATTGGTATAACGCACAGTATGATAATCTTCGTAATAGCTCTTGAGGCCACGCAGGATCTTGACTGCGTCCTCGATCGAGGGTTCGGCGATATCAATCTTCTGAAAGCGCCGGACTAGCGCCCGGTCCTTCTCGAAGAAATTACGATATTCCTTGTAAGTGGTCGAACCGATGCAACTCAAGGCGCCGCTTTGCAGCGCTGGTTTTAGGAGGTTGGACGCATCCATCGCGCCGCCAGAAGTCGCGCCAGCGCCTATTACGGTGTGAATTTCGTCGATGAATAGGATGGCGCCCTCGTGATTTTCAAGCTCATCCACCACGGCCTTCACCCGCTCCTCAAAATCGCCGCGATAGCGCGTGCCAGCAAGGAGCGCGCCCATATCGAGGGCAAATATTGTAGTGCCCACCAGCACTTCTGGTACCTGACCCTCGTGGATACGCCGCGCCAGGCCCTCAGCAATGGCGGTCTTACCGACGCCGGCGTCGCCGACGTAGAGCGGATTGTTCTTAGTGCGCCGACACAGCACTTGGATGGTGCGCTCGACTTCGTTCGCGCGGCCAATCAAGGGGTCAATCTTACCGTCTTCAGCCTTGGCGTTGAGGTTGACGCAATAAGCATCGAGCGCCTCGCCGCCGTGCTTAACCTCGCTATCGGCAGCGAATTCCTCATCAATGCCTGTTACCTCTCCCGTCTCGCCACCTTGGCTGGGAACCTTGGCGATACGGTGGGAGATGTAGTTCACCGCGTCGAGCCGTGTCATGTCCTGTTCCTGCAAAAAAAAGACGGCATGGGATTCGCGCTCTGTAAAGAGCGCGGCGAGCAGATTGGCGCCGGTTGCCTCGCCCCGGCCGGAGGATTGCACATGGAGGACGGCTCGCTGCAGGACGCGCTGGAATCCAGTAGCTGGCGCCGCGTCCTCGCCGTCCTCGCCTACCAGGCTCTTGAGCTCGTTATCGATGAACACCGTCAGATCTCCGCTCAGTTTGACGACATCGATGCCGCAGGCCTTGAGAACGGCGACCGCGTCCGTGTCCTCGCACAGCGCAAGCAACAGATGCTCCAGGGTGGCCAGATTGTGTTTGCGCTCGGTAGCGAGTGCAAGCGCCCGGTGTAGAGTTTTTTCGAGTTCCGCGGATAACATCCCTGCCGTGCCTTAACCCTTGGTCTGTTTGTCTCGCTCGGTTCAGTCTTTTTCCATGGTGCATTGCAGTGGATGCTCATTGCGCTGCGCCAAACCCATCACCTGGGTCACCTTGGTCTCCGCCACTTCGAACGAATACACCCCGCAAACACCGACGCCGCTGCGATGCACATTCAGCATCACCTCCGTCGCCTTCTCCTGGCCCATGCCGAAGATGCGCATCAGAACGACAATCACAAACTCCATCGGCGTGTAGTCGTCAATCAACAGCAAAACCTTGTACATCGACGGCTTCTTCGTCTCAGGCTTAGTCCTGGTCAGGACGCCAGTATCCTCGCCAGGTCTGCCGGTTTTGCGCTTGTCCACCATACTCGTATCGTATCCCACGCCTATTGGAGCCACGCTGCGAATTGTAGCACAGCTCCGCCGGACCTTGGTCATATGGGGTGCAAATGCACGCAAGACAAGCTCGCGCGGACTCTGGTCAGCCGACGATATCGGTTTGTGCGAAGAAAAAGGTGACTTCTATGGCCGCGTTTTCCGGCGAATCCGAACCATGCACGGAATTCGCCTCGACCGATTCGCCAAAATCCTTGCGAATCGTGCCCTTGTCAGCGTTCGCCGGATTGGTCGCACCCATAATCTCGCGATTGAGCACCACGGCGTTTTCGCCTTCTAGAACCTGGGCGACGATGGGACCGGAGGTCATGTAATCGCAGAGATCGTCGTAGAACGCGCGCTCGGCATGAACCGCGTAGAATTGCTGGGCCTGTTCCCGCGTCAGCCGCAATCGCCGCTGGGCGACAATCCTCAGGCCAGCGTCCTCGAACCGCTGATTTATCGCGCCCGTGAAATTGCGCCGGGTCGCGTCCGGCTTGAGGATAGAAAGCGTTCGCTCGACCGCCATTTGGCTAACTCCCGAAAATTAAGATGGCGCGTTATAGACGCTTCGACAAAGCGGTTCAACTGAGCTTTTCCCAACCGCCACCTTCGTTTTGTTGCCAGTAACTTACATTATGGCCTTCCTCCTTGCGTCGCCTGAAGCGTTGGCGCGCCGCTTTAAGCGCGGTTTCTTCCCTACCCTCGAACATATCAAGATAACGCACCACACCCTCGAGAAAAACCGGCTCGACGCCGTCAATAGTGACCACCAGGTCTGCGGTGTTTTCATTGACCTCGAGATCGGTGGATTCGACAGTTAGGTAAATCGGCTGACGTTCCGCATCGCCGTCCCGCGCCAAACCGTGGGGCAGGAAGGATGCAGAATCGTATGACCAAAGAACAGCGCTCAGTGCCTCCATACGCAAATCGGACGCGCCGACGACGCGGATGCGGTGCCCGGCATCAAGCGCCTTCTGTAGCAGCTTGGGCAGCGCATGCTCAAGCGGGCTGGTGCGCAACTGGTAGAATCCGACCTCAGCCATCCATAAGCTTCCAGCGCCCGAGGCTTAACTTTCGTAGTGATCCGCAACCAGTCGGTCCAATAGACGCACGCCATAACCAGACGCGCCCTTCGGTACGGTCGGATCGTCACCGCGCTTCATCCAGGCCATGCCCGCGATATCAAGATGCGCCCAGGGCGTGTCGCCAACAAATCGTTCGAGGAGCGCGGCCGCGGTAATGCTGCCCGCCTCGCGCCCCTTGCCGACATTCTTCATATCGGCAATCTCGGAATTGATGTCCTTGTCGTAACGGCTGCCGAGTGGCAGGCGCCAGCCCTCCTCGCCTGACGCCTTACCGGCCGCCGCCAGGCGCTCCGCCAACTCATCGTTATTGCTGAAGAGCCCCGCCTGATAAGTGCCGAGACTAACGATGATTGCACCCGTTAGGGTGGCGAGATCGACCATGAATTGCGGCTCGAAGGTCTTGTGGGTGTACCAAAGAGCGTCCGACAAAACGAGCCGCCCCTCGGCATCCGTATTGATCACCTCAATGGTTTGGCCCGACATGGTGGTCACCACATCGCCAGGGCGCTGGGCATTGCCATCCGGCATATTCTCCACCAATCCGACAACGCCAACCACATTGGCGCGCGCCTTGCGCCCGGCCAGCGCCTTCATCAGGCCAATCACCGCACCGGCACCGGCCATATCGTATTTCATCTCCTCCATGCCGCCGGAGGGCTTGATCGAAATACCGCCAGTATCGAAGGTGACGCCCTTGCCGACAAAGGCCACGGGAGGGGTGTCTTCGTCGGGCGCTCCATTCCAGCGCATGATAGCGATGAAGCTCTCGCGCCGGCTACCCTGGCCAACGCCCAGAAGGGCACCCATGCCGAGCTCCTTCATGCGCTCCTCATGCAACACCTGGACATCGACGCCGACCTCAGTGAGTCCCTGGATATCCTCGACGATGGTCGCCGGATATTTCACATTGCTCGGCTCCGACACCAAATTGCGCGCAAGATACACCCCGTCACTGACGCGCCGGCGCGGCTCGAACGCAGTTTGCGCCGCGTCGCTGTCGGGCGACATGAAAGTAAGGCTGTCGAGTGTCGCCTTGTCCTCTTCCTTTTGCTTGGTGCGATATTTGTCGAACCGGTAGGAAGCGAGCTGCGCACCGAAGGCACATTCAGCAACCATATCCGTCAGATGCACGGGGCAACCATCGAGCGTGTCGATAATGATTGCAGCCTGGCTCTCGCCGAGCTTGTTGAGGGCACTGACAATGCGCCCTCCCATCGCCTGAATCTGCAATTTGTCAATATCTCCGGCTTTGCCGAGGCCGACCAGAATGACACGGCCGAGCACAAGACCCGCCGGCGCATTCAGCGTCAGCGTCGTGTTCTTCTTGCCGGTGAACCGGCTACTGCCCTCCACCGCCTGGGCAAGCGCGCCGGACATCCGCCCGTCGATCTCCTGGGCACTCGGCGTGAGGGCACCATCGGCTAGAACGCCGACGATAAGCGTCCCACTCTCGGGTAAAGAAAATTCGGAAAAGGCAATCTGCATGGCGGCCTCGCGATTGTTGGATACTCCTATCTGCCAGCCCTTGCCGGCGAGCGTGTGAACCTATACCGACCAGACGAAATGGTGAAGCACGTTTCGCTTCCCTGGTTCGCTTTTGGTGTGGCGATGGCCTATGCTCACCGCGATGAAAGTCCCGCCGCCGGATGACGCCGGTTTTCAGACTAAGTGGCACGAATATTACAGCGAGAAGCGCATCGCCCACCAATGGCTCCAGGTGGCGCTATTGCAGGATCTACAGGTCCGCAATATTCTCCAGATTGATCCCTATCTCGGCCTAGTGACGGCGATGGCCGCGAGCGCCGGCTATGAGGTTACGACCCTAGACATCAAGGCGCAGTCCAATGGCATCGGCGCACGTCGGCACATCCGGTCAGATATCCTTGAGGTCGACCCAGATACTGTCCAGGGATTCGACGCCATTCTCTACTGCGAGACCCTCAAGCATATCCTTTGGAAAAAGCTCGATAGCTTGCTCGCGCGCCTCGCTGACGCGCTGGCACCCTGGCTGGTCCTTTCTGTGCCCTGTGAAGGTTTTCAATTCGCCTTTGAGCTCTATTTCAACCGTCAGCGCTGGCGCAGACGCAACCATTTCCGCAAATTGCACTTTCTACACCGGTTCAAAATAAAACATGATACTGAATGGGAAGCCCATAAATGGGAAATCGGCTATCGCGGCCGCAGTTTGAAAGCATTCGTCGAGAAGCTTGAAAAAGCCGGCTTTCGAATCGAGCGACGCGAATTCACCAGCGGTTGCCGTTCAGTGTTTCTCGTCTGCCACAACGAAAAAGTAAATGGACCCCGGTGAAAACCGCCATGCCGCGCGACAAAGAACGCTCTGCAAAGCTATAATAGTATTATGCATCGTCATCAACGCTATATCTTGCGTCAACTTCTGGGTCCGTTCCTACTAATCACTGTAGGGCTGACTGCGGTGATCTGGCTCACCCAGTCCTTGCGCTTCATCGATATGATCGTGAACAAAGGCCTAAGCCTAAGCGCCTTTCTCTATTTCTCAATGCTCCTACTGCCGACCTTTCTCGGTGTCATCCTGCCCATCGCGCTCTTTAGTGCCATTCTCTTCTCCTACAACAAGCTGGTGATTGACAGCGAGGTCGTTTCCTTACGCTCTGCCGGCCAGGGACCGTGGTCACTGGCGACGCCAGCATTGACACTCGCGACATTTGTCTGCGTGCTGGTCTATGCCATAAATCTTTATTTCGTACCGGCGAGCTACCGCGAATTTAAGAGCCGGCAATTCATCGCCCGCGCCGATTTCTCGTCGGTGCTGCTACAGGAAGGTGTCTATACTAATCTGATCGACGATGTGACCGTCTTCGTGCGCGAGCGCGATGCGCGTGGTCGCCTGCACGGGATCTTCGTACATGACAGCCGTGTCGCCGCCCAGCCAGTAACCATGATGGCCGAGCGCGGCGCGCTGGTTAGGACCGAGCAGGGACCGCGCTTCGTACTCCTTAACGGCAACCGCCAGGAGATCAACAAATCTCGTGGCCAGTTGTCGCTACTATATTTCGACAGCTACGCACTTGACCTCGGATATTTTGCCGAGGACCCAGCGAATCGTTGGCGCGAGCCGCGCGAGCGTTACCTGCACGAGTTGTTCAATCCCACCGACGGCTATGATGATCAGCGCAATCTCGGTAAGTTCTGGGCCGAAGCGCACCAGCGCATTGTCACGCCGCTCTTTGTATTCGCACTGACTGGCATTGCCCTTGCCACACTCTTGGGTGGGCAGCTCAATCGGCGCGGCCAATGGCGACGAATCCTCGGCGGCATCACCGCCGCCTTTGTCTTTGAGGCAATCGGCCTCGGGCTAGTCAACGCCGTCTCAAAAACGCCAGACCTCTTCTTCACGCTCTATCTCAATGTCGTGGTGACGATTGGCATCTCAATCTATTTGTTGCGACCCCGTCGCCGACGGCAGCGCTCCGGTGGCGAGCCGCCGCCAGTAACGGTTGGATAGGGAGACGCCTGGGTCATGCGCCTCTCAGGCACCTTCTCCTACTATATTGGTCGGCAATTTTTGACCGGCGTGGCCATGGTGTTTCTAATCTTCGTTGCGACGATCTTCATTTTCGACGCGGTGGAAATGATGCGCCGCGGCTCCGGCCCGGGGCGCGAGTTGGCAACACTCGGTATTCTGCTGCAAATGGCGATGCTGCGCATTCCCTTCATGGCGCAGAAGATCTTACCATTCGCCGCGCTAGTCGCCGGCCTTTGGACCTTCGCCCGTATGACACGCACCCATGAGCTCGTCGTGGCGCGCTCCGCCGGCGTCTCGGTGTGGCAATTTTTGCTTCCCAATCTCGTTCTGGCACTGGTGCTCGGCGTCTTCGTAATGACCGTCTTCAACCCCCTCTCGGCAGCAATGGTGTCACGCTACGAACAGATGGACGCTAAATTTCTACGTGGCAAGTCGAGCTTACTGGCGCTCTCGCCGTCTGGCATTTGGCTGCGCCAAAACGACAACGACAGGCAATCTGTCGTCCATGCCCAACGCTTGGGTCAGGAAGATTTGACGCTGCACGATGTCATTATCTTTCAATTCCAAGAGAACGATCAGTTCGTCGGGCGTATCGACGCGGACGAGGCGCGCCTCGAGGAAGGTCACTGGGCGTTGATGGGCGCAGTGCTGACCGGGCCAGATCAGCCAGCGCAATTCATGGATTCCTACGAAGTGCCGACGAAACTCACTCTCAACCAGATCGAGGACAGCTTCGCGCCGCCGGAAACGCTCTCCTTCTGGGCTCTGCCAGCTTTCATCGAAGTGCTGGAAGCGTCCGGCTTTTCTGCCGTGCGGCACCGATTGCACTGGCATTCGCTGCTTGCGGGACCGCTGCTGCTCTGTGCCATGGTGTTGATCGCCGCAACTTTCTCGTTGCGCTTCTCACGCAGCGGCGGCACTTGGGTTCTGATTGCTGCCGGCATCTTTATGGGCTTCGTGCTCTATTTTGTCTCCGACCTGGTGCTTGCGCTCGGCCTCTCGGGGAAGATTCCGGCGGTGCTCGCTGCCTGGATTCCCGCCGGTGCGTTCACGCTGATCGGCGTTGCTAGTTTGTTCCATATGGAGGATGGCTGATGCTCCGCGGTGCAGCTCTGACGTTACTCCTCACGCTAGTTCTGGTGTCGGGCGTGACTCAAGCGCAAACCCTGGTGCGTAAGATCAATTCCGAGGATACCGGCAAAAATGTGGTTATGAGCGCCGACAACCTGATCTATGACGAAGCGCTGGGTGTGGTGACCGCTGTAGGTAATGTCGAGATATCCCAGGGCGACCGACTGCTGATTGCTGATGCGGTCTCCTATAACGAGTTTCACGACGTGATGACGGCATCGGGCAATGTGACCTTGATGGAGCCGGGCGGCGAAGTGCTGTTCGCAGATTACCTCAAACTGTCCGATGAGATGCGTAACGGTGTGATGCACGACATCCGTATCTTGCTGAACGCCGAGACGCGGATCGCAGCAAACAGCGCGCGACGCTTAAAAGGCAACCGCACCGAAATGAACAAAGCGGTCTTCTCGCCCTGCAAACTTTGCCCGACTCACCCGGGGGAACCGCCGCTTTGGCAGATCAAAGCAATCAGCATCGTACACGACCAGGAAGAACGGGACGTTGCCTATTATGACGCATGGCTTGAAATGTTCGGCATTCCGGTATTCTACACCCCCTATTTCGAACATCCTGACCCGACGGTTAAACGGCGAAGCGGATTCCTCGCACCCGCCTACGGCTCGTCCTCGAACCTCGGCATACATCTGACCACGCCCTATTACTGGAACATTTCACCGCATCAGGATGCAACGCTGAAACCCAAATTTACCAGCGACAAGGGAATCATATGGGGAGGCGAGTATCGCGAACGCACCCAGACCGGTGTCTACTCCCTAGACGGCAGCCTTACTTATGGTGACGAGCGCGACGATGACGGCAGTGAAACCGGTAGCAAAGGGGTGCGCGGCCACCTATTCAGTAACGGCCGCTTCCAACTCGACCCAGTTTGGAACTATGGCTATCAATTCGAGCACGCAAGCGACGATACCTATCTTAGTTTCTACCGCCTCAATTCGAAAGACACGCTGACCACGCGGCCCTATATCGAAGGACTTAACGGGCGCAATTATGCTAGCGGCAACGCATATTTCTTTCAGGGGCTAGAGGCCGAGGACGACCAGGATCAGATTCCATTCGTCCTGCCGCTCTTGGATTTCAACTACGCTGGAATGCCCGACACGCTCGGTGGGTTCACCACCATAGATGCTAATTTAATGACTCTCCATCGCATCGACGGCGCCGACAGCCGCCGCCTCTCCATCAAGGGCGGCTGGCACCTGCCGCATATTGGGCGCTCCGGCAGCGTCTACCGTCTGTCGGCAACGGCGCGCAGCGATGTCTATCACGTCAACAAAGTCGATTCCGCTGGTACGACTCGCAAGACTCGTGCTCGCGGAGTAACCGGGCGTCTACGCCCCGAATTGATCGGCGAATGGCGCTTGCCGCTGATGCGCCGCACCGACGGCATCAGGACATTGGTTGAGCCGATCGTTCAGGGAATTATCAGCCCCTATGGCGGCAATCCTGGCGAAATCCCCAACGAAGATAGCCAAGATTTTGAATTTGACGATACCAAGCTATTCAGCAACAACCGTTTTACCGGCTTCGACCGGGTGGAGAGCGGACCGCGTGTCAATTACGGACTGCGCTTCGGCTTTTTCGGATTGGGCGGCGGGCGCACCCAAGGTATGATCGGTCAAAGTGCACGCCTCAAAGAGGACGACACATTTAACAAGGGCAGCGGATTGGAGGAAAACTTCTCGGACTTCGTCGGACGTTTCCGCATTTCGCCAGCCTCGATTTTCGATCTCGCCTACCGCTTTCGCCTGACGCGCCAAAACTTCGCCGCCCGTCGCAACGAAATCGAACTTGCTTCAGGACCCGAGGCAGTGCGCATCAATATCGGTTATGCACTTCTAGAAGAGCAGATACCTGCAAGCGATACCACCGCCTTCGCCAATCGCGAAGAAATTATCGCCGCAGCCGAAGCTCGCCTGACCAATTTTTGGCGTGTCAATGCGGGTACCCGGCGGGACCTAACAGGTTCCGGCGGTACTATTAACTGGAACACCGGCGTCACCTATGAGGATGAATGTTTTTTCTTCGCAACCCGCGTCAATAAGAACTTTACCCGCGACCGCGACGTCCAGCCGGAAACCAGCCTCCTGTTCACCATTCGGCTAAAGCACTTAGGCTAAGCGGAATACATATCCCTGGGAGCTAAATTATTTTGCCCGAGCCGGGTAGAGGTTTATAACACCAACAGATAATGTGGATTAGGTGCGACATATTGCGATTCCGCCTTGTCCTTGGCGTAGCGCTGATTCTAGCTACTGTCTTCGGACTGGTGGCGCCGCCACCGTCGGCGCGCGGGCAGGAAATCATGCGTATCGCCGCCGTGGTCAATGATGATGTAATTTCAATCTACGACCTCGCGGCCCGGGTAAATATTGTCGTGGCGTCGTCCAAACTTCGCGACGCACCGGACGTGCGCCGACAAATTGCGCCCCAGGTCCTGCGCACTCTAGTCGATGAATATCTGCAAACCCAAGAAGCTGCCCGTCTCGACATTGAGGTGTCTAAGCGCGATATCGAATTCGCAATTGACCAGATAGAGAAAAGGCAAAGCTTGGGAGAGAGGGGATTCGACAATTTCGTACGTAACAACCGTCTCGACCGAGACGCCGTAGTTGCTCAGCTCAAAGCGGAAATCGCTTGGAGTAAATTGATCTCACGCCGCCTCAATTCAGCAATCTCGGTGGGCGAAGACGAGGTAGATGAAGCCCTGGCACGTCTTGAGGAGAACCGAGGGCAGCCGGAATACCGAGTGGCAGAAATTTTCCTCACGATCGAATCGCCGGAGCAAGAACGGGAAATCATGAAAACTGCCGAAAATTTGTTGGTGCAACTGCAGCAAGGCGCGGATTTTCGCGGCATCGCACGACAATTTTCCGAAAGCGCCACCTCTGTAGTCGGCGGTGATATTGGCTGGGTGATTATCGGACAGTTATCAAAACAGATCGATTCCATCCTTCCCGGTTTGGCGGTTGGCAAGGTCTCAGGACTGATCCGCACTTTTGACGGCGTGCAAATTATCAAGCTCGTGGATCGGCGAAACTTGTTGACGGCGGATCCTTTGGATACCCGCGTCCACCTGGCGCAGATCATCGTCGATGATTTCAGCAACGACAGGGAACTGATACTTGAGCACATTAGGGACGTGCATAGCGATGCGAAGGACTGCGCCGACATGCTGGAGCGCAGCAGCAAATTCGCTTCGCCACAATCCGGCGATCTGGGCGAATTGAAAATAGGCGATATGCCGGTCGACCTGCGAGAAGCGGTGCAGAACTCGATGGCCGGGCAATTGAGCCAGCCGCTCCCCTTTGTCAACGGCTTTCGCATTCTAATGATCTGCGACCGCATTGAAGTCAAGGTTGAGCTGCCGACGCGAGCAGCTCTGCGCCAGGATATCGGCAACCGGCGGCTTGAATTGCAAGCTAGGCGATATCTCCGTGACCTTAGGCGCGCGGCGTTCATCGATTTTCGTGTCTAGAGCAAATCCCAAGCAAGTGAAATCACCCGCGACAACACATTTTCTCGAATCAAGAAGAGCTACAGCAGTTCGCAGGAGCGCAAGTGAACGTGAAATGCTCTAAGGCCAAAAGCCTTGCGGAAACAATGTCCCGCCATGGCCTGAGAGCCAACAAATCGCTCGGCCAGCATTTCCTGCTCGACGCCAGTCTCTGCATGCGTATCGCCCGCGCCGCCGGGCCGCTCGACGATGTAACGGTGCTCGAAATCGGTCCTGGTCCCGGTGGGCTTACCCGCGCACTGCTCGAGTCCGGTGCCCACCGTGTAGTCGCCATCGAGCGCGACGTGCGTTGTCTCGCGGCCTTAACAGAACTTACCTACATCTGGCCGGATCGCCTGGAGATCATCAAAGGGGATGCGCTCAAGGTCGATGTTGCAGCGCGCCTCGACGGCCCGGCCAAAATCGTCGCCAACCTGCCCTACAATGTTGGAACCGCCCTTCTGCTCGGATGGCTCAAAACTCCTGAGCGCTACCGCAGCATGACCCTGATGTTCCAAAAGGAGGTCGCAGCACGCCTTACCGCCGCGCCTGGGTCTGGTGATTACGGCCGCCTTTCGATCCTAGCGCAATGGCGTTGCGAGACGCGCCGCCTTTTCGATGTCAGCGCCAAGGCGTTCACCCCGTCACCCAAAGTCACATCTAGCGTGGTACAGCTAGTACCACGTAGCAAACCACTCTTTCCAGCAGAAGCGGAAGCGCTCACCCGCGTAACCCGAGCGGCGTTTGGCAAGCGACGCAAAATGTTGCGCGTCGCCCTTAAGGGACTGGTCAACGAACCCGAAACGTTTCTCGCCTCTCAGGGAATCGACCCCAAGGCGCGCGCGGAAACCCTCGATATCGAGGCCTTTTGCGCGCTCGCCCGCGCTCTACCCAACAGATGAAAGAGCTTGCCTCTAGCGCAGCTTCCCGTTATGTCCTCGGCCGCGATGACGAGGATCTTTAAACAGCGACGGCAACGCGCTCCCGCGCCTCACTAGGCATAGTCTGCTAAGCGGCGGAGTCAGCAAAGAGCACTCCTATCTGCATCGCATTGTCTTGTGGAAGTTCGTCAAATGTTTGAAATTTCTAAAGAGAGACCGCAGGACGGCCCAGCCATAGAAGTTCTGCTCGACACTACCTTTGGCGCGGGGCGCCTAGGCCGCCCCTCTTACGCCTTGCGCGAGGGTATCGATGCCATCGCCGCGCTCTGCCTCACGGCCCGGCAGGACAGCGTTCTGCTTGGTACGATCCGTTATTGGCCACTCGTCATACCTGGCGCATATTCGGGCCTCCTGCTCGGACCTATCGCGGTAGACCCCGCGCATGGCAAACTCGGCATCGGCAGCGAGTTGATCAAGCAAAGCCTCGCCGCCGCGCGCATCCTCGGCTATGATGCGGTCGCGGCGATCGGCGACGCCGGCTATCTCGGCCGCTTCGGCTTCCGCCCAGGGAAACAATTCGGCCTAAACTTCACCACCTCCTTGGCGCCAGACCGGTTCCATGCACTTGAGCTTGTGCCCGGCGTGCTTGCCAGTGCGGGCGGAACGGTCTCTAAGGCTTTTTAGTCCACGCAAATACTTTGCCGCAGGTGCTACACCTGCTCTGTACGTGCGTTAATTGTGGTCTTCGGTGAGGGTCCGGACGAATTCGTCAAGTCCGGTATAGCGCTCGCGGCGAGTACGCTCCGCATTGAGGATTGCACGGACGCGGGCAACGCTGTCATCGAGCGCGTAATTGACGAGCACATAGTCGTATTCGCCGTAATGGCTCATCTCGTCGACCACCTTGGCCATGCGCGCGGCGACCACATCGGCACTGTCCTGGGCGCGACGGTGAAGGCGACTCTCCAGCTCACCGATCGAAGGCGGCAGCACGAAGACCCGCACCACGTCGCCGCTCGCCGCCGTCGCCAATTGCTGCGCACCCTGCCAATCGATATCGAAGATCACGTCAAAGCCCTTTGCGATCAGTTCCTCGACCTGATCGCGCGGCGTACCGTAGCCGTGCCCAAACACTTCCGCATGTTCAAGAAATCCACCCTGCTCCGCCACGCGATCGAACTTAGTCTGGCTGACAAAATGATAATCGCGCCCATCCAGCTCGTCTGGCCGTTTGGACCGGGTGGTCGCCGAGACCGACATGCGGATAGCGGGCTCCAGCTCGAGGAGGCGTCGCGCGATCGAGGTCTTTCCGGCACCCGAAGGCGAGGACAGAACGAACAAAATCCCGCGCCGGGTGATTCCTGACATAGTATCACTCAATGTTCTGCACCTGCTCACGGAATTGATCGATTACGGCCTTTAATTCGAGGCCGATTTCGCTGAGTTGCGCGTCATTGGCCTTGGCGCAGAGGGTATTGGCTTCACGATTCAGCTCCTGTGAGAGAAAATCGAGTTTGCGCCCGATAGCGCCGCCTTCGGCAAGGAGCCTGCGAGCATTGGCGATATGGGTAGTTAGACGATCGAGCTCCTCGCAAATATCGGTTTTTATCGCGAGCAATGCGAGTTCCTGGACGAGGCGCTCTTCGGGCACTGGCGCACCGACATCCAACAGAACAGCAACCTGCAATGCGAGCCGTTCCTTGGCGGCGTCGGGACGCAGGGCAGCGCTTTCCCCTGCTCGCTTGGAGAGACGATCCATGTTCGCCAAATGGGCGCCGACGATCTCCATCAGACTGGCGCCTTCTAAAGCGCGCGCGCTAGCCAAACCGTCAAGCAACTCTGTCATGCTCGCTGCGAGAGCCTTATCGCGTGCTCCAGCCTCGCTTTCTCCGGCCGCCTCGTCGACCGGCTCAATCACACCGCGCAGCGCCAGCAAGCCGTCCAAGCTGGGTCGTTCGATACCCTCGGCGTCGCGGTACTCGCCGGCGAGCGCGATCAGGTCATCAAGCAGCTCGCGATTGACCCGCACCGACTGAGTGCTGGCCTGTCGCGTGACCCGCAAGCCTATAGAGATATTACCACGCGTAAAACGGGATACCACGGCCCTTCGCAGCACCGGCTCGAACAAATCAAAGCCATTGCTGAAGCGGCAACGCAGATCAAGACCGCGACCATTGACGCTTTTCGCCTCCCACACCCAGTCGAGATCGCCTTCGCACCCTTCGGCACGGGCAAATCCGGTCATGCTGTTGACGCTCACCGCCACTCCCTTCGTCGTTTGCGTCGAGAAAATACCATAGGAGGAGTCGCTATGGCTCGCCTATGGTGAGCTCTTTTTGCAGACTACGCCAGCGCGCAACATTTTTATTGTGCTCTTTAAGGGTCGTCGCGAAGACATGCCCACCGTTTCCGTCGGCGACAAAATAGAGCACATCTGTTGCCTCAGGGTTGAGCGCAGCGGCGAGCGACTCGCGTCCAGGATGGGCGATCGGCGCTGGCGGCAGACCCTCGTGGCGATAAGTGTTGAACGGGCTGTCGAGGGCAAGATCAGCCTTGTTCAAGGAGCGCTTGAAAGGCCCCCCGCCGCCGGTCACGGCAAAAATCACCGTGGGGTCCGACTGCAGCCGCATACCCTTGCGCAAACGGTTGACGAAAACGCCAGCAACCTTACGGCGTTCGACGGCAAGGGCGGTTTCCTTTTCGACAATGGAAGCAAGCACCAGCGCCTCTTCCGGTGTCGAGTAGGGTAGATCCCCGGCGCGTCCAGGCCAGAGCTCGGCAATCAGTTCAACCATGCCGGCCTCCATGCGCGCGAGCAACGCGGCGCGACTGTCGCCACGTCGGTAAAAATAGGTCTCGGGCAACAGCGCACCCTCGGGCGGAATGGCGCCCACTTCGCCCGCAAGCGCTTCAACATCCGACAGCAAACGGCCGATCTCGGCGCTGGTTAGGCCCTCTGGTACGGTTAGGCGGTGCTCCACGCTTTTGCCGGAGAGAATGATTTCCATCACCTGACGGGGCGTCGAGCCGGCGGAGAACTCGTATTCACCGGCCTTGAGCGCCGTCGTGGAGCCCTTCTGCCAGACACCGGCGACGAACACACTGGTATCATCTATCACTCCCGCCTTATGGAGCGACTCAGCGATATGCCACACGCCGCTACCCGTTGCGATCAGCACGATCTGCGCCGCCTCCATTTCGTTGGGCGAATCGAGCGCCCGATCGAGATAGAGCCAACCAGCAAAAAGTATAGCAGCTGTAGCGAATAAGAATGCGGCAAGCCCGATCTGCACGCGGCGAAAGGTTTTCGCCAAAGTCATCGGCCCTTAGGCGACCTCGCCAATAATCAGGGTAGCGTTGGTCCCACCGAAGCCAAAGGAGTTCGACATAGCATGGCGCACCCTACGTTCCTTGGCGACAAGGGGCACAAGATCGAGATCGCAGCCCTGGGAGGGGTTCTCAAGATTTAGAGTCGGCGGCACCAAGCCATTTTGAATCGCCAAAATCGAGAATATGCATTCCACACTGCCGGCGGCGCCGAGCAAATGGCCAATGGAAGATTTCGTCGACGACATAGAGAGCCGGTAGGCGTCCTCACCAAAGAGCCGCTTGACCGCATTCAGCTCAATCTCGTCGCCGAGCGGCGTCGAGGTGCCATGCGCATTGACATAGTCGATGTCTTCGGTTCCGAGGCCAGCGCTCTTTAAGGCCCGGCTCATCGATTTAAAGCCACCGGTGCCGTCTGGCGCTGGAGCGGTGATATGGTGGGCATCGCCGCTCATACCATAACCGAGGATCTCGGCGTATATCTCCGCGCCGCGCTTCTTAGCGTGCTCATACTCCTCAAGAACCACTACGCCGGAGCCCTCGCCCATGACAAAACCATCGCGCGCTTCGTCCCAGGGGCGCGAGGCGCGCTCAGGCTCATCGTTAAAACTAGTGCTGAGAGCGCGCGCCGCCGAGAATCCTGCAATACCGAGGCGGCTGGTACCAGCTTCCGCGCCACCCGCCACCATGACATCGGCATCATCCAGCATAATCAAGCGCGCTGCGTCGCCGATGGCATGCGCCCCAGTCGAACAGGCGGTAACTACGGAATGATTGGGCCCGGTAAATCCATAACGAATCGAAACATGCCCTGACGCGAGGTTGATAAGGCTGGAAGGGATGAAAAACGGGCTGAGCTTTCGCGGCCCCTTCTCATGCACCAATATCGCGCCTTCCTCAATGGTTTGTAGGCCACCGATGCCGGAGCCAATCATCACCCCGGTACGGTCGCAATCTTCCTCATTTTCAGGCTGCCAACCGGAATCTTCCACCGCCTGGACGGCGGCCCCCAGCGCAAAGACAATAAACTTGTCCATCCGCCGCGCGTCCTTGCTGGAAACATATTTGTCGGAATAGAACTGCCCGGCATCCTGGCCGACCGGCACCAATGCGGCAATCTTGGCCGGCAGGTCCGAGACATCGAAACTGTCGATTCGTCGCACGCCGGACTTGGATTGGAGCAAACGCCCCCAACATTGGCCCACTCCATCGCCGAGCGGCGTGACAAGGCCCATACCAGTGACCACCACGCGCCTCATAGCTCGCCTTCCAGGATTGGTGAGGCGCTTGCGTGCGGTCTCCGTGGAGCGGCCATGTACCGGACCCTTTAGAGCAATGGAGCCGATATCAGGTAATTTGCTCGATGTAATTCACCGCGTCTTTAACGGTCAAGATTTTTTCCGCCGCATCG
>CAZUXZ010000138.1:0-3185 GCA_964624055.1 uncultured Rhizobiaceae bacterium | reverse complement strand
CAAGCTTTTATGATTCTTAGACAAAGTTTCTGTAGTAATTACCATATGGGTAATGGTTTCATGTATTGGATTGAGGAGCAATATTATTATTAATCAATGGGTTTCTAATTTAACACCCAAACAGGTAATAATTTTTTTGGTATTGATTGCTGCAGCTATATATGTTGTCTGGTATGTAATAGACGCACTCGACGGTTTTGACCCAGATTATAAACCAGCAGTTACTACTGCTACATCAGGAGCTGGGGTGGGTTCAGAAATCAAAGGGGGTCCTGAAATTTTTGACCCAACAAAGAAGCCTCCTGAATCAGGCTCTTCTAAGTAAGTTTTTTGATGAATAAAATTATAAATAATTATAATGATTGGGCAGACCAATATGATAATAATATCAATCCAACCAGAGATTTAGATAAAATAGTCACTCAGGAATCTTTATCTAATCTGAATTTTTCTAACGTGCTAGAGTTGGGTTGTGGTTCGGGAAAAAATACTGAATGGCTGATTACTAAAGCAGATAAATTGGTTGGATTAGATTTTTCTTCGCGTATGCTAGATTTGGCAAGAAAAAAGATTTCTTCCAAAAATGTCAGTTTTATATGCGCAGACATCAATGAAAAGTGGCCAGTTAATAATAATTCATTTGACTTAGCAACCATTAACCTGACTTTGGAACATATCAAAATGTTAGACCATATTTTTAATTCATTATTTATTAAATTAACAAAAGGTGGAAAATGTTTTGTATGTGAACTTCATCCCGAAAAACAATTAGCAGGAAGTAAAGCTAGATTTCAAGATAATGGTACTGAAATAGTGTTAGATGTATTTCAACATTCTGAACTGGATTATGTCCAAAGTGCAGAGAAAGCAGGTTTTAGCTTACTTGTTAAAAGAGATTGGTATGATGATGAAAAAGATTTACCTAGGTTAATTTCATTTTTATTTGAGAAACCTAAGTAACAATTTCCTGCACCTTTTTGATAAAATTATTGGTCATCGTTTTAATTTTTCAGTAATTGTATGGTGTGAAAGTGCCGACGTGATTTACGACAACCTGATTGGAAGAGGTGATGAATATTTTGATGCAATAGAAGAGGAAATGCAGATTAAGTAAATGACTAGATACACGATAATTATTGGGATAGTAGCAGTGATAGTTGTTGCGGTAATCTTTGGAGATGTTTCATGTACGGATCAATCAATCAAGGATTATACTCAGACTATTAAATTAGATTCAACTGATGCTGATGCTTCTTACAAGGTCAATGCTTACAACAATCGAGGCGTAGTGTACGCTGCCCTGGGACAGTATCAGGAAGCAATTCAAGATTATAATCAGGCTATTGAGCTAGATCCAAAGCATCTTTATGCTTACAACAATCGAGGCGTAGCATACGCGGCTCTGGGGCAGCATCAGGAAGCAATTCAAGATTATAATCAGGCTATTGAGCTAGATTCAACTGATATGAATGCTTACTTCAATCGAGGGCTAAGTTGGTTTCATTTGGGAGAGTACAAGCAAGCTGTTTGGAATCACAAACGAGTTATAGAATTTGGGCGAGGTGATTCTGACGTTTACTTTTCGAGAGGTTTGGCTAATGAGATGTTGGGCAAATACAGTTTTGCATGGTCAGATTTTGATCAAGCACTCCGGTTAGATTCTTCTAACGTATTAGCACGTTCAGGTAAAGTAAGGGTGAATCAAATCTTGCTGGATGAAAAGAGACAAATTGAATAGATAACGTTGTAGTTGTAGTGTCTCACAAAGTAGCCTTCATTGAATTAATAATTCCAGAACCTATTTCTTAACTCCACAATCAGTACATAACTTCCATAGACCATCATTCTCAGTCTCGCATTCTGAGCAGGTCCAAGCCTCAGAATCAATCTGCTTAGCTGGTTCACCACGAGGGTTTGATGGTTGCTCTGGTGGTGGAGGTTTCTTAAGAATCTTCCAAATCAAGAATGCCGCCCCTGCAATCCCTAAAACTAGGTAAGCCGTAATCATAATTATTCGAACTCCATAATGCAGGAATTATACACGCCCCTTATAGACTAATTCCAGCACCTATTTCTTAATACTTATCCAGTTACCATTCTTTGACAAAGTTTCTGTAACGATTACCATATTCGTAATGTATTCATGTATTAATTAAGGAGTCATCTTGAAATACAACAGGCTGGGAACATCTGATATCGAAGTATCTGAGTTTGCGTTGGGGTGCTGGCCTTTTGCAGGAGGCAACGTCTGGGGATACCAGGACGCAACAGACTCCATATCCGCACTGCACGCCTCATTGGACGCAGGAATCAATTTCTTCGACACCGCCGAGGGTTATGGCGCTGGCAAATCGGAGGAAGTGCTAGGTGAAGCGTTAAAAGGCAGACGCGATCAGGCGGTAATTGTCACCAAGGTGGGCGACAGTCACCTGTCGCCCGACGACGTGCGAAATTCTTGCGATAGCAGCCTTTCGCGTCTTGGCACCGACTACATTGATCTGTACCTGATCCATTGGCCCAACCACGAAATCCCCATTGCCGATACGATGGGAGCTTTGCAGGGTCTGGTTGATGAAGGCAAAGTTCGGGCGCTGGGTGTCTGCAACTTTGGGGTCCAAGACCTATCAGACTTGCTGGAGGTCGGCCACATCGAGGTCAACCAGCTACCCTATAGCTTGCTCTGGAGACCCATCGAATACGAGATTTTCCCAAAGTGTAGGCAGAACAACATTGGCCTGATGACCTATAGCCCTCTTATGCAGGGACTCCTGACCGGCAGGTATGGCAATGCTGACGAGGTGCCTGACGGGATAGCGCGCGCAAGGCACTTCGCGTCCACGAGACCTCAAGCCATGCATGGCCAGCTAGGTATGGAGGAGGAGTTATTTGAAGTCATCGCCCGTTTTGCAGAGGTATGCCGTCGAATTGGTCAGCCTATGGCCCATGTCGCATTGGGATGGGTCAGGGCGCACGAAGGTGTAAGATCGGTGTTGGTCGGAGCGCGCAACGCCGACGAGGTTGCCCTGAACCTTCCCGCCTTCGATCTGACTCTTCCTGACGAGATCATAAAAGAGCTGGATGAGTTGACCGAAGGTATCAAGAGCAACCTGGGCAAAAGCCCCGATATGTGGCAGGGCGAAAACCGAATGCGATGATTTTCTTAATAACTTCTGGTAGTTTGTCCA
>CAZUXZ010000137.1:0-13336 GCA_964624055.1 uncultured Rhizobiaceae bacterium | reverse complement strand
TCCCAAGGGTGTGATGTTAAGCCACCAGGCGATCCTGACCAATTGCCATTCGGCCCGCGAATTGCTGCGCCAATTGGGCCTTGGCGATGAGATATTACTCTCTTTCCTACCCCTCAGTCACGCCTACGAGCACACGGCGGGGCTTTACTTTCCAATCTCGATCAATGCACAGATCTATTACGCCGAGAGCATCGAGACACTAGCCAACGATCTCACCGAGGCGCGCCCGACCATTATGGTCAGCGTGCCGCGCCTCTACGAGGTCATGCACCGACGCATCACCCTAGGTCTCAGTCGGCAAAGCGCTGTCAAACAAGCGCTTTTTGCCCGAGCGGTGACTCTCGGGCGCAAGGAATATGAGAAGCCCGGCAGCCTTGGGCTGATTCAGGGAGTGCTCAACGGCCTCTTGGAACGCCTGGTACGCAACAAGGTGCGCGAACGCTTCGGCGGCCGCCTCAAGGCGATGATCTCAGGCGGCGCGCCGCTCAATCCGGAGGTCGGCAGCTTCTTCACTGCCCTCGGTGTACGTCTCCTTCAGGGTTATGGCCAAACCGAGGCGGCGCCCGTGATAAGTTGTAACCCACCCGGCAAGGTCAAGCTGCACACGGTTGGCCCAGCGCTCGAAGGGGTCGAGGTCAGGATTGCCGAGGACGGTGAAATCCTCACTCGCGGCGAGATGCTGATGAACGGTTATTGGAACGACGAAGCCAGCACCGGGCGCGCTATTCAGGACGACTGGCTGCACACAGGCGATATCGGCCATCTCGACGAGGACGGCTATATCGAGATTACCGACCGCAAAAAAGACATCATCGTACTTTCCGGAGGCGACAATATCTCGCCGCAACGGGTCGAGGGTACGCTGACTCTGCAACCGGAGATCGGCCAGGCCATGGTCTATGGGGACAAGCACGCTTATCCGGTGGCGCTACTGGTGCCGGACGAGGAGTTCATCGACCAATGGCCGGTTGGTAGCGAATTCGCCACTCTCGTGCAAGATTCCGACTTCGTTAAGGCGCTCGGTGACTCGGTGGAGCGCGCCAATGCTGACCTTTCCCAGCTCGAGCGTATAAAACGCTTCACCTTAGCGGACGAGCCATTTACGGTCGACAACGAGTTGATGACGCCGACCCTGAAGGTTCGCCGCCACAAGATCCTCGAACTCTACCGTGACGCCCTAGAAAAGCTGTACTGACCGTCCTCACTGGCCACCGAAACTCGGCTTGCGCTTCTCTCGGAAGGCGGCGAGACCCTCCTGGTGATCAGGCATGGTATTGGTCAGGGACTAATAAGCGATGGAAGCGTCCATCATGCCGTGAGCCAATTGCTTGAGACCGACATTTATTGCCGCCTTGGTGAGGCGCACCGCCATGGTTGGGCCCCGCTCCAGGCGGCGCGTCAGCTCGTCGATCTTGGCATCGAGTTCTTCCGGGGGTACGGCGTAGTTGACCAGGCCCATCTCCGCCGCCGCCTTGCCTTCAATGATCTTTCCCGTCATGAGGAATTCTTTGGCGCGGGGATAGCCTATAAGCTGCGGCCAGATGATTGCTCCGCCATCGCCGGCAACGAGGCCAACATTGACATGGAGATCACCAATGCGTGCCGTCTCAGACGCGACGATTATATCGGAGAATAGCACCATGGTGGCGCCCAAGCCGATTGCGTCTCCATTGAGGCGGCAAACGATCGGCTTCTCGCAATCGAGCATGCCATAAACGATTTGCTTAGCCTCAACGGCGATCCGCGTGAACCGCTCGGGATCATCCGCTGCCGCCTGCAGCCAGTCGAGATCGCCACCGGCGCAGAAGGCGCGACCGGCGCCGGTGAGAACGACAATATCAGTCTCTTCGTCCGCCGCCACGTCATAGAAGATGCGTGCAAGTTCGTAATGCATTCGGGCATTCACCGCATTGAGCACATCGGGGCGATTGATCTGCAATGTCAAGATGCGGCCCTTACGCGATGCCGCAATGGTCTCGTAAATTTCGTAGCCGTACATGTCACGCTCTCCCGAATCGTTCCGTTCTTGAAATGATTAACGCTCGCCCTTGAGGGTAGTATAGTGTGCCAACACGGCGCACGGAAACGCGCCGCCGGCATAGTGCAGGACCATGAAAAGAGCTATGGGGCAGACATGAAACTCGCCGAAGTTTCGCTCGACGACAAATATTCCGCTGAACGCGGCGAGGTTTTTCTGACTGGTACCCAGGCCTTGGTGCGCCTGCCGATGATGCAGTACCGGCGCGATGCAGCGCTCGGACGCGACACGGCCTGCTACATCTCCGGCTATCGCGGCTCGCCCTTGGGAAATTTCGACAAGGCGCTTTGGCAAGCTAAGCAGCATCTCAAGCGTCAGGACATTCATTTCCAGCCCGGTGTGAACGAGGATTTGGCGGCGACGGCACTGTGGGGGACGCAGCAGATAAATCTCATGGGCGACGGCGACAAGGACGGCGTGTTCGGAATCTGGTACGGTAAAGGCCCGGGCGTCGACCGTTCGGTTGACGTTTTCAAGCACGCAAATCTTGCAGGCACGGCGCACTTGGGCGGCGTACTCGCGCTTGCCGGCGACGATCATGTCTGCGCCTCCTCCACCACAGCACATCAGAGCGAATACAATTTCAGCGCCGCCATGATGCCGGTGCTTAATCCCTCGGGTGTACAGGAGATTATCGACCTCGGACTCCATGGCTGGGCAATTTCGCGCTATTCGGGGCTATGGGTAGGCTTTATCTGCATAGCCGAGACAATCGATTCCTCAGCGATTGTTTCGGTCGATCCAGAGCTCAACATGCCGGTCGTGCCAGAGGATTACGTCCTACCAGACGGCGGCCTTAACATCCGCTGGCCCGACACCCCCCTCGACCAGGAAGCGCGACTGCACGACCACAAGCTTGCCGCGGCACGCGCCTACGTCCGCGCTAATAAGCTCGACCAAACCATTGTTGACGGCCCTGGGCGGCGCATCGGCATTGTCACCGCCGGAAAGGCTTATCTAGATGTGCGTCAGGCGCTCGACGATCTCGGTATCGACCTGGATACCGCTAAGCGCCTTGGCATCGCGATCTACAAGCCGGCGATGACCTGGCCACTCGAACCGGTAGGCATAGCAAACTTCGCCCGCGGGCTCGACGAAGTCCTCGTCGTCGAAGAAAAGCGTGGCCTGATCGAGGAACAACTAAAAGCCATTCTCTACAATATCGACGCAGACTCCCGCCCGCGCGTTTTCGGAAAGCAAGACGCCAAGGGAAACTGGTTACTGCGCTCAGCTGACGAGCTCAATGCCGGACAAGTGGTGCAGGCTATGGAGCGCCTCTTCGGCGTACGCCCTGGCTTTGAGAAAGTACGCGAGCGCGCGAGAATGCTGGCGCAACGGGCCGAGGAGATAGCACAGGCCGAGCAGGCCAAGATCGTGCGAATCCCCTATTTCTGCTCCGGCTGTCCCCACAACTCATCGACCAAGATTCCTGAAGGTAGCCGCGCGCTCGCCGGCATCGGTTGCCATTACATGGTGCAGTGGATGGAGCGCGACACCGATACTTTCACCCATATGGGTGGCGAGGGCGCCAACTGGATCGGCCAAGCGCCATTCAGCAAGACCAGCCATGTGTTCCAAAATATTGGCGACGGCACCTATTTCCATTCGGGCTCGCTTGCCATCCGCGCCGCGGTTGCTGCCGGCGTCAATATCACTTTCAAAATTCTCTATAACGATGCTGTGGCGATGACCGGCGGCCAACCGATGGATGGTCCGCTCTCGGTGCCACGCGTTTCACGCCAACTCCAGTCCGAGGGCGTTGAACGCATCGCGGTAGTCACAGACGATCCGCTGAAATACCCGCTCGACAATCAGTTTGCCCCTGGCGTCACGGTGCATCACCGCAACGACCTAGATATGGTGCAACGCGACATGCGCCTGTGGGAAGGCGTCTCGGCTATCGTTTATGATCAAATGTGCGCGACTGAAAAGCGCCGGCGACGCAAGCGCGGCCTGTTGGAAGACCCCGACACGCGCGTCCTCATCAACCCGGATGTCTGCGAAGGCTGCGGCGATTGCAGCGCGGCGTCGAACTGTTTATCCGTCGTACCGAGCGAAACAGAATTCGGCCGTAAGCGCAAAATCGATCAATCCTCCTGTAATAAGGACTATAGCTGCGTGAACGGTTTCTGCCCGAGTTTTGTCATGGTCAAGGGGGGCACCTTACGCAAGCGCAAGCCGACCGGCGTCGGCGACAAACTGTTCGCCTCCCTGCCGGAGCCGAAAATTCCCTCCTGTGATAAACCCTACAATACCGTCATCACGGGAGTGGGCGGCACCGGCATCGTGACCATCGGCGCCCTCCTCGGCATGGCGGCTCGCCTGGAGGGTAAGGGCGCCACCGTGCTGGACAAGGCTGGATTGGCGCAAAAATATGGCGCTGTAATTAGCCATGTGCGAATCGCCAAGAATACCGAAGACATCCACGCCGTGCGCATCGGCTCCGGCGGCGCCGACCTGCTGTTAGGTTGCGACTTGATCGTAGCGGCAGGATCAGAAGCGCGTGCCCGCCTGATGCCTAAAACTGGTCGCGCCATCATCAACACCAACGAAGCACCTACAGGCGATTTTACTCGCGACCCAGACTTACAATTCCCTGGCAAAGACTTAAAAAAAGTCATTCGCGATACCGATCCGAAAGCAGAATTTATCGACGCCACGCGCCTCGCCACGGCCCTTATTGGCGATGCCATCGCATCCAACCTATTCCTCTTGGGCTATGCCTACCAGAAGGGCCTGATCCCTTTGAGCGGCGAGGCGATCGAGCAGGCTATCGCGCTCAACGGCGTATCGGTCGATTCCAACCATCGCGCCTTCCGCTGGGGGCGCACCGCTGCGGTCGACCTCGCCGCCGTAACGACCCAAGCTGGCGGCGACGAATCGCAAGCGACTACCGAGCACGAATCGAGCCTCGATGCGCTGATTGCGAGCCGCAACGACGACCTCACCGCCTACCAGAATGCCGCCTATGCCCACCGCTACGATGAGTTTCTCGCTCATGTGCGCACTATCGAAGACCAGCGCACACCAGGCCATAAGGCGCTCGCCACGGGCGTCGCCCGCGCCTATCACAAGCTCCTCGCCTATAAGGACGAATATGAAGTGGCGCGGCTCTATACTGACGGGCGCTTCGAGAAGCTCGTGCGCGAGACCTTTGAGGGCGATTATTCGCTGTATTACAGCCTAGCGCCACCGCTTTTCGCCGCACGCGATTCGGAGACTGGCCACCTCAAGAAACGCCTATACGGCCCCTACATGATGTTTGTCTACCGGCTATTAGCAAAATTCAAGATCCTGCGGGGCACCCCATTTGATATCTTTGGCCATTCGCCGGAACGGCGCGGCGAACGGGCTCGAATCGCCACTTATGAGCAGACGGTACGCGAGCTCCTCGGAAATCTCACGCGAGACAATCACGCGCTGGCAGTCGAAATTGCCCTCCTGCCGTTGCAAGAACGCGGCTTCGGTCATGTCAAACAGGTGAATATGGATGGCACAAGCGCGCAGGAGACGGAACTGATGAACGACTGGCGCACCCCCCCGAGCCAAGCAAGCGCAGCGGAATAAAGAGAGCGAGTGAATGAGCGAAAATGGATCGATAATCGTTGTCGGCGTTGGACCCGGACTGGGGGCGTCCATCTGTCGGCTCTTCTCGAAGAAAGGTATGAAAGTTGCTGTTGCGGCGCGCAAAGCCGAGAAGACGGAGAAGATCGTCACTGAAGTAAACGCACTGGGTGGCGGTGAAGCTCGTGGCTTTGCGGTAGATGCCACTGACGAGTCTGCAGTCGAAAAGCTATTCAACGAAGTTACTGGCAATTGGGGCGTGCCAAAGGCCGTCATTTATAATGCTGGCGCATTCATGAAAACAAGTATTCTCGAAGCCAAGGCGGATGATTTCAAACGCTGCGGGGAAGCCAATTGCTATGGCGGTTTTTTGGTAGGCCGCGCCGCCGCCACATGCATGGTACCGCGCGGTTCGGGCTCGATCCTCTTCACGGGCGCGACGGCGAGCAAACGGGGCAGCGCGCAATTCTTCAATCTCTCGGTCGGCAAGTTCGGCCTTCTCGCCCTCGCCCAAGCGATGGCGCGTGAATTAGGGCCGCAAGGCATCCATGTCGCCCACGTCATCATCGACGGTCAGATCATGTCCGAGCATTACGCGCACCTGGCTGAGGATCGACCACGGGACGCTCTGCTGGCGCCAGATTCGATCGCCGAAACCTATTGGCAAATCCACGCACAAGACCGCACGAGCTGGGCCTTCGACGTCGACCTCAGGCCTTGGGTCGAAAAGTTCTAACGCACTTTTCCAAACAGCACTGGCAACCGAAATAACTTTTGCATTCGGGCGAACATGCCAAGCCTAGGGTATGGCGGCGCACGTCCAACGCCTGAAGGCTGTTTAAAAAGCGTGCTTGTCGGCCTCCGCTTTGAATTTATCCAGCGCCTCCGGCGTCGTCTCGGACTGATGGTTTTCTTTCCATTCACCGTAGGTCATGCCGTAAACCACTTCTCGCGCCT
Organism: uncultured Rhizobiaceae bacterium; assembly: GCA_964624055.1. Taxonomy (GTDB): domain Bacteria; phylum Pseudomonadota; class Alphaproteobacteria; order UBA828; family UBA828; genus PTKB01. The sequence goes on along the minus strand of CAZUXZ010000137.1, from coordinate 6,777 downwards.
GGTCGTAATCGAGCTCGACGCTACGCTCCTTGGCCGCCGCCAGATACCATTTGGCGAGACAATTACGGCAGAAGCCGGCGAGGTTCATCAGATCGATATTCTGTACATCGGTGCGTTTGCGGAGATATTCCGTCAGGCCGCGAAACGCTGCCGCTTCTAATTCGATGCGTGTTTGGTCATCCATATTCTTGCTCCACTCGTCCTTGCGGAATGTTTTGTCGTATCCGTCTGGGAGTACGTATAACAGCGCATGCGCTTCTTCCCAACCACCGGCTTCGGTATCCCTGCATTGGCAGTCGGAATTCTCGTCATCTCCTTTTCTCCCGTCTTGGTACAGGTGAGCGAAGTCGGCCCGAGCGCGATCGCCCTTTACCGCATGCTGTTCGCCATGCCAGCGCTCACCGCCTGGATGCTGCTCGAACGCCGCGGCGAGCCCGCGCGGCAGCGCGGCCTGACTCGACGCAATTTGATGCTACTGGGACTTGCCGGTCTGTTCTTCGCCGGCGACCTGATCGCCTGGCACAACGCCATCCGCCTGAGCGGGGTCGCCAACGCCACTTTCCTCGCCCATCTCTCAACACCAATCGTTTCGATCGGCGCCTGGCTGATCTTCCGAGAGCGGCTTAGCTGGGGCTTCATGGTTGGCCTGATGATTGCCATGACCGGTACCGCCTTGATCATGGGCGCGAGCACATTCGGGCTGAGTGGTCATCTGTTGGGTGACGGGCTCGGTGTACTCACGGCGTTTTTCTACGGCGGCTATCTACTAGTCATCAAACAGCTGCGCGAAAGTCTACCAAGCGGGTTGATCATGCTAGTGAGCAGCGCTTTCAGCTTGCTCGTTTTCCTCATCGCCGCGCTAGTCATGGGTGAAACTCTAGTCCCCGAGACGCTTGTCGGCTGGGGCTTTCTTGTCGCCATCGGAGTCGGGATCCATAGCGGTGGTCAGGGCCTCATCACAGTCGCGTTCCGTCATATTAGTGCCTCCTTCGCCTCTGTCGCCTTATTAGCGACGCCGGTCCTGGCAGCCTTTTTCGGCTGGCTTTTGCTCGGCGAAACCCTGACCCTGCCACAAAGCATCGGCTGTGCCGCCGTGCTCGTCGGCATCGCTCTCTCGCAGCGCTTCGGCGCAGTCAAGCCATGATGATGGCAAGTACATGACGGCGCGTTCCGCCGCGCCCTGGTTGTTTTGGCTCGCTGCGGTGCTCCTGTTCGGCTATGGCCATCTCACGCGGGTCGCGCCAGGTGGCATGGTTGACGCCCTGATGCGTGATTTCGCTGTCGGTGCGACAACACTCGGTAATATCTCGGCTATGTATTGGTACGCCTATTCAATTTTCCAGATTCCGGGTGGATTTCTGCTCGACCGCTTTGGCCCGAAACGCATCATCGCCGTGAGCGCAATTTTCTGCACAGCGGGCGGCCTCTTGTTCGCCTATGCGCCAAGCGTGGAGGTCGCTAATGCTGGACGGTTTATTACAGGCGCAGGCGGCGCGACGCTCTACGCCTGCTGCGTCAAAATCGCCCATGCCTCTTTCAATTCACAGCGCTTTGCCCTTCTCGGCGGGATCACTATTCTGATCGGCATGTTCGGCGCCGCCCTCGGCCAGGCGCCCATAGCTGCACTGATCGAAATCGACGGCTGGCGACCCGTGATGTTCTGGGTAGCGCTCGCCGCGCTACCTCTTGGCGCGCTGGTTTTTCTAGGTCATCGCAAACCGCCCGTAGCAGCCACCACGGCCACCACTTCGCATCAGCTGCTCGGCCTGATGCGCGACGTCGCTCGACTCCGGCAATATTGGATAATCACTCTTTTCGCCATGATGATTGCCGGGCCGGCAGTCTCCTTCCCGGTCTGGGGCATCGCCTATTACATGCAGGTGCTGGGCTACGCGCGTCCCGAAGCTGCAATTTTCACGACTTTGGCTCTGCTCGGCTGGGCCGTCGGGTCGCTGTCGGCGGGCTGGCTCTCGGGTCGCCTGTTGCGCCGACGCAAACTTATTGCCATTAGCCAATCCGTGACCGGTCTACTCGGCTGGTCTCTTTTCGTCGCCTTTCCCGGCTTGCCAGAGTTAGTTCATTACATCCTGATGCTGTTAATCGGACTATCAGCCGGAGGCATTGTAGTCAGCTTTATTCTAATTGCCGACAATTGTGCGCCGCGCGCAGTCGGTACTGCGACCGGCATCTCCAACACACTGGTCATGCTGATGAGTGCCGCCATATTATTGATCATGGGCTTCGTGCTCGACCTGTTGTGGAGTGGTGAAATTGCCGAGGGCGTACGAATATACTCGACCTTCGCCTTCCGTATGGCCTATCTCATTATGCCGGCGGCGTCGCTAGTTGCGCTGCTGGCCGCTCTTGCAGTCCGCGAATCGTCGGCAGCAAGAAGTTAAATGCAACTGAAACCTAGAACACCACCATGACACAAACTCCACGGCAATTACTCCGCAAAATGTTCAACGCCGCCGTTGAAGCTGCCCAACCGGCGCTTTGCGTGCCACCGTATCTTCCGTCGCCACCCCAGGGACGCACGATGGTGATCGGTGCGGGCAAAGCCGCCAGCGCCATGGCGCGGGCCGTCGAAGAAAACTTCACTGGACCGGTAGAGGGCCTAGTCGTGTCACGATACGGCCACCTGATCGGTACAGAAAAAATTGAAGTCGTTGAAGCCTCTCATCCTGTACCGGACCAAGCCGGTGCCAACGCGACCCGGCGAATTCTCGATTTAGCGGGCGGCCTCGGTGAAGATGACCTCGCGCTCTGCCTCATCTCTGGTGGCGGCTCGGCTCTCCTGTCGCTCCCAGACCAGGGCCTCACCCTTGAGGATAAACAGCAGGTCACCACGGCGCTCCTTCGCTCGGGCGCGAACATCTCCGAGATCAATTGCGTACGCAAGCATCTCTCAGCAATCAAGGGTGGGCGTCTCGCCGTCGCTTGCCACCCAGCGCCGGTGGTAACGCTCTCGATCTCCGATGTGCCGGGCAACGACCCGGCGGTGATCGCCTCGGGCCCCACAGTGCCTGATCCGACGACCTTTGCAGAGGCACGAGGGATATTGGACAAATACGCCATCGACCCACCCGCTTCTATCGCTGATCACCTTCGCAAAGCAAAAAGGGAGAGCCCCAAGCCTGGCGACGAACGTCTGGCAAAAGCAGATTACAGGCTAATCGCAGCACCTACGGCTTCGCTCAAAGCAGCGAGGAAGGTGGGGGAGAAGTTTGGTTACCAGGTGCGCATATTGGGTGACGCGCTGGAGGGCGAGGCGCGCGACATGGCGCGTGAGCATGCGGCCCTAGCCAAGAACTGCCCGCCCGGCACGGTGCTGCTTTCCGGGGGCGAGGCAACCGTTACCGTTGCCGCCAACGGGCGCGGCGGCCCAAACGCGGAATACGCGCTGGCGCTCGCTCTGGCACTCGACGGCAAGGCAAATATCTGGGCCATAGCCTGCGATACGGATGGTATCGATGGCACTGAGGATAATGCCGGCGCGCTGGTCGCCCCCGACACTTTGGCGCGCGCCACCGCATGTGACGAGGACGGCGCCCGGCGCCTAGCGGGCAATGACGCTTACGGCTTTTTCCGATCACTTGGCGACTTGGTGATGTCCGGTCCGACTTTGACCAACGTTAACGATTTTCGTGCTATTCTAGTCGTCGCTGGCACCTAATAGGTCTAATTGCTAGGCTAGCAGACATGCGCCGACACCGCAGAGCAAAGATCGTCGCAACGCTGGGGCCTGCCAGTTCCACACCGGAGCGCATTCACGCCCTGTTTACGGCCGGCGTCGATGTGTTCCGATTCAATTTCAGCCATGGCAGCCATGAGGAGCACCGAGCTCGCTTCGACATCCTACGCGAGATTGAACGCGATGTCGGGCGACCTATTGCGGTGATGGCGGATTTGCAGGGGCCAAAGCTGCGCGTCGGCGAATTTTCAGCTGGAGGGGTAATGCTCCGACCCGGTGAAAATTTTCGTCTCGACCTGTCGCCTGAGCCAGGCAATTCAAACCGCGCGCCGCTCCCGCATCCAGAAATTTTCTCGGCCCTCGAGAACGGTGCCGAGATCCTGCTCGATGATGGGCGCATCCGCCTCGCGGTAGCGTCTCATGGTGAGAACTACGCTGACACCATCGTGCAAGAGGGCGGAAAACTGTCTGACCATAAAGGTGTCAACTTGCCGCGAGTGCCGCTGAGGCTCAACGCGCTGACGGACAAGGACCAACAGGACCTTCGCTTTGCCCTTGATATGGGCGCCGACTGGATCGCGCTTTCCTTCGTTCAGCGACCAGACGATGTGGCGGCGGCACGGACGCTGATCGCCGGGCGTGCAGCGATCATGACCAAGCTGGAAAAACCCGCGGCGCTCGACAGCCTGGTGGAAATCATAGACCTTTCAGACGGAATCATGGTGGCGCGCGGCGATCTCGGTGTCGAGCTAGCGCCGGAAGATGTACCGGCGGAACAGAAAAATATCGTACGCGCGTCGCGCCGCGCCGGCAAGCCGGTGGTGATCGCCACGCAAATGCTTGAATCGATGATCCAGGCAGCGGCGCCGACCCGGGCCGAGGCGTCCGACGTTGCCACCGCGGTTTATGACGGCGCCGATGCGCTGATGCTCTCTGCCGAATCAGCGGTCGGAGGCTTTCCGGTGGAATCGGTGACGATGATGAATCGCATCATCGAGCGGGTCGAGCGCGACCCCTCCTATCGCGTGTTTATCGAGAGTCAGCACTACGACCCAGAATCAACACCGGCGGATGCGATCACCGCTGCCGCCCGCCAAGTGGCGGAAACGGTGGATGCCGCTGCCGTAGTGAGCTACACCACCTCCGGCTCAACTGCGCTTCGCGCCGCTCGCGAGAGACCCAATGTGCCGATACTAGCGCTGACCCCCGAGCTCGCTACCGCACGACGGCTTGCCATCCTGTGGGGTGTCCATAGTCTGAACACGGCGGACGCGACGGATTTTCAGGAGATGGTAGATATCGCCTGTCATGCAGCGCAGGAGCAGGAATTTGCCCGCCTCGGGGACCGCATCGTGATCACCGCCGGCGTCCCCTTCGGAACGCCCGGCGCGACCAACGTACTTAGAATCGCCGTGGTCGGCGAATAAAACAATTTCCTAGATTGTCGAGTCCTGAACGATTGGGCGGAGTTTCTCGATCATTCGCTTAGCGTGAAGTAGGTGGGGGTGTACGGCAAGGGAGCGCTCAAAGGCATCCAGCGCCTGAGCTGGGTTTTCCAGCGTCATATGTATCAGGCCGAGCCCCGAGAGCGCACCAAAATGGCGCGGCTCGAGGGCCAGCGTACGCTCCACATCGGTGATGGAAAGCGCATATTCGCCCATTAAATAGTAGAGCGTAGCGCGCTTGTTCCAGCCCTCGGCGAATTCCGGCTTCATCTCGATCACCGTATTAAAACTTGCCAAGGCTGCATCAAACGCACGGGAATTCATCGCCGCCGTGCCGCCGGCTAGTACGCGGTCCACTGTCGGGTCGTTGGTCAAGCTCCAGACATGCCAGATCTGCGCCTCAATACCGGCAACATCGGTCATGGTCTGCGCGCTGCGCAATTCAGTGAACAGATCGTTGAGCCTAGGGTCGTCCTGCCCCGCCATTGCCATACGCCCCACCGCTAGTGCTAACAGTAATCCGAAAAGAGCGAAGCCCCGGCTCATCCGTCGAGCGCACGTCCCGCGAGCGCTGGCGGCAGCGGTCCTCCCGTCGCCCAATCGAGCAGTTCGACCGTATGCACGACCGGAATAGTCGTGCCAGTTGCGATCTGAACCATGCATCCGATATTCCCAGTGGCAATGATATCGGGCTTCGTTTGTTCGAGCATATCCACCTTGCGTTCCAGCATGCGTCCAGCCAGATCAGGTTGTAAGATATTGTAGGTACCGGCAGAGCCACAGCAAAGATGGCCATCTACCGGTTCGCAAAGCTCGAAACCGGCATCTTCCAGCAATTTCTTGGGTTCCTCGTGCAGTTTTTGGCCATGCTGCATGGAACAGGCACCGTGATACACGACCCGAAGCTTAGGCACCGAAATGGTCTTGAGCGGCGCGAGATCAGACAGAACTTCGGATACATCCCGTGCCAACCTTGAGAATTCGGCCGCGTCTTCGGCTGTCGCAGCGTCCTCCCGGAAGAGCATACCGTAATCCTTCAGCATAGTGCCGCAGCCTGACGCATTAGCAACCACCGCATCCAGCGGACCGCGGCGATGCTCGGCCATGAAAGCGGCAATATTTCCGCGCGCCGCCGTTTGTGTCGCCGCACGTTCGCCATGATGGTGTGCGAGTGCGCCGCAGCAACCCGCCCCCTTCGGCACCACCACCTCGCAGCCATGGCGCGTAAGCACCCTTGCGGTCGCTTCGTTGATCTCCGGCGCAAGCACCTTTTGAACACAGCCGGTAGAGAGTGCTACGCGTTTTTGCCTAGCATCGCCCTCGGCGCCGATGGTCTGTGGCTTATCCAGCCAGGAGGGCGCGTGGACCGGGTGAAAGGCTAGACGCATCAAGGTGCCGAGACGACCAGGCAGAAAGCGGCCAAGGAGCGCCGGGCCACGCGCCACCAAAATCGCCGCGCGGAAGAGACCCGGGCGTGGCAGGAGGAGGAGTAGCTTACGGCGCAGCAAACGTTCAAACAACGGCCGGCGGTAGGTTTGCGCGATATGGTGACGGGCATGATCAACGAGATGCATATAATCCACACCTGAGGGGCAAGTAGTCATGCAAGACAGGCAGGAAAGGCAGCGATCTATATGC
>CAZUXZ010000136.1:0-6018 GCA_964624055.1 uncultured Rhizobiaceae bacterium | reverse complement strand
CGTCGAAATTCCGTTTCTGCGCTGCGTTGGGTAACTCTCCGTATAGCAGCAGGTAGGATACTTCTAGAAAATCGCTATTCTCCGCCAATTCATCGATAGGATAGCCACGGTGTAGAAGCGTGCCTTCATTGCCATCAATGTAGGTGATTTTGGACTCGCATGAGCCGGTAGAAGTGTACCCAGGGTCGTAGGTGAAGTTTCCTGTCCCGCCATAGAGAGATCGGACGTCGATAACGGATGGTCCCAAAGTGCCGGTCATCACCGGAAGGTCAATCGAACGTCCTGTCGAATTGTCCGTCAAAGAGAAAGTCGTCTTTCCCGAGGACGAGCCTTTCTGGGCATTGGCGGTCATGAAAGATCCTTAATCTTAGATAAAATCTGAAATTAGTTGGTGCTCCGACGCCACGAAGAAAAACGCTCTCGCCTTTGCAGCTTGATGATAATCGTGAAGGCGTTATTTTTCAAATATTTGCAGCGACCGGTGTCATTCGGCTGCGGCTATATCTTTCATGCGACCAAGACATTCTTCTTTTCCAAGCGCCGTCATGACATCGAAAATACCGGGAGAAACTGTTTTCCCGGTTAAAACCGCTCTTAGTGGCTGAGCTATTTTTCCCATTTTCATGTCATGGCTCTCTACAAAACTACGAATCAGGGTATCTAGGTTTTCCGGGCTCCAATCGGGCAAATTATCTAGTTCTGCCGACAATACCGACATTAAATCTCGGATTTTTGGCGTAATAAGTTTCGCCGCCTTGCCATCCATCGAAATTGGTCGCTTAGAAAATAAAAATCTAGCATTTTCAGCTAGTTCATTGAGGTTATTGGCTCTTGACTTTAAGCTTGGAAGAAGTCTTTCGAGGCGCGCCATTTGCAGATCGTTTGGTGCGTATCCCAGTATCCCACTCAAAAATGGCTTGATGAGAAAGACAACTCTGTCGTTCTCATTTTCTCGGATATAGTGGCCGTTGAGGCTGGTAAGCCGTTGCATATCAAAACGCGCCGGTGAACGACCGATAGCGCCAATATCGAACCACTCGATCGCCTGATCGCGAGAGATGATTTCGTTATCGCCATGGCTCCAGCCGAGTCTCAACAGATAATTGTTCATAGCTTCTGGGAGAATGCCCAAATTTGCATAAGCGCCGACTGCCAGTGCGCCGTGGCGCTTAGACAGTTTGCTGCCGTCGGCGCCGTGAATAAGCGGAATATGGGCGTAAGTAGGGGGCTGCCAGCCGAGAGCCAGAAAGAGCTGAGTTTGGCGCGCCGCATTAGTCAGGTGATCGTCGCCACGGATGGCATGAGTCACACCCATATCGTGATCATCCGCGACGACCGAAAGCATATAGGTTGGCGTGCTGTCAGAGCGCAAGAGAATCATATCGTCGAGCTGAAAATTGGCTGTCCGTACGGGTCCCTGAACCAAATCCTCGACTATCGTTTCACCTTCGACAGGTGCTTTGAAGCGAATTACTGGTGCAACGCCCTCCGGTGCCTCAGACGGGTCGCGGTCCCTCCAGCGCCGGTCATAGAGCCCCGGTCGGCCCTCCGTGCGGGCCTGCTCACGCATTTCATTCAGCTCTTCTGGGGTGCAATAACACAAATAGGCTTTGCCAGCATTGAGCAATTGGTGCGCCAGGGTGGCGTGGCGCTCGGCGCGGTTTGATTGAAAATAGACTTCCCCATCATGATCGAGGCCGAGCCAGTCGAGGCCTTCGAAAATTGCCCCCACTGCTTCTCGGGTCGAACGTTCACGGTCTGTATCCTCGATGCGCAGAAGGAATTTACCACCCGCATGGTGGCGCGCGAACAGCCAGTTGAACAAAGCGGTTCTGGCTCCGCCGATGTGAAGATAGCCGGTGGGTGAGGGGGCGAATCTGGTGATGACGGTCATACTTTTTACCGCTCATTAATAATCAAGTGTTACAGATTATTGCGCGCCCGGCATAATAGTCTTCGTCCGAGACGCGTGTGGTTTTACGGAGGGTTGCCATTGAGACGGATCTTGTCGTCAGTCTTATTTCCGTAAAGACGTTTTGCAGCGATACAGCATCCAATCATTGATTGCTTAGATTTATTGGCAGAATGGCACGCGTATGATTTAGCTGGAATATGTTGGTGCGCAGATACGCGCGTCTGCGAATACGGGCCACAATAGGCCCTGGACTTTACAGAAAGATATCTGACGGGGCATTAGAACTGAATCTAGGCAATGTTTGTCAATAATTGCGTAAGATTCCCACCAACCTGCCTTGCACACGCACCCTACCGGGTCCGAATATTCGCGTTTCGTAATTCTTGTTTGACGGCTCGAGGGCGACCGATTCACCCTTGCGCCGTAGGCGCTTTAGAGTGACTTCAGTCTCGTCCACCAGAGCGACGACGATGGAGCCATTATCTGCCGCTTCGCAACGTTTGATAATCGCGGTATCGCCATCGAGAATCCCGGCCTCGACCATCGAATCGCCATCAACTTCAAGAGCGTAGTGATCGCCTTTGCCAAGCATTGCCGCCGGGATACCAATCGAGTTGGACTCATCGCGTGTCGCTTCGATAGGAAGACCCGCGGCTATCCGACCGTAAAGCGCTAGGGATATAACTTCCTCGGAATTAGCCTGACGGTTGCCGTGACCCTGGGTGAAATCACCTTCGATAACGCTCGGGCGAAAGCCCTTACCAGACGAGGGAGGAGGCGCGACTCCGTGCGACGGGGGTAACTTAGCAACTTCAAGTGCCCGCGCACGGTGTGGCAACCTGCGAAGAAAGCCGCGTTCTTCGAGGGCAGTGACCAAACGATGAATACCGGATTTCGACTTCAAATTGACCGCTATTTTCATTTCTTCGAATGATGGAGCGGTGCCGTGTTTTTTTAGGTGTTGGTCTATGAAGAGCAGCAATTCAAGCTGTTTTTTGGTCAGCACGTTCCACCCTCCAAAATATGAACAAAATAGAAACTAATCCAGGTGTTCTACTTTAGTTCTTTTTGGCTGTCAAGGGATTATAGCCGTTTTAGCCTCATATGGAGTTGAATGTGCGGACTATATAACGGGAGCGCCAGACGTTAAGGGAATGACTTTGACACTATCTCCGGGAGCGACCGGCGGGTCGTGCGGCGGACGTACGATAAGGGCCTCTGATCGAACTAGGAGTGAGATCATCGAGCTGTCTTGGCGCTCGAACGGGATCACCGTATGTTCGCCATTTTCGTCGGTACGCAAAGTCGCCCGCAAATAATCCTGCCGCTCGTCGTTGGCACCAAGGCCGTGGTTAATACGCGCTGAAATTTCGCTGACCCCTGAGTAGGTGAGGCCCAGCATGCGAAAAATTGCCGGACGCAAAAAAATTAAGGCGCATACGAGAGAGGACACGGGGTTTCCTGGCAGACCGAGAACCCGTGTGTCGCCGATCGACCCGAAAATAAGGGGCTTGCCCGGACGCATGGCGATTTTCCAGAAATCGAGCTCGAAACCTATTTCCCCCAACACGCTTTGCACCAAATCATGATCTCCGACAGAGGCGCCGCCGGTGGTAACGAGGATATCAGCGCCACGCGCGCCTTCTGCCATGGTTTTTAACTGATCCCGATCGTCTGGTGCGATGCCGAGGTTGAACGGCTCGCCGCCATAGTTTTGTACAGCGGCGGCGAGGGCATGGGAATTAGAGCTGACGATTTGGTTGGGACCGATCGGCGCGCCGGGCATGACGATCTCGTCTCCGGTGGCAAGTATCGCTACGCGCGGCTTGCGACGCACCGAAAGTATAGGGTGGTTCATGCTGGCTGCATAGCCGATGGCGCGTGGCGTAAGACACAGTCCAGCCTTGAGGCCGATATCGCCAGCGCTGAAATCAAGGCCGGCTGAACGAACATATTTGCCCCGGCGGGAGGTTTGAAGTACTGCGATCCGATCGCCTTGGGCTTTGGTGTTTTCCTGAATGATGATTGTGTCCGCGCCGTTTGGCAGACGTGCGCCGGTAAAGATGCGCACCGTTTCTCCGGCGCAGACTGTACCTTTGAAGTGTTGACCTGCCGGCACTGCACCGATCTGTTTCAGTGTTACCGGCGCTTCACCGACATCTTCCGCGCGCACCGCATACCCGTCCATCGCCGAAACGTCGAAGGGCGGCTGGGTTGTGCGCGATATTACATCCTCCGCCAGCACCCGGCCGCAGGAATCGGCGAGCGCGACATTCTCGACAGGGAGTGGCTCGAACGCGCCGGTGATACGGGAGACGGCTTCGGCAACGGGAATCATGCGTGGCGTCTAGGCTTGGTTGAAATTGCCAGATTTGCCGCCAGCCTTATGGGTTAGCCGCACATCCATGATACGCATCGCGCGATCGACTGATTTGCACATGTCGTATACCGTGAGCGCCGCAACCGAGGCTGCGGTTAGAGCCTCCATCTCAATCCCGGTGCGCGATTTGAGACGGCAGGTCACGCTGATATCGACTGCGCTTTGCTCTCTGTTGCATACCAGATCCACGTCGACCGCGTTCAGGCCCAGAGGATGGCAGAGCGGGATCAAATCCGAGGTCCGTTTAGCCGCCATAATGCCGGCAATGCGCGCGACCTGCAGCACATCTCCTTTCTTGACGCCTCTGGTTACGATTAGTTCTATTGTCTCAGGCTGCATGAGCACGCTCGCCTTGGCGGTGGCAATACGCTCAGTGACTTGTTTCTCCGATACATCGACCATGCGGGCACGACCCTGATTGTCGAAATGGGTGAAGGACGACATGCTTAAGCGCTCGCTTTCTCCGCCGTGCTGCCAGCAAGCAGGTTGGCCGTTGCTTGGCTAACATCTGCTTGGCGCATCAACGATTCGCCAACTAAGAAGCGCGTAACGCCTAATCGCACCATGCGCATTAAATCCTCATGGCTGTAGAGACCGCTCTCGCATACCACGTCGCAGTCCTCCGGAATACCTGGCAGCAAATTTTCCGTGGTCGCCAAATCGACCTCCAGCGTCTTAAGATTGCGGTTGTTGACTCCGATTAGCGTTGCCTTAAGTGCGGTCGCGCGCGCGAGCTCTTCCGCGTCATGGACCTCGACGAGCACATCCATACCTAAATCCTCGGCGGCGGCTTTCAACTCTGCCGCCTCCACATCGGTGAGCGCAGCCATGATTAGCAGGATGCAGTCTGCACCTAGCACGCGGGTTTCGACCACTTGATAAGGATCGAGAATGAAATCTTTGCGCAAGGTGGGAAGCGCGACCGCTGAACGGGCTTGGACCAGAAACTTATCCTCTCCCTGAAAATAGGGCTGATCTGTCAGCACCGAGAGGCAAACGGCACCACCTGCTTCATAGGCGCGTGCGAGGGACGGAGGCGCAAAATCTTTCCGGATCAGGCCCTTGCTGGGCGATGCCTTTTTCAGTTCCGCGATGAGTGCGAGATCGCCATCTTGTGACGCACGCGTAAGCGCGACCGCGAAACCGCGCGGCGGTGAAGCTCGCTCGGCAGATGCTTTGAGCTCGGCGAGCGGACGGTGCGCCTTACAGGCGGCTATATGGGCGCGTTTTGTTGCGCAAATCTTGGCAAGAATATCACTCATGGAGTGCCATTGGTGATTGCGACAAGTTTGTCCAGTGTCGCGCGTGCGGAGCCGCTGTCGATGGCGTCCGCCGCGATGGTTACGCCGTTGCTGAGGTTGTCAGCTCGACCGGCGACGATCAGGGCGGCAGCGGTATTGAGCAGCACTATGTCACGGATCGGTCCTGGCGTACCATCGATCATTGCCGCCATGGTGCGAGCATTCTGGTCGGCATTGCCGCCCTTGATATCCTCAAGAGAAACGCGGGCCAGGCCAGCTTCCTCCGGCGTTACCTCGAATTTGCGTAAGTTGCCATGGAGTAATTCTACCACTTGGCTCGGGCCAGTAGTGGTCAGCTCGTCGGTGCCGTCCGAGCCGTGCACGATCCATACCCGCTCTGAGCCAAGATTGCGTAATACCTGGGCCATGGGTTCTGCCCACATTGCGTCGAACACGCCAATCAATTGCCGCTTGGCGCCCGC
>CAZUXZ010000135.1:0-66252 GCA_964624055.1 uncultured Rhizobiaceae bacterium | reverse complement strand
AGGAAACTCATTAGGCCGGAGGATTTGCCACCACCGCTTAAAGGCTCCCCGTCTGAGCGTAAATTCGAAAAATTGGTGCCGGTACCGGAGCCGTATTTGAACAGGCGCGCCTCGCGCACCCAAAGATCCATGATGCCACCTTCGTTGACGAGATCGTCCTGAATACCTTGGATGAAGCAGGCATGGGGTTGAGGATGGGCGTAGGCGGATTTCGACGGGTGCGACTCGCCAGTTTCGAAATCGACGTAATAGTGACCCTGTGCCGGGCCGTCGATGCCGTAAGCCCAATGTAGACCAGTATTGAACCATTGTGGTGAATTTGGTGCGCACATTTGCCGGCACAACATGTAACGGGTTTCGTCATAGAAGGCACGGGCATCAGAGTCGGCATCGAAATACCCAGCCTTCCATCCCCAATACGCCCAAGTGCCAGCCAAACGGTCAAAAACCTGCTTGGCGGATGTCTCGGAGGTTTCGCGTTCTTCCGGCAGCAGCTTGTCCAAAGCTTCACAATCAGCCTCGCGTCGCCAAAGCCAAGATGGTACATCGCCCTCCTCTACAGGGCGAAGACGGCAGGGAACACCAGCCTTGCGAAAATATTTTTGCGCCAGAACGTCACAAGCGACTTGCGACCAATCGCCCGGCACTTCAATGTCATTTTGAGCAAAGACGATGGAGCCATCCGGATGCCGAATCTCACTTTCCGTCTTGCGGAACTCCACGTCGTTGTACGGTGATTGGCCGTCAACTGTGAAGAAACGCTCTATCCGCATGTTCCGACCCCCAACTATCTCTTCCCGATCCCTACTCAGCGTCCCGTATTGTGCCGGTTCTCGATCTCAGTCGAATAAACCTTTATGGCTCAAATACTTCGAGATGTTGTGCTCCAGCGGCTAGCAAACTCAACATCTTGTTAGAAATTCACGTTACGCCGTACAGATTCAGATGGCAACAAGATTTTGGGGGCATGGAAACAATTAACACAATATGCTGTGTTGGAAGCCCTGTGGATAAAACTGTGATTAAATTCAAAAATATATAATCGAATTATTAAGTATATATTTCAGTTATTTATAATATCTATCAAATGTTAATTATAATTACATATGTGGAACAAGCTTAAAGTAAAGTCTAAACTTCTGGGGAAAATTATACAGCGGTTTAAAAAAAGTTTTTTAGAAAAACTCGTTTATCGTTTGGGCCAAGCCGAGTTTCCGCATCAGAGTTCTGGACGGAGTAGGGCACATCGTGCATAAATCTTACGCGCACCAAAACCAATGCGCAGCAGCATGAATACATATTAAATGCGCGCTCGGAGATTGATGATGGCTACGATCGGCACCCGGATATTTACCATGTTCAGGGGAGAATTCGTCGGGACGGACGAGTTTGACAATCGATACTATCGCGATAAACGCAGTCCAGCAGGACGCCGGGAGAAACGCTGGGTGCTCTATAAGCGGGAAGCGGAGGCGTCCAGTGTGCCGCCTTCATGGCATGCCTGGTTGCACCACATCGTTAATGTTTTGCCGGCCATAGAGCCAGTGGAGGTTAAGTCCTGGGAAAAGCCACATCTGGCCAACTTGACAGGAACTTCGGCCGCCTATCGTCCGCCGGGTCACATTCTTGAGAGCGGTCATCGGGACAAGGCCACCGGGGATTACGAGCCTTGGCGGCCGGAGTAGCACGCCATCAGTCAATTGGCTTAAAAGGTCATCGACGGGCCGACATCGGATATTGGTGTTGTAACAACTGCCATCCGCGGTTTCCGAATACCTTGTTTTGAAAGCGCGGAATTTGGACATTTTCCTTTGCGTTGACTTAATCTACAGATGCGTGGCGGGATCTGTGGTTGGCTTCCCTATCGGCTGTGGTTTAGACCGTATTCTTTGAAGAGTGGACGGTGACAACCGAGGTCTGAGTGTAGATCTAGAAATGTCTAGCTTGGCCTCACCAGAATGTGCCGTTTTTTTCCAGCAGACAATTTAATTAGACCATCCGCATTACAATTAGCCAGAGATACGGCAAAATCTTCTTCCGTTACCACCGTGTCGTTTACCCGCATGCCGCCACCCCTGATCAGACGCCGGGCTTCTCCGCGCGAATCACATAGGCCAGCCTCGTGAACCAATCTGAATGCGGGAACTCCGGCCGCCAGATCCGCCTTGGCTGCACTGACTTCCGGCAGACCGCTTCCAGCCCCGCCACCTTCAAAAGTTTGGCGCGCGGTATCGGCCGCATCGAGTGCCGCTTCTTTGCCGTGGCACATTTCCGTTGCGAGGTTTGCGAGCAGTTTCTTCGCGGAATTGAGGTCTTCCCCTTCAGCGGATTCAAATTTTCGAATTTCCTCCAGCGGCAATTCGCTGAATAGGCTCAGAAATCTGCATACATCCTTGTCGTCTGTATTCCGCCAGAATTGCCAATAATCGTAAGGACTGAGCTTTTGCTCATCAATCCATACTGCCCCCCGGGCGGTTTTACCCATTTTTGCACCAGAAGCTACGGTAATGAGCGGTGATGTCAGGCCGTACAGGGAGTTCCCATCAATTCGCCGAGTTAATTCCACACCATTGATAATATTTCCCCATTGATCTGACCCGCCCATCTGTAGCACGCAATTTTCCCGCCGGGACAATTCCATGAAGTCATAGGCCTGCAGGATCATATAATTAAATTCGAGGAAGGTCATGGGCTGCTCACGTTCAAGCCGCATACGGACAGAATCAAATTTCAGCATGCGGTTAAGAGAGAAGTGGCTGCCGACGTCGCGCAAAAAGGAAATATATTCTAGCCTTTCAA
This sequence comes from uncultured Rhizobiaceae bacterium, assembly GCA_964624055.1. Classification (GTDB taxonomy): domain Bacteria; phylum Pseudomonadota; class Alphaproteobacteria; order UBA828; family UBA828; genus PTKB01. Next base: position 63,453 of record CAZUXZ010000135.1, on the reverse strand, counting down.
GCCAATCCGTGTTGTCCACCATGATAGCGTCGCTGGGACCGCCACCGAACTTCAAAAACCGCGAAAAACAACGCTGAATGCCAGCCTTGTTCGCAACAATCTTTTCATCGGTTAGCAGTTTACGCGATTCATCGCGTCCTGATGGATCGCCGATCTTGGTTGTGCCGCCGCCCATCAGTACGATCGGTTTGTGCCCTGAGCGCTGCAACCAGCGTAACAGCATGATTTGCACCAGACTGCCGACATGTAGAGCGTCGGCGGTGCAGTCGAAGCCGATATATGCGGTAATGGGACCGTCCGCGGCAAGGCGGTCGAGACCCTCCACGTCTGTGCATTGGTGAACGAATCCCCGTTCCTGCAGCGCGCGCATAAAGTCGGATTTTAATTCAGGCATGATGGGCGGTGGTCCGTACCTTAAAGAAGCCTGGATGATCGGGTTAGCGTGATGTAACACGGTCAAGATGGACGGACAATCAACTGTGGCGATGATTTTCTGATGGTCGAGGCAGCATGGGGCGGGGAAGCGGTTTGGGTTCTCGGTCTGATGAGCGGGACGTCGCTCGACGGGATCGATGCGGCTTTGTTAAAGACCGATGGTGAGCGAATATTTGAACATGGCCCATGGTGCACAATTCCCTACGATACGGAGATGCGCCGCTCCCTGCGTCGGTTGATGGATGGTGAGCGCGCAGGTATAGCTGAGATTGAAAATGCTTTGACAGAGGCGCACGCCGTCGCGGCGCAAGTATTGTTGGACGATGCCGGCCTAGGGGCGAAGTCGGTTCGGCTGGTGGGGTTTCATGGCCATACGATTTGGCACGACCCATCGAACGGTATCACTCAACAAATCGGCGACGGTGAATTGTTGGCATACCGTCTGGCAATAGATGTGGTGAGCGATTTCCGCTCTGCCGATATTGCAGCGGGAGGGCAGGGGGCGCCCCTCGTGCCGCTCTACCATAGCGCTCTAGCAAAATCCGCTGGAAAAGCCGTATCGCCACCGGTAGCTTTCCTCAATCTGGGAGGCGTAGCGAACGTTACTTGGATCGGTGAGGACGGTAAGCTCATTGCTTTCGACACCGGACCTGGCTGTGCCATGATAGACGACTGGTTGTTGGCCCGGACAGGCGCCACATTCGACAGGGATGGTGGTCTGGCAGAAGCGGGCCAAGCTAACGCTGCGGCGCTCGCCGCGCTAATGCGGCATCCCTATTTTTTGGTGCCGCCGCCCAAATCGCTCGACCGCAATGCATTTGACAACGCTCCTCTTTCAAAGCTTTCTGATGCAGACGGCGCAGCGACTCTTGTTGCGTTTACAGCGCAGACGGTGGCGGAAAGTCTTCGAGGCTGCCCTATGCCGGTGCGTCGGCTGTTTGTTACCGGTGGTGGTAGGCATAATCCGACTTTGATGACCGCGCTCGCAAAATTTACTCGTATCCCAGTGGATCCAGTCGAATTTTTGGGATGGCGAGGTGATGCGCTTGAGGCAGAAGCATTTGCTTATTTGGCACTGCGCTCTCTACTAGGCATGGCACTCAGTGTACCCGAGACTACCGGAATAGATCGTCCTCGCACGGGCGGCGTTCTTCACCGGTCTAAGTAACGAAGAACTAGGCAGATTCCGCCGTCGCTATGCTGTCGTCGAGATAGGATTCAATGATTTTCCCGAGAATTTCTGTTTTCTCTTCGAACAGGTGATTGGCACCTTTGATGACTCGGTAGTCAATTTCGATATGCCGCTGGCTTTGCAGCTTTTGCGCCAGTGTAGCGACGTCCGATTCGGGTACTAGTTCGTCGCGCGCGCCATGCACGATCAGTCCGGAAGATGGGCATGGCGCAAGGAATGTGAAATCGAACATGTTCGCCGGCGGCGCGACCGCGATAAAGCTGTAGATCTCTGGCCGGCGCATCAGAACCTGCATGGCGATCCAGGCACCGAAGGAAAAACCGCTGATCCAACAAAATTTGGCGTTGGAATTAACGTTCTGCATCCAATCTAGAGCTGCCGCAGCGTCGCTCAACTCGCCTAGACCATTATCAAAACGCCCTTGAGACCGCCCAACCCCACGAAAATTAAAGCGAAGGACAGAGAAGCCCCGCTCTTTAAAGATATGGAAGACCGTGTAGACGAGCTTATTATTCATCGTGCCCCCATGTTGCGGATGGGGCTGGAGAACCAGAGCAATTGGCGCGTTCGGTTCCTCGGCGTGATGATAGCGTCCCTCAAGTCGGCCTTCTGGCCCGTTGATCATCACTTCAGGCATGTTATTCCAACATTCATTGTGCTTGTCAGCATATCCAATTCAATCCAGTGGGATCGCCCCATATGTTACCTTAAGTATTGCCATATATCTTGACAAAAAGAGTCAGGTACTTTAACCAGGAATCGTTGCGCATTTGTCCTTATAAGAAGTGGGCACTTGCGGTGTGAGCGCCGAGTGAATGTCTATGGCCCGGCCATTGATATACGACGGGCATAGTTATGTTCAAGCGTATTAAGGAAGATATGGATAGTGTTTTCGACCGCGACCCCGCGGTCCGTTCACGCGCGGAAATCTTTTTCTGTTATCCGGGATTCCACGCCCTGCTGTTTTACCGCGTGGCGAATTGGCTATGGGGGAAACGCGCGCATCTTCTTGGTCGTTTTATATCTCATTTGGGACGGGTATTTACCGGAATTGAGATTCACCCGGGGGCGACGATTGGCCGTCGGTTTTTTATCGATCATGGGATGGGGGTCGTAATCGGGGAAACCGCAATAATTGGCGATAACGTAACCCTATATCATGGCGTCACCCTGGGCGGAGTGACCTGGGCGCCAGGAAAGCGCCATCCGACCCTTGCAGATGATGTTGTAGTTGGAGCAGGTGCCCAGGTATTGGGCCCGATCACGGTCGGAGAGGGTGCTCGGGTTGGAGCCAATGCCGTTGTTTTGAAGGATGTTCCGCGTGGCGCAACCATGGTTGGCATTGCGGCCCGCCCGGCTGCGCGTAGCGAACAGGCAACAAGTGAACAAAGAGGGTTTGCTGCGTACGGCACACCGTCACCGAATGTCGCCGACCCGATGTCGCGTTCGATCGAAGGGCTGCTAGAGGAACTCACCCGCTTGAGGACTCGAATCGAACAATTGGAAAATGTACAGTCAGACGAATCTGTTCAACATGTTACCGGCAAAGAGGCGGAAGATGTAAAGGGCGAAGGTAGTCCGCCCAATTGCTAACCCCTGGTAGTTTTGCCGGCGATGGCCGAGAGGAAAGGGTAATTTTCATGAAGCTTGGCACCAAAGGCCGGTACGCGGTCATGGCGATGGTGGATCTCGCCAACTGTAACGTAATGAACAGCAAGAACAGGCCAGTGACGCTCTCTGATATTGCCGTGCGCCAGGAGATTTCGTTATCGTATTTGGAGCAATTGTTTAGCAAGCTGCGCAAAAATGGTTTGGTCAAAAGTGTTCGCGGGCCGGGCGGGGGGTATATGTTGGCACGCACTGCCGACCAATTGCGCATTTCGGATATCGTCATGGCGGTGGACGAACCGCTTCGCGCTACGCGATGCGACCAGATGAATAGCGCGGGGTGCATGCCGGATGGCCGACGCTGCGTGACTCACGATCTTTGGGAAGAACTCAGTAACCATATTTACTTGTTCCTCAATACTGTTTCTCTTGAAGATGTCTGCGCTGGACGAGTCCTCGGGGCAAGCGGCGTGCTACATGCTGCAAAGCGGGACAATTGTGGTTCCGCACCTGCCGCAGCGGCCGAATGAATAGTAGCGAATTGGTGTCAACTTATCTCGACTACAATGCCACTTCACCTGTTAAACCAGAGGTAATCAAAGCTATCGCCGAGGCACTGGCGATTACGGGTAACCCGTCTTCCGTACATCAAATAGGGCGCGCCGCACGTGAGGCGGTGGAACAGGCACGTGATTGCGTTTCGGTAATGATTGGTGCCCGTTCGGATGAAGTGATATTTACCGCCGGCGGGACCGAGGCGAATAATCTTGCGCTAGCAGGCTTGGGCCGCAAACGGCTAATAACATCTGCCATCGAACACCCATCGGTGCTGCTAGCGGCCGAAGCACTGGCGGTCCCTTCAAAACGCAATGATGCGCGCGAACTAACCGTGTTGCCAGTGGACAGCGAGGGCGTCGTTTCCCTTGAATCGTTGGAAAAAGCGCTGGGTGATGTAGCCGGGGATGCACTGGTATCGATCATGCTGGCAAACAATGAGACCGGTGTGATCCAGCCCATCTCGGAAATAGCCGCTCTCGCCAGGGCGCGCGACGCAATAGTTCACTGTGATGCGGTTCAAGCTCCTGGACGTCTCGCCTTTGATGTCGCTTCTCTGGGCGTGGATATGCTGAGCTTGTCTGCGCATAAGTTTGGCGGCCCCAAGGGAGTCGGAGCTATATTTGTACGCGATGGTATCGATCTCGATCCTCTAATTGTGGGTGGCGGACAAGAACGCAGCCGACGGCCTGGGACGGAGAATGTTCCGGGCATTGTAGGCTTTGGCATGGCGGCCCAACTGGCGGTAAATGATGTCCAGCGGGCGCCGTTAATAGCTGCAATGCGTGACAGGGCTGAACAGAGCCTTTGCGAGATTGAGCCCGGTATTAGAATATTTGGCGCTGGCGCAGACCGACTTCCCAACACCACTTGCCTCACCATGCCCGGCATACAAAGCGAAATGCAGGTCATGGGCCTGGACTTGACGGGAGTTGCCGTGCGCGCCGGATCGGCCTGCTCGTCCGGGAGGGTCGAGCCGTCGCATGTGCTGCGAGCCCATGGTATTTCTGATGCTGAAACTGGATGCGCCATTCGTGTCAGTTTTGGTTGGGCGAGCCGCGAGAAAGACGTCGATAAACTGGTCGGCGCCTGGCGTGCTTTCTATGCTGGATTGAAGCCGCGTTACACCAGTGGAGTTTCACAACTTTCAGATAGAAACGCTGCTGTTGAGCGTTGATCCCCCCAGCCGTATGCGTTTGGACAGAGGCGCCTGTGTCTAGGAGCTGACAGAAAGTACTGTATGGAGAGACGGTGTATGCCGCAGATGACCTTCATCGCCACTGACGGGACACGACGCGTCGTAAATGCCCCGCTTGGGGATTCGGTCCTCGATATCGCCCATGACAATAATATCGCCATTGAAGGGGCTTGCGAGGGGGCGATGGCCTGCTCCACCTGCCACGTCATCGTTGACAAAACATGGTACCGAAAATTGGAGGAAGCCAGCGAAGACGAAGAGGATATGCTAGATTTGGCCTTCGGGCTGACGAGAACGTCTCGTCTCGGCTGTCAAATCGTCGTAACGGAAGAATTGGACGGGCTTGAAGTTTCGCTTCCCAAAGCGACGCGGAACATGCTGCGCGACTGAATGTGGGCCAGGCACAAGCAAGCGACGAAAAGGGATTATTCAACCGTTTGCGAAACGCAAATGATGAAGACTGGTGCATCTACACCGAACACCCCTTTCTCGTTGCGTTGGCGGCAGGAGAACTGGCCGAGGAAGCATTTCGTTACTATTTGATTCAGGATTACATTTTCCTTCGCCATTTCGCTAGGGCGTATGGTCTTGCCGCATATAAGGCCGAGAGCCTAGAGGAATTACGCGACGCCTCGCGTGGGCTGCACGCGATCATTGATATTGAGCTCGATCTGCATGTGAGTTTTTGCTCAGAATGGGGCGTGGATGCCGCCGCTCTGGAAACGGCGCAGGAGGACTGTGCGACGCTGGCCTATACTCGTTATGTTCTGGAACGCGGTATGTCGGGCGACTTGCTTGATCTCTACGTCGCTCTGGCGCCTTGTGTCGTCGGTTATGGCGTTATCGGCGCGCGTCTCATGGCTGACAGTGCCACCAAATTAGACAATAACCCATATGGCGCCTGGATCGAAATGTATGGTGGTGAGGCCTATCAGGCGACCGCGGCGGAAGCCGTTCTCTCTCTCGATAAGGTGGGGCGGGCACGAGGGGCGGAAGCACGCATGGATACGCTCGTAGCCATTTTTGGTGAAGCCACGCGCTTGGAAGCGGCGTTCTGGGACATGGGACTCGCGGCAAGGGGTTAGCCCACTGCCGGTTAATGAATGTTGATGCGCTTGCACGGCTTGCATATGGGCCTATATTCCCTGCATGTTCATACCATCCATTGACACCGGAATAAAAAAGCCGCGCGCATCGACGCGGATCGTCGTTGCCATGTCGGGCGGGGTCGATTCCTCCGTTACGGCGGCGCTCTATGCGGAGGCGGGCTACGATGTGGTGGGGATCACCCTGCAACTTTACGACGACGGTGAAGCACGGGGGCGGAGGGGAACATGCTGCGCAGGACAGGACATTCACGATGCCCGCCGTGTCGCGTCCCACCTTGGTATTGCTCACTACGTTTTGAACTATCAAGACCGATTCCGCCAGGATGTCATGGTTGAGTTTGCCGATTCTTACTTACGTGGTGAAACACCAATTCCCTGCATCATGTGTAATCAAACTGTAAAATTCCGCGACCTACTGGCCGCTGCTCGAGATCTTGGCGCCGACGCCCTGGCGACCGGACATTACGTACGGCGCATCGTTGGCAACCTGGGGCCGGAGCTACATCAGGCCCACGATAAAGATCGCGATCAGAGCTATTTCCTTTTTACTACCACCGACGAGCAATTAGCCTTTTTGCGATTTCCTCTAGGCGGTATTGGAAAGGCGGAAGTTCGACATCATGCCGGACGACTTGGGTTGGGTGTGGCAAGAAAGCCGGACAGCCAGGATATTTGCTTCGTTCCGGAGGGCAATTACGCGACTGTAATAGAGAAGCTTCGTCCCGGCGCTGCGGAGTCTGGCGAAATCGTCAATCTTGCCGGTGAAATTCTGGGCGAACATGCGGGTATAATTCATTTTACCATCGGCCAGCGCCGGGGTCTCGGGATTGCTGCCTCGGAGCCTCTTTATGTGATCGACGTGGATCCGTCTAGTCGCCGGGTAACGGTTGGCCCGAAGACCCAATTGATGCGCGATCGCGTAATCTTGCATCCGCCGCATTTTCTCGTCGCGGATGCAGCAATTCCCTATGACGAAGAGCTCACGGTGCGACTGCGGTCTACTCACCCAGGCACTCTAGCTCGCCTTACTGTTAACGGTACCGGCAAGTCTGAACTTCAGCTTTCCCAACCGGAGGAGGCGACGGCTAGCGGACAAGCCGCCGTATTTTATCGTGGTAGCAGGTTGCTCGGTGGTGCCTGGATCGCTGGAATGGACCGAAGTGCCGACCTAAAGTCAGCTGCCGCTTAAGGGAATCTAACTTTCTTCGGATATTCTTTGATACCAATCACAATGCTATCATTAGAAAACAGGCAATCGTTTGTTGCTGGGCCCACGATAACTCAATGACCCGGCTCCACGACATTGGCAAACTATTGGTGACAATGCGGATCAAAGCCAAGGATCCAGACGCTGGCAGCGGGCCTATCGAAGGGACAAGATGGTAGGATTATTTGGATTTTGTAGAATCAGCCGGTGCTGGTAAGACCGGCGGACACGTTCTCGGCTAGTAGGCCAGTCTCTTGAGCGGATTGACAAGATTATTTCCCCTGGGGTGATGATAAGGGTGCGAGGACATTACTATTCGTTGAGGTCGGTCTCGCATTCTTCATATCACTTTAGGAAAAATCACAAATTTCATAGCTGCGCCGCGACGCTTGACACATCGCGCAGCACGGACGTATAGCGGACGCCTTGACTCTCGGGGCGGGGTAGCTCAGTTGGTAGAGCAGTGGAATCATAATCCATGAGTCGGCGGTTCGAGTCCGCCTCCCGCTACCAATTCATAAAATAAAAACAATAGCTTAATAGAAACCCGCTACGGCGGTTTTTTCTTTTTGTGGCGCAAGGGTGCACCGTAACGTTTTTCACCCCCAATCGACGCTGCAAATTTAGGGGGAAAGTCTGAGCTGTTTTTATTCACAGCACGCTCGGTATTTAAACAGCTTCAATTGCCCTTAGCTCTTGCACAGCGAAAGGACGTATTGCCGTTGCATGTCGTAGTGGTTACGCCTTTGCTCAATCAGTACTTTCCGGCCTCAATAGACCTGACTGGGTGCAAATTCCTTTGCACAGGCTTCCATCAAGCTGCACTAGGGGCAGCGGACCTGGGCTTGTTATTAGCCCTTCAACGAGCCGCGGCGGGGGCGAGGGATGTTCATCCGGCGCGGGATCCGTACGCCTGTTGTATGAGCGTTTTTCGCCATGACGATCAACAGTAATATTCACAAAATTGTGTAGTTGTCCGATAACCACGTTTCAAACGAATAGCACCAAGGTAATTTGGTCAAGATGCGTCTTACTGTCTGATCGTTGCATGCCATGACTGTTTTGTTTATGCACAGGATATTGCGCCATCTGTAACGGCTTCTCAAAATTGAAGCCCTATACCTCTTGCATAGTCGTTTCAGAAGCGATTTTGTCCAGGGTTGTCACCATCTTATCTGGATTAGATTCAAATGCCGGGAAGTCTAAGATAAGTCGGCTCACACCTATTCGCTCGTAGTGCGGCAAATCCCTAATCACGCTATCTGCGGTTCCGGCAATTACAACTGCGGTTACTTCTATCGTCTTGGGGTCGCGTCCTGATTCTTCAGACATTTGATGCAAAGTAGCTAGGTCTTTGGCCAAATCGCCATCTATGCTATACGCGTCGCTAGGCGCCTCAGTTACAACCTGCCAACCGTCAGCTAGCTCGACAATTCGCCTAAAGCAAGCTTTGCCGTTTCCGCCTATGGTAATCGGTGGGTGGGGTTTTTGCATCGGCTGAGGCCTGCTCTGCACATTAGAAAACCTATAGAACTCACCCTCAAAGTTAGGTTCTTCGGCCGTCCACAGTTCCTTCCAAACACGAATATGCTCTTCAGTGCGGGCCCATTTTTTGCCAGATGGAACTCCGAGGGCATCAAACTCCTCGTTGAGCCAGCCCGCCCCTACACCAACTATTATTCTACCGTTCGACAAAATATCCATCGATGCAATCATTTTCCCAGTTACCAAAGGATGCCTATATGGAGCGACTGTTATTGAAAAGCCGAGACGCACTTTCTCGGTATAACCAGCGACAAAGGCTAGGCTTGTGTAGGCCTCTAGTTGGTTCCCCTTTGGGTCTGCAATATATTTCCCAGACTTGCTATAGGGGTATGGAGTATCAATTCGGGTTGGCATGATTACGTGGTCATTAGTCCAGATTGACTCAAAACCTCGATTTTCAGCTAGCCGCGCCATCTCTACTACATTTTGGCTTGTTGCCATCTCTCCGAACATTGGAAGCATAAATCCGATCTTCATATCTCCCTCCATTGTAATGTCTCTGAAACACACCCCTTGTCGTTAACAAGTCTATGTTGAATGTATAGCTAATGCGACATTCTGAACTAAATTGAAACACCTTGCCGGTCTTTATTAATCCGACTTAACGTTGCCGGCGCTAAAGAGAAGGCTATTTTGTCGCCGAAATCTTCGGCGACGATCATTTCGTAATGAGCAAGACCATTTCTGCGCGCAGTATTTTACTCAGGCCGTCGGGTTCGATGGACTAATAAATTGGTGAGAGCGATTTGATTTCTACCCAGGCGATGTGGATATGCCGAGAGTATTCGACGAACTACTAGTGACCGCGTCCCGGGGATGGCCCGTTCGGTGCTACGAGTGTTGACGAAATGTTGGCCAATAGCCCTATACCGACGATCGTTAACGCTATCAACAATGTGGCTGGCGTGCGTATTACTCAAATTCCCGTGACGCCTAAGTGGTGCTTCGCGCGCAAGATAAAAATGCTGAAAACGACACCTGATACTTCGAACGCCATCAGTTATGCTGTTCGCGAAATTTTCAATTTTGGGACCGAAAGCATCATGCCATGACAAAAAGAACCACCAGCGTGGGAACTCGTGAGGAGCTGTTGGCACGGGCGCGGGATTTGGCTCCAGCGATTCATGCTCGGGCCGACGAAACCGAAAAATTACGCCAAGTTCCGCAAGCCACTGTTGATGAGTTGCGCGCGGCTGGTCTCAATCGGGTTCTGCAGCCGTCAGTCTATGGCGGTGCGGAAGCACCTTTTGGCGGTCTCATTGATATGGTGAGCACAATTGCCGGCGCCTGCGCATCGACTGGCTGGGTTTTAGCGCAATACACGATTCACAACTTTATGGTTGCTCAGTTTCCGCCTGAAACTCAGGAAGCCATCTGGGGCGAAAAACCGGAAGCTCTCGTGTGCGGCGTGTTGATTCCAGGTTGCGGCAAGGCAGTACCCGTGGATGGTGGTTGGCGGCTCACTGGGCGTTGGCCCTTCGCCAGTGGGGTGACGGCTGCCGACTGGTGTATCCTTTCCGGTTTTGAGACAAGCGAGAGCCGTGAATCTCTCATGTTTGCCATCCCGTGCGAGCAGATTACCGTTCATGACACTTGGCGCACGATGGGACTGTGTGGCACTGGGAGCAACGATGTATCGGTGGAAGATTTTTTTGTCTCTACCGACCACACTATGACCGTGGATCAATCGAAATTTGGACAATCGCCGGGCACCCAAGTTAACTCTGGCCCACTCTATCGTCTTGGTACCTTCGCCATGTTTTCTATCGTGCAATCTGCGACGGCTTATGGACATGCAAAGGGAACCTTTGATCGTTTTCTTGGGCATACCCGCCAGCGAACGGGTCGTTCGTCCGGTCAACGGGTGATCGACTACGGCACCACTCAGATCAAGATCGGTGAGGCCGCAGCGGCTCTCGATACGGCAGAGCTTGTTCTGTATGCTTGCGCCGACGAGGCGATGGAGGTCGCCGTGCGGGGCGAGATCATGGATGTCATCGACAAAAGCCGCATGCGTGGTGACGCCACTTTTGCCGGCAATCTGGCGGCCCGCGCCGTTGATATCATGTTTTCGCTTGCTGGAGGGGCGGCACTTTATGATTCACACCCTCTATCGCGTGCCTATCGGGACACCAAATGCGCCCAGGCGCATATAACCCAGAACTGGGATATAAATGGGTCGAATTACGGTCGTGTGCTTGTTGGTTTGCCGTCACTCGATACAAACATCTGATCGGTTTATTAGAGTACGAGGATTGCCTCGATTTCCAGTGAAATCAGAAGTGTTAGCGAACTTAAGTTCATTGTCGAACGCGCACGGCGCCCCGGATCGCCGAACAGTTCGGCCATGAAGTCGCTGAATACATTGATGACTTTTGGCTAGCCGACAAAATCAGGTTGCGCGTTGACCATGCCGAAAAACTTAACGAAGCGATGCACCCGATTCAAATCGTAGATTTCGATTTTCAGGACCGCAAGCACATTGAGCGCGACAAAGCGCTAGCCTCATAGATTCTTATAGCTACACGTCCGTTGGCACTTTGCCTGTGACGTAATTGTCTTCCTCGTTCTCCGGTCCGTGGTTGGCAAGATAAACTAATCTGCCATAGGTTACGGCGCCGATGTAATTTCCGGTCGGCATTGGGACTATAGGCAGCTTGTGCCCGGTGTTTTGATTTTTCCCCGATTTGCATTGCAAATCTCTTAACTAGGTTTCACTAATCCTTGTTGGGCTAATCGCCAGCACAGCATGTCGAAACGGTCCTGACCGTAGAACGGTTCGCCGTCGAAGACCATAAGGGGGACGCCCCAGTGACCGGCGGCGCGCTGAGCATCTTGATTTACTTCAATTTTTGCGTCGAGCGTGTCTGCTTCGTCTTGGGCACGGCGGTCTAGTCTGATAAAATCCACCCCGGCTTCCTGGCACGCTTTGGCAATTTTATCTCCCTCATGCCAGTTATCCGTGGCACCGTCCCATAGAAGTGTCATTACCGCTGCGCTGTAGGCGAGTGCTTCTCCTAGGTTGGCGGCGGCCTGCGCCATCCGTGTAATATGCCGAATATAAGGTTGCTCCGGTGCGATCGCGCCTGTCACCAAATCTTGCACGACAGGGTCTGGCACTGGCCGTCGGTAGGGAATATTCAACTGCTCCGCGAGACGGGTCGAATCTCTCAAATGATAGGGTCTGTAGAGTGGATCAACGCGCTTGAAGAAATCGGCATTGCGCACGGCGATGGGATAGACCGGTCGAATGTTTACCTTGATATCGAAGCGCGTCGACAAGACGGTCAAGCGGCCAGTTAGAAGATAACAATATGGGCTGCGGAAGGAGTAAAAGACTTCGAGAGGATGGGGCATGTCAGTTGGTGTCACCCGCTTCGCTGTATTTCCAGCAATTCGCGGTCGGTATTGGTGAGGTGAATTGTCGTTGCCGTTTCGGACAATCGATAAAGCGTGATCCATCCGTGCGCATGGCGCTTGTTCAAGGTATCCCAAAGCAGATAGTAACACCTTCCAACAATTGTGGGGATTTCTCTGGACATATTCAGTATTTCCAGGGGCAATCTTGGTTGCTGCAGAGCGAAAGCATGTTTGGGTTGGGAGCTTGAGTGACTTACTTGGAGAAACTGCGGCATTTCCGTTGATCGAAACTACAGCAGTATAGCGCATACTAATTAACGCGTCAGCCACGTTAGAATTGCGTGTAAAAGCCCAATGTGACCCTAGTCACGTTTTGAGACAAAATCGGAAATTTTGCGACGGAGAATTTATTCTCTAGCGGTTTTGTTAGCGTCCTTATGCTGGTAAGTTCAGTAGTGACAGTACGTTTGATGGACCTGTCCGTAGGAGGTTGGATAAAATATAAATAAATAATTTTATTGATCTATTTTTACTTAAAGGGTGTGTGACATGGCACAGAGAAAATGGACCGTCTATCTTTCCGGCGAAATTCACACCACTTGGCGTGAAGAAATCATTCAAGGCGCGCAAGCGGCGGGGCTGGAAGTAGAGTTTCTTTCACCCGTTACCGATCATGATTCAAGCGACGATTGTGGCGTTGCAATCTTGGGTGCGGAATCGGATAGCTTCTGGCGCGATAATAAGGGTGCAAAGGTCAACGCTATCCGTACCCGTACCCTGATTGACCGGAGTGACGTGGTGATCGTACGGTTTGGCGAGAAATACCGCCAGTGGAACGCTGCCTTCGATGCCGGCTATGCCGCCGCAAAAGGAAAGTCTATCATCACCATTCACGATCCCTCACTCGGCCATGCCTTGAAAGAGGTTGATGGTGCGGCCATGGCCGTGGCCGAGGCGCCGAGTCAGGTGGTCCAAATACTTGATTACGCCATAAATGGTCGGTTGGCGGGCTAATTAGGAAGTAAATTTGTCCGATTTTTGTGGGCGCGCATTAATGGCTTGAGTATGGAGCTCCGGAATCTTTCAATATTACCGGTCGTTAGTCGAGTTTACGGGGCTGTAGAAGTTAGTCGTAATCGTTGGGGGTTGGTACTTTAAGATTTAGACCCTTGATTTCGCAATTATTGCAGAGCCGCAAGAAAGCTGTTTCAGTTCAGACTTTGATCTGCGAAGCAGTCTCGACGCGACATTTTCTTTTGCACCGCAATTCAAAAATGTCAGTCTGTGGGGCTGGCCTGAACAAACCATCCCACCGCCCGAGTTATGAAGCGTGGCACCTTGTTTCTATTCCCGCGCCCGATAGCGCGCTAGAAATTGTGAGCCGTGTCTCATCTCCGGGCCAACATTGGCGTCATCTTGAGCCAGAGTCTTGTACACTTACTAACTCACCCGCTTACTGAAATCTTTCGGCATACAGGAAAGATCCTCGGTGCATCGCCAAAGTTGCTGTCAAAGTAGCACGAAGTTGCGCGGCTCAGCTGTGTTAGTCATCAAGCTCGTTCAGTCCGGCATAGAGATCGAGCGCTTCCGGATTGGCTAGCGCTTCCTTGTTCTTAACCGCCTCGCCATGGATCACCGCACGCACGGCAAGTTCGGTGATTTTGCCTGAGCGAGTGCGTGGAATATCGGCTATTTGAATTACCTTTGCCGGTACATGGCGCGGCGTGCACTTGGTGCGAATATGGTTGCGAATGCGTTGAACCAGTTCCTCATCAAGGGTGAGTCCCGTCTGTAGGCGCACAAAAAGTACCACCCGGACGTCGTCCTGCCAGTCCTGCCCGACGCAGATTGCTTCTACAACTTCCGCTAGTTGTTCGACCTGGCGGTAGATCTCGGCCGTACCGATACGCACTCCGCCGGGGTTCAGCACCGCGTCCGATCGGCCGTAGATGATCATGCCGTCATGCTCGGTCAGCGCTACATAGTCACCATGGTGCCAGGTGTTAGGAAAGCGTTCGAAATAGGCCGCCCGATATTTTCCGCCGTCTTCGTCGTTCCAGAACGACACCGGCATGGAAGGGAAGGGGGCCGCGCAGACCAACTCTCCTTTCTCCCCGCGGATTGGTTCGCCGTCGTCGTTGAAAACCTCGACCTGCATGCCGAGACCAAGGGCTTGCAGTTCGCCCGGCCAGACCGGACCGACGGGATTGCCGAGGGCGAAGCAGGAAATGATATCGGTGCCGCCGGAAATGGAGGCAAGGTGAATATCTCTTTTAACCTCGCGATAGATATATTCGAAGCTCTCTGGCGCAAGCGGCGAACCGGTTGAGGCCATGGTTCGCAATTGCTCCAGGCTGTGGGTTTTTATTGGCGCGATGTTGGCCTTATGGGCGGCATCAATGAATTTGGCAGAGGTGCCAAACAGTGTCATCGCCTCGGCATCAGCGTAGTCGAACAGCACATTGCCGTCGGGGTGAAAGGGAGCGCCGTCATAGAGCAAAAGTGTTGCCCTTGAAGCCAATGCCGTGACCAACCAGTTCCACATCATCCAGCCGCATGTAGTGAAATAAAAAACGCGATCATTTTCTTTTATATCAGTATGTAACAAATGTTCTTTCATAAGTTGAATTAGTGTTCCGCCGGCGCCGTGGACGATGCATTTGGGCGCCCCTGTTGTGCCCGAGGAGAACATTATGAAAAGCGGATGGTTGAACGGCATGGACGCGAAATCGATCTCCCCACCAATTTGCTCGGCAATAATATCGGCGTAATGCTCAGCTCCAGATATTTTCGCGAGATCGGCCCGCTCTTGGGTATAGGAAACAACGATTACCGTCTTGATGCCCTCAAGTTCCGTCAGCACTTCTCTGAGTTTGTCGAGACAGTCCAGTTCCTTACCATTATAGTAATAGCCCTCAGTGGCGATTATCGCTTTCGGCTTGATCTGCCCGAAACGGTCAACAACGCCCCGGGCGCCAAAATCGGGAGAGCAGGAAGACCAAATGGCGCCAAGGCTCGCCGTTGCCAGCATGGAGACGATCGTCTCCGGCATGTTGGGCAGATAACCAGCGACCCTGTCGCCTTCTCCGATACCGCGCGCTTTGAGCGCTTGTGTCAGCCGCGAGACCTGATCGTAAAGTTTTGCATAGCTCAGGCGGCGTCGCACCCGGTCCTCGCCCCAGAATACCATGGCGTCCGCGTAGTCACGCCGACGCAACAAATTTTCGGCGAAATTCAGCCTTGCATCTGGGAACCACTTTGCGCCCGGCATTTTGTTGCCGTCGATCAGAACTTTTTCGCCCTGGGTTTCGGCGATGATACCGGCAAATTCCCACATAGAGAGCCAAAATTTTTCCGGATCGCGAATCGACCATTCATAGAGGGCCGTGTAATCGCTGAACGTCTCGCCCCAGCGTTGGGCAACCTGCGCCATGAAGGGGTTTAAATTAGCTGCATGGTGGCGCGCTTCGCTGGGACGCCAAAGTGGTTCATTCACGCTATACCTCCCGCCGACCGACAATGGCCGTCACGCCGCAGAAGCGACGGCTATCTTCGGCAACACCAACTAAAGGTAAGTACAAACCAATTGTCAAAGCAGATTGCCTTGGCGCAAACTTACTGGTGTGCGTGAGCTAAGCGCGGCAGGGTGGGGGACCCAGGGGAGGTAAAGTAATGAAAACTATCATGCGCGAAAAGCAATGGACGGAGAAGTATCCAGAGCTCGATACTGGTCCGGTGCCCAACGAATCCTGCGTGTCGCCAGAATATTTTGAGCTTGAGCGGGAGCGGGTTTTTCGCCGCACCTGGATCAACATGGGCCGTGTCGACGATATTCCCAATCCTGGGGATTTCTTCATGCGCGATTTCACCGTAGCCAAGGCCAGCCTGCTGTTCATCCGCGGCAATGATGGCGTGGTGCGAGGGTTTCACAATGTCTGTTCCCATCGCGGCAACAAATTAGTCACCAAGGAAAAAGGAAGCTGCCCCGGCGCGGTGTACTGTTCCTTTCATGCCTGGCTCTATAGCGATGAAGGCGACCTGCTTCGTGTTCCCGACGAGGAGAACTTCTTCGATCTAGACAAGAGCAGGCTCGGCCTCACGCCGGTCAACATGGATATCTGGGAGGGGTTTATTTTCATTAATCTAGACCCGAATCCGAAAGAGACCCTACGCGAATATCTCAAGGGCGTCGCAGAGCAGTTGGACGGGTGTCCTTTCGGCGAATTGTCGCTAATGCAGACCTATAAGGTCGACGAACGCGCAAACTGGAAAGTTGGTCTGGACGCCCAGAACGAGATCTACCATTTACCGTTTCAGCATTCTCGACTGATAGGCAAGACCTTCATGATGAACGAGAAGAACCACTGCCGCTTTCAGGAGGTGAATCTATGGAGGCGCCACAGCGTATGGGCTTCGGAATTTGTTGAGGATCCACCGCTCACGCCGTTAGAGCGGAAATTGGGCGGTTTCAATATGGGTCGTGACAATGTTCGAATTCCGCAATTAATCAGCGAGTTCGATTTCTATGTGCTGTTCCCTAATATGGTTATTATCCTGTTCCGAGGTCCGTCGGAGGACGGCTGCATTACCTATAATTTCTGGCCCATTGGCGTTGATCGAACGGTTTGGGAGATTCGAAATTATTCACCGTCAGCGCAAACGATCGGGCAGCGGCTTATGCAGGAAAATTTCAAATGCCTCATTCGTGACGTTTTGCAGGAGGATGCGGTGGCACACGAGCTTTTGCAGAACGGTCTGACTTCGCGGGTAAGGCAGGAATCCATCTACCAGGACGATGAAATTCAGATCCGCCATTTCCATAAGGTGTTGGAGGATCATATGGGATATTACAATAACGCATAGCCGGCAGCACGGCACAAGGTAAAAGAGGGAAGAATGCGATGGGCGAAGCGCAATTGCCAGCGGAGTTCGAGGCACTCGAACCGTTTATCGGGTGGTCATTAGAACGCGAGCGTGCGCGTACCGAGAAGCGCGAGGCCAGCAGCTTTGAAGAGGTGCAGGAGTTTTACGATGCGATCTTTCCGAGTCTGGAGGAGATCGTGGATTATCTCGACGGATTCCCCATCGATGATATGCCGGTACCGGCGGAGCGTCTGTTCCACATGACACTTTCCCTGATCGAAGTGTCGAACCTGGTGGAACGTTACAAGTCGCGGGACGTGATAGTTGCCGTCTCGCCGCTGAAATTCCAGTCGACTTGACGTCTGAATAGGCCGTCGGGGTGTAGATAGAGAACTGTATAATGGCGGGATTATTAGACGGAAAAGTCGCTCTGGTCACCGGCGGTGGCGCGGGAATTGGAGAATCTGCCGCGCTTGCTTTGTCGCGTGACGGTGCCAAAGTAGTGGTTTGTGATGTGGACACTAATGGCGGCGCGGACACGGTGCAGCAGATTGAAGCCGCTGGCGGTGAGGCTTTGTTCGTTGAGGCTGACGTGTCGCGCGCCGTCGATGTCAAGGCGCTTGTGGCAAGAGCCATCAAGCGCTTTGGCGCTATCAATTGCGCAATCAACAATGCCGGCATTCAGGGCGAAGTAGGCACTACCGACCAATGCGGTGAAGACAATTGGAACCGCATCATCGCGATTAATCTGACCGGGGTTTGGCTCTGCATGAAGTACGAGATCCAACAAATGAAGCGCCAGGGCGCCGGCGCGATCGTCAATATTGCGTCGAATTTTGGGCTTGTTGGCTCATACGGCATGCCGGCCTACTCCGCGGCCAAGCATGGCGTTCTTGGCCTGACAAAGACGGCGGCATTGGAAAACGCAAAGTTGGGCATAAGAGTGAATGCAGTTTGTCCTGGTCCGGTACAGACGCCGCTGGTCGATCAAATGCTGCTTGCTCAACCTGAGGCGGCGGCCGATATCATGAAAACTATTACCGGTCGCCTGCCGCTCGGCCGAATAGGCCGGCCCGAAGAAATCGGCGGCGCTATCGTTTGGCTTTGCTCAGACCAGGCATCGTTTACCACCGGTATGGCGATGCCGGTTGATGGGGGCTTCACTGCTCAGTAGGAGCAACCGACAAGCGAATTTTGCCATGGCCTCCCTATCGCTATGTTTCGTAAATTTGTTCCACGCCCAATATCCTGGGTCGTTCGACTAGAAAAGCTTCATCATGCTGTTCGGTCCGAAATACAGCGGCTCCGCCAAACCATCTAAATCGCCGACTGAATAAATAGGTTATTGATAGCCGGGCAGTTTTACTCACTGCCAGTTCGCCTATTGAAAGAGCACAAAATTAGTCCTATATACGATTTGTTATGATTCGGATTAGCAGAATGGCGGATTACGGCGTTGTCACGCTCAGTTTTTTGGCGCGCGAGCCCCAGGACTATTTTAGCTCGTCAAGAATCTCCGAGAGCACCGGCGTCCCTTTGCCGACTGTAAGCAAGCTATTGAAGACGCTTGTGAAAAACGGCGTTGTAGTTTCCCGGCGCGGGGCGTTCGGTGGGTATGGTCTTGCTCGGCCGCCGGACCAGATTTCGGTCGCGGATCTGGTAGTCGCATTGGATGGACCGATCGCCCTCGCGGATTGTTTGCAGGATAACAATGCCAGCGTTTGCGGGCTAGAAGGTTTTTGTGCAGTCCGGGGACCCTGGCAGAAAGTGAGTGACGCCATACGTGTCGCTCTCGAAGAAGTGACCCTAGCGAGCATCGCCAGCTCCTTTCCGGGCGATGATTTCAATTTGCGACAGGATCGGCGGGAAATGCCGTCTGCGTCGATTATCGACTCCAATTAATTAATTAGGTACGCAGCGTATGGCATCCAACAGCGAAACGGCGCAGGTCTTGGGAGAGCTTGCTGAGGCGCGCTACAAGTATGGTTTCGTCACCGATATCGAAACTGACTCCGCACCGCCTGGGTTGAACGAGGAAATCGTCCGCTTTATTTCGGCTAAGAAAGACGAGCCCGAATGGCTCCTCGATTGGCGACTCCGAGCTTATGAGCGGTGGGCAGAGACAATGGAGGATACGCCGGGCTGGGCTCACCTCGATTATCCCGAAATCGATTATCAGGCTTCTAGTTACTACTCTGCGCCAATGCGTGATGAGGATCGACCCCAGAGCCTCGATGAAGTCGATCCGGAATTGCTGCGAACCTATGAGAAGCTGGGTATTCCCCTGCAGGAGCAGGAGATGCTGGCCGGTGTCGCGGTCGACGCCGTGTTCGACAGCGTCTCCGTAGCGACAACCTTCAAGTCCAAACTGTCGGAAATGGGCGTGATCTTCTGCTCCCTCTCGGAGGCGGTGACGAACCATCCCGAGCTGGTGCAAAAATATCTGGGTACTGTCGTGCCCTATGCGGACAATTATTTTGCGACCCTCAATTCAGCCGTCTTCACCGACGGATCCTTCGTCTATATCCCTAAGGGCGTGCGCTGTCCTATGGAGCTCAGCACTTATTTTCGCATCAACGCTGCCAATACCGGACAGTTTGAGAGAACGCTGATTATCGCCGATGAGGGCTCTTATGTGAGTTATCTTGAAGGGTGTACCGCACCGATGCGCGATGAAAACCAGCTGCACGCTGCCGTGGTCGAACTGGTCGCCTTTGACGATGCTGAGATCAAATATTCCACGGTACAGAATTGGTACCCGGGTGATGAGAATGGTAAGGGTGGAATTTTTAATTTTGTCACCAAGCGCGGCGCCTGCCGGGGCCGCAATTCGAAGATTTCGTGGACTCAGGTGGAAACCGGCTCCGCTATCACTTGGAAATATCCGAGCTGTCTGTTGATTGGCGATGGCTCGTCTGGAGAGTTTTATTCCATAGCCATCACTAACAATTGCCAGCAAGCTGATACGGGCACCAAGATGATCCATATCGGCAAGGACACCAAGAGCCGCATTATCTCCAAGGGTATCTCTGCTGGGCGTGCGGAACAGACATATCGTGGACTTGTGCGGGTTCAGGGCAAGGCCGAGAACGCGCGTAATCACACGCAATGCGATTCTCTTTTAATTGGTGATCGCTGCGGTGCTCATACGGTTCCCTATATCGAATCTCGCAACGCCTCCGCGCATCTCGAGCATGAGGCGACAACTTCGAAAATTAGCGAAGACCAGCTATTTTATTGTCGCCAGCGAGGCATCGACGAGGAAGACGCGGTCGCTCTAATCGTTAACGGGTTTTGCAGGGAAGTCTTGCAGGAGCTACCGATGGAATTTGCTGTCGAAGCTCAGAAGCTTGTTGCCATCAGTTTAGAAGGGAGCGTCGGCTGAACGCCGGCGCGATTTGGAAAGTGGCTATGCTTGAAATTAGAGGCCTCTCCGTCTCAGTGGAAGGTAAGGAAATTTTGCAAGATTTCACGCTTTCCGTCGGCGCTGGCGAGGTGCATGCAATCATGGGGCCGAATGGTTCGGGAAAAAGTACGCTCTCCTATGTGCTGGCCGGCCGCGACGGATATGACGTCACCGGTGGCTACGTTACTTATCGCGGCAAAGATCTTCTCGCTCTCGAACCGGAAGAACGCGCCCGCGAGGGCCTCTTTCTCGCGTTTCAGTATCCGGTAGAGATTCCGGGTGTTGGCAGTGCGACCTTCCTAAAGACGGCGGTTAATGCCGTGCGCAAGAATCGTGGTGAGAACGAATATGACGCCATGGAGTTTCTCAAGATCATCCGTGAGAAGCGGGAGGCGCTCGGCATCAGCGAGGAAATGATGCGCCGAGCTCTCAATGTCGGGTTCTCAGGCGGCGAGAAAAAGCGTAACGAGGTTTTGCAGATGTCCCTGCTTGAACCCTATCTTGCTGTGCTCGATGAGACGGATTCCGGTCTCGATATTGATGCGTTGAAGATTGCTGCTGAGGGGATAAACGCCTTGCGCTCGCCTGAGCGCGCCATGATTGTCATTACGCATTATCAACGCCTACTCGATTATATTGTGCCGGATTTCGTGCATGTGCTGGCCGGGGGCAAAATCCTGCGTTCCGGCGGTAAGGAGTTAGCGTTGGAGCTCGAAGAAAAGGGGTATAGCAGCTTGACTGGCGGCACGGAGGCAGCGGCGTGATATGAGCGTTGTCTCGCCCCTGACGACGCATCCGGGACGTTCGATCGCACTGCCCTACGCGGGAAGGGTTTCTTTGGCGGATTTGCCAGGCGGCAATTTGTCATGGCTACTCGACGGCCGCGGCGCGGCGATGGCACGTTTCGCGGAACTTGGTCTACCCGATCAGAAAGTCGAAGAGTGGAAATATTCTAACCTCTTGCCGCTCGCAAAAACCGAGTTCACTGACCCCGAGCGAACAGCCGCGGAGGCGGCGCGTAACGAAATCAAACGGCGTTTTTCCAAGAGAAGTGCTGCGGCTCGGTTGGTATTCGTCAATGGCTTGCTGGACGGTACATCGTCGGCGCGAGCGGAACTTCCGGCTGGCGTGCGCGTGATCGGCTTGGCCGATGCCATTGCGCAAGAGGCTGATTTGCTTAAATCGCATGTCGGCGAATTTTTGAAACAGGACGGGCACGCCCTGGCAGTGCTCAACTCTGCACTGACGGCGGATGGCTGCCTGGTCATTCTCGAGCCAGAAGCCGAACTGGAGCTAGAACTGCTGTTTGTCGCCGTGCCAGATGGTGGCACGCCGGCCTACCATCCGCGTATTTCCATTCATGTCGGAGAGGGAAGTTATCTCTCCCTCGGAGAGCAGCACGCCACGCTTGGCGGTCATGAATATTGGTCGAACCCGGTGGCCGATATCCGCCTCGGCGAGAACTCTTCGATGCGTCATTACAGGCTTCAGGAGGAGAGCGTCCAGGCGTGGCAAACCTCCTCGACCAAAGTCTGGGCTGCTTCAGGCGCATCTTACGAGAATTTCATCGTTGCCACTGGTGGTCGCTATGTGCGCAACGAAATTGAAGTCGTCCTCGAAGGCGAGGGCTCAAGTTGCGATCTTAGCGGCGGCTTTATGATGGGGGGCGAACAAGAAATCGACAACCGGCTGCGCGTTGACCATACGGCGCCTAATTGCGTCAGCCGGCTATCCTATAAGGGTGTGCTCGATGAACGCTCCCATGGGGTCTTTCAAGGCAAGACGGTGGTCCGGCGCGATGCGCAGAAGACAGACGGTAATCAGCTCAGCCGGGCACTTTTGCTTTCGCCCGAGGCGGTAATGGATGCTAAGCCCGAATTGGAAATCTATGCCGACGATGTCAAATGCAGCCACGGTGCCACGGTTGGCGAGCTGGATTGCGAGCAATTGTTTTATCTGCGAGCGCGAGGCATTGACGAGGCTTCGGCGCGTCGCCTCCTGATCGCCGCCTTCCTGGATGAACACGTGCAATCCATTTCTGATAAAGCGGCGCGCGGGTGGCTCGCCGGCGCGGTGACGGGCTGGCTGGCGCGGCGCGAAACGGAAAGGGCTGCATGATGCAAAACTTAACCGCCATTCCACCAGACTCCGGGCGCGACATTGCCAGCCGGCGCGCCGATTTTCCGATCTTAGCAGAGCGGGTTTACGACAAGCCGCTCGTTTTTCTCGACAGCGCTGCAAGCGCGCAAAAACCGCAATGCGTGATCGACGCAGTTAACCACTGTTACAGCCAGGAATACGCCAACATTCACCGCGGCGTTTACTTGCTAAGCGCGCGTGCGACCGAGACTTACGAACGAGCGCGCGCCAAAGTGCAGTGGTTTATCAACGCCGCGTCCGAGCGCGAGATTGTGTTCACGAAGAGCGCCACCGAGGCTATAAATTTGGTGGCGTCGAGTTACGGCGGAAGCCAGCTTAAGGCTGACGATGAGATTATCTTATCTGAGTTGGAGCACCACGCCAATATTGTGCCCTGGCAGCTCCTCCGCGACCGTATCGGCGTAAAGATCAGGGTCGTGCCGATCGACGACCATGGCAACTTCCTGCTCGACGAATATGTTAAGGTCCTTGGCCCGCGCACTCGATTGGTCGCCCTGACCCATACATCGAATGCTCTCGGTACTATTACGCCGGCCGAAGAAATCATCCATCTCGCGCATGCCCATGGTGCCCGGGTGCTGCTTGATGGTGCGCAATCCATCGTACATGGCCCGGTCGACGTGCAGGCGCTCGATGTCGATTTCTATGTGTTCTCCGGCCACAAGGTCTACGGGCCGAGCGGTATTGGCGTGCTCTATGGAAAAGCGGATATTCTTTCCGCTATGCCGCCCTATCAGGGAGGTGGTGATATGATCCGCCAGGTCACTTTCCAGAAGACTGAATTCGCCGATATTCCCGGGCGCTTCGAGGCCGGCACGCCTCATATTGCCGGCGCTTATGGCCTGTCGGCGGCGATCGACTATCTCACAGAAATAGGCATGGAAGAGATTGCCGCGCATGAGCAGGAGTTGCTCGACTATGCGACAAAGCGGTTGAAGGAAATCAACTCGATCCGCCTCATCGGCACGGCTAAAAACAAGGCGGGAATCGTTTCATTTGAACTTGACGGTGTCCATGCACATGATGTTGGCACCATTCTTGACCGGGAAGGAATTGCCGTTCGGGTAGGTCATCATTGCGCTCAGCCCTTGATGGACCGGTTCGGCATCACGGGCACGGTCCGCGCTTCCTTCGGTCTCTATAATGATAAAACCGATGTTGACGCCTTGTTGAAGGCGCTCGGCAAGGTATGGGATATCTTCGGCTGATGTTGGAACTTCGCGAACTTTATCAAGAGGTCATCCTCGACCATGGCAAGGCGCCGCGCAATTTCGGTAGACCAGAGGGTGCGACCTGCGAGTCCAATGGCCATAATCCTCTTTGCGGCGACACGGTGACGGTCTATCTGCGCCTACGAGATGATATTATAGAAGATGTCGGGTTTGAGGGACGCGGTTGCGCTATTTCTATTGCCTCTGCCTCTATGATGACCGAGCTGCTCAAAGGCAAGTCTCTCGAAGAGGTCAAGGCGATGTTCTCGCGTTTTCACCAGCTTGTAACTGACGATGAGGTGGCGGGCGAAAGCAATTTCGAGGACAAAGAATTTGAAAAGCTGATGGTTCTGGCGGGTGTGCGCGAATTTCCCATGCGGGTCAAATGCGCCACCCTCGCATGGCATACTATGAATGCTGCAGTGCAGGGCGGTGGTAAAGAGGTCACAACGGAATGATGGATTTTTTCAAACGCAAGAAACAGGTGAGCCCTGAGGCACAACCGGTTGCAGCGGATACGGAAGCGAGCTCCTACGAGGCATGGTCGCCCGAAACGGGCACGGCTCAGGTTTCTCCAGTAGAGCCTAGCACCAAAGCCGGGGTGCAGCCGGGTAATTACGCGCCACCGCCGCTC
This sequence comes from uncultured Rhizobiaceae bacterium, assembly GCA_964624055.1. Taxonomy (GTDB): domain Bacteria; phylum Pseudomonadota; class Alphaproteobacteria; order UBA828; family UBA828; genus PTKB01. Next base: position 38,970 of record CAZUXZ010000135.1, on the reverse strand, counting down.
GTGATGGAAACGCCGCAGGCGAACGAGGAAGAGCTTGAGCTCATCGCCAATGCCGGGTCCGTTGAGGATCAGATCACAGCGGCTCTTAAGAAAGTCTACGATCCTGAGATTCCGGTTGATATCTATGAAATGGGTCTGGTTTACGGCGTTGATATAACTAAAGATAAAGACGTGACAGTTCGCATGACGTTGACTTCCCCGGGATGCCCTGTCGCGGAGCAGATGCCGGGCATGGTACAACACGCGGTGCACACCTTCGTTCAGGGCGTGCGCGACGTTGATGTAGAAATCGTCTGGGACCCGCCCTGGACTCCCGACTTGATGTCCGAGGCGGCAAAACTCGAACTAGGTTTTATTTGAGGCAACGGGCTGGTCAGGAGAAATAAACTGGTGAGCAACGATATCTTAACCTTGACCGACGCCGCGAAATCGCGGGTTTATGAGATTATGCGTTTGCGCGACGAAGAGCCGCCGGCGATCGGTGTGCGTATCGGTGTGCGTAATGCCGGCTGTTCCGGCATGACTTACAGCATGGATTACGCGACCGAGGTTGGCGCCAATGACGAAGTGATCGATGCGGGCGATTTGAAGGTTTTAGTGGATCCGGCCGCGGTTATGTTTCTGATCGGCACGGAGCTCGACTACAGAGAAGAAAAACTGTCGGCTGGATTTGTCTTCAACAATCCAAACGTCACATCGACCTGCGGATGCGGGGAAAGCTTCGCCGTCGGCTAGAGCAAATCCCGAGCAGATGGAAGCATCTGCGAAGATTCCTTTGCTTGATATTAAAAAAATTAGAGCGTTTTACGTGAAGGTAAGTTAACGGGAGGCCGTCTAGTGTGGCAACCGCGCGCCAACCACGATTTCGAACGGTCGGTACCCCAGTTTGTGCAACGATATTAAGCCTCCGTTAAACGCAATCGAATGGCTGCCATCCAGAAAAACCGCCCTGAGCGCCTTTATCTTGCCGCTGACCGTTGCGGCCTATGGCTCTATAATCATCGGCCTCTCCTGGGTGACGGCTTTAAAAACCGTCTCCTTGGCATGCCGAAGATGTACCGGACTTCGTGGCTCGGTGATCTAATTCAGACGCTATAATACATCTGATACTCTATCGGGTGCGGAGTCATATCCAACTTCTGCACTTCCTCGGATTTAAGCTCGATATAACCGTCGATCAAATCGTCTGAGAACACTTCACCTTTCTTGAGAAATGTTCGGTCGACGTCCAGCGCTTCAAGCGCTTGATTCAGACTGTGACACACTGTCGCAACGTCTTTTAGCTCCTCCGGTGGCAGATCGTAGAGATTCTTGTCCATTGCGTCGCCCGGATGGATCTTGTTCTCGATGCCGTCGACTCCTGCCATCAGCATAGCTGCGAATGCAAGATAAGGGTTGGCCGTCGGATCTGGAAAGCGCACCTCGACGCGCTTACCATTAGGTGACGCGGCATAGGGAATGCGGCATGACGCGGAGCGGTTGCGCGAGGAATAGGCGAGCAGAACCGGCGCCTCAAAACCAGGCACTAGACGCTTGTAGCTATTGGTCGAGGCATTGGTGAAGGCGTTGAGGGCGCGGGCATGTTTGATGATGCCGCCGATATAATAGAGCGCGCTCTCGGATAGGTCTGCATAGCCGGTGCCAGCGAAGAGCGGCTTGCCGTCTTTCCAGATCGACTGATGTACATGCATGCCGGAGCCGTTGTCGTCGACCAAGGGCTTCGGCATGAAGGTCGCGGTCTTTCCGTAACTGTGCGCTGTTTGATGCACCACATATTTGTATATTTGCATGTCATCAGCAGTCTTGAGCATGGTGGCGAATTCGAAGCCGAGCTCGTTCTGGCTTGGCGCGACCTCATGATGATGTTTTTCTACCTTGATGCCCATGCTGCTCATATGAGTCAGCATTTCTGCGCGCATGTCGGCCATTGAATCGACAGGCGGTACCGGAAAATAGCCGCCCTTGGGGCCGGGCCGGTGGCCGATATTGCCACTCTCATATTCGCGCCCAGAATTGTAGGGGCCCTCTTCTTGATCGAGCAGGTAGTACATTTGATGCGTGGAGCAGTCGTAGCGTACATCGTCAAACACGAAGAACTCGGCTTCGGGTCCGAAATAGGCGGTATCGCCGATTCCCGAATAGGAGAGATAGGCCTCGGCACGCTCAGCAACGCCGCGTGGACAGCGGGTATAGGGCTGACCTGTAGAGGGCTCGATCACATCGCAAGTTATAATCAGGGTCGGTTGCGCGCTAAACGGATCCAACGTGGCAGAGTCGACATCGGGCATAAGGACCATGTCCGATTCGTGGATTTCCTTCCAGCCGGCGATGGATGAGCCGTCGAACATGATGCCGTCGCTGAAAAGGTCGTCGTTAATCGTACGCACGGCTTGTGCTGTGTGGTGCCATTTGCCACGCGGATCGGTAAAGCGGAAATCGACGATTTGGACATCATTTTCCTGAATGGTTTTAAGAACTGTCTGTGTTTCGCTCATGTATATGTTCCTTCGTCTTTAGTGTTCCGCCGCGCGGATCGGTCGGGTTAAATAGCGTCGATGCCGCGCTCGCCGGTTCGAATACGGAGAACATCTTCCACCGAGGTAATAAAAATTTTGCCGTCGCCAATGCGGCCTGTCTGCGCTGCCTGTTGAATTGCTTCCACGGCGCGCTCGACTTGGCTTTCTTCGAGAACGATTTCGATCTTCACCTTGGGCAGGAAGTCGACGACATATTCTGCGCCGCGATAAAGTTCCGTATGACCGCGCTGGCGTCCGAATCCCTTCGCCTCGGTCACCGTGATTCCCTGCAGACCGATTTCGTGTAACGCATCCTTCACTTCATCAAGCTTGAACGGTTTGATGATGGCCTCGACCTTTTTCATATCCTGCCCCTCCGACGGAAGTTCATTGCGCGTGAAGCCGGTCACGCATCTCTAAACTGTCTTTGCACGTCCCGTGCCAAATATAGGGTGTGCAATTATTTAACTTATACAATGGTATAAGGATTGGGCGAAATTTCGCGTTGAGAAAATAAAAAATTTTTGGGCGGTATGGACAACAATTAGGCAGACCACTGATGAAACTAACGCCAATCCTTTGAGCCCCCGGCATTAGCTGGCATAGTGCGACCACGAAAACCCAAGCATTGGGATAACGGCAATGAAACTTGCGGAACGCATGGCTTGGCTCGGAACCGAGACCGCTTTTGATGTTTTGGCACGGGCTAAGGAGCTCGAAGGGGAGGGACGCTCAATCATCAATCTCGGCATAGGTCAGCCGAATTTTCAGACTCCTGTCAATATCGTTGAAGCTGGCCGCAAGGCGCTTGCCGATGGGCATCACGGTTATACCCCGGCCAACGGCATTCTACCCCTGCGCGAAGCTGTTGCAGCCGATATTGCCACGCATCGTGGCGTCGAAGTCGATCCGGGGGAAGTGGTGGTGGTACCGGGTGGGAAGGTCACCATGTTTTTTGCAGCCCTTATGTTTGGTGAACCGGGGGCGGAAATTCTTTACCCCAATCCCGGTTTCCCGATCTATCAATCAGCGATCGAGTTTTCCGGTGCCACCGCCGTGCCCATCCCGCTCTACGAGGATAACGGATTCTCTTTCACTGCCGATGAGGTGCTGTCTAAGATCACACCCAACACCCGCTTGATCATGCTCAACAGCCCTGCCAACCCGACCGGCGGCGTGACGCCGAAGGTCGAGTTTGATCGACTGGTGAAAGGTCTGGAAGCCCATCCCGATGTGGTCGTTATGAGCGACGAGATCTATTCGCGTCTTGTCTATGAGGACCAGGAGCATATCAGTCTGTTGGCTTATCCCTCCATCCGAGATCGGATGATCCTGCTAGACGGCTGGTCCAAGACCTATGCCATGACAGGGTGGCGTATCGGCTATGGTGTGTGGCCCGGCAAACTCGCCGAGCACGCAACCCGCCTCGCTGTTAATAGCAACTCCTGCGTCAATGCAGTAACTCAGATTGCAGCAATCGAAGCCCTCACCGGCCCACAGGATTCGGTAGAAATCATGCGTCGTGCCTTCGATGAGCGGCGCAAGATCATTCTTCGCGAGCTCAACCAAATCGAGGGCTTCCGCTGTGTCGAGCCGCAGGGGGCCTTCTACGCCATGCCCAATATTGAAGGCACTGGCATTAGCGCTCATGCTTTACAGGATGGGTTGTTGGAGGATGCTGGCGTTGCCACGATCGCGGGAACAAGTTTTGGCGATTATGGTGGGGGGTATATCCGTTTCTCTTACGCTGCCAGCAACGAAGAAATTGTTGAAGCAATGACGAGAATTCGCACTTTCCTTGCCGCTCGTAAAGAATGACTTCTAGTCAGGCCATACAGGGCGACTCTTCTTGACGCCCCTACGTCCATCGACTATTCAAAGCTCCCTCCGAAAGACCCTGTGGCGGGTGTAGCTCAGTTGGTTAGAGCACCTGATTGTGGTTCAGGGGGTCGGGGGTTCGAATCCCCTCACTCGCCCCAAATTTCACAACAAAATTAAAATATCTACTAGAAATCCCGCTCCGGCGGGATTTTCTTTGTAATCGGTAACGATTCGCCGATAGCGTCGAATATGCTCGACCCTAGTCTAATTCAGCGGTATCGAGTAGCTAGTGCCAAGTACTTCGACACCCGGGCGCGTATCCTCTACGCCGGCATTGGATATATGATAGAAATGCAGGCTGATTCGTGAGCGGTCATCCAGTCTGTATGAAAGTTCTAGGCCCGATTTAATTTCAAATTCGTGGCCTAAATCCTTGCCGCCGCCATTATGGTAATAACCGGGCGCCACGCTCGGCGTTACGACAAATCGGTTTCCAAAATAGTAATCCGTAAGAACGCCGGCGTATGCGAAAAACGCCTGTTCCGTGGTGATCGACGCGCCGAGAAACGGTTTGAACAACAAAAATCTATACTTGTCGCGGTATTCGACGCGGAACTCTCCAGCTTCATCGTCACCGAATATGTCGTAGTAACCGATGCCGGTGCTGATGAACGACGGGTCGCCTTCCTGTTCTGCCAAGGCTTTACCTGCGGCCATAAAAGAGAGAAATACGACTACGCTCAATAGCGGGTTAAGACTCGTTCTCATGCCGCGCATTGCCATTATTATGTGCCTTGTTTCCTGTGTGGGGCATTCTTCAGCTGCACGTGACTGACCACTCTTTGTACGTATTTTATTCGGTGGGCATGGTCGACCACTTTATCGAGCTCTTGTTGATCCTGTGCAATTCCCGCGAGATATATCACGCCATTGACGGTCTCTACGTTGTAGTTGATGGCACGAATATCGTTGTCGAACATGATATCTGCTGTGAGCTGTGTCGAAATCCAGGAATCGCGTACAAGATTGATAACACTGCCCAGATCGGTCACTTGAATTTCGTTTATAACCTCGCGCACGCCGCCAACCTGCCAGGCCAGCTTCATGGCATGGACCCGGGTCTCCGGTTTCTCTACTGAGCCCATCAGCAATACTTGCCCTTCTATTACGTTGAATGAAACGCTTTGAAGCAAGTCGATGTTATCTTCAAAAAATATTTGATTCAGTTCAGCGCGAATTGTCAAATCGTCCACCGCATTGCCTATCGAGCGTTCCTGCACGGCGATGACGCCGGTTGCCGGAACAGCCAACATAAGAAAGGGGCCGCAGCCTCCCAAAGCCAGCACGGCAAGCAGCGAAAGTGTAGAGACGGTGTGCCCAATGCGATGTCGGATGAGCTGGGACAAGAGTAGTCTCACGGAATGAATTCCCTAGAATAGAATCACGTTATTTTTAAAAGAATATTGTCTTCACTTGAGTAAAAGAGTTTATCTCCCGTCAATATAAAAAGACATTTTGAATCCTCTCAGTCTAAATATGATTATATAGATAATGGCATATTGTTGTTTTACTGACTGTTGAACAATAAGTTACGATTGATTCAAAATAAAAGGTTATTATTGTTGATAAAAATATCGAATAAGGGGATACTTCTCCTATCGAATTCTGTTCGGTAACCGATAGGCTAGCGGGAGAAAGTAATTGCAAGTCCGCACGTCCGCCATCGAGTTACAGGTGAGGAGCTGGGCAGCCTGCGCGCCGGGCCTTGAAAGTCCCGAGGATTGGCGTGCCTGGGCGCATGGCAGCAAGCGGATTTCGGGACCGATCACCACCGATGTTCACTTTGTAGAACGAATGCTGCGTCGGCGCCTGACACACCTAAACAGAATGGTCTTTAAGGTTGCAGCGGAATGCCTCGAGGCAGAGGACGTCTCCCCGGTGGTAGTTTTTTGTTCGCGCTATGGTGAGTTTTTAAAAGCCTTCGAAATGTTGGAGAATTTGGCCAAAGACGAGCCAATTTCCCCAATGACCTTTAGCCTCTCCGTCCACAATACTGCAATTAGCTTGCTCTCCATCATGCGGCAGGACAATTCGCACGCGACGGCGCTGGCGGGCGGTGACGCCACTTTGGAAACGGGTTTTGTAGAAAGTTGGGCTTTACTAAAGGAGCGGGCGGCAAGCTCGGTTCTCCTCATCTACTGCGATCATGTCTTACCGGAGATATACTCCGGACAGACAACCAATGTTGACCAGAATGTTGCGCTCGCGTTTCTGTTTCAATTACCGGAAGAACGGAAGGAAAATATCCGTCTCGGCCTTTCATGGTCGAAGGGTAAGAGCGATGATTACCAAGCAAGAATGAAAATCGACCGTTCGCCCCTCCGTGTACTGAAGCTATTATTGACTGGGGGCGAACCAATTAATTCACAATTTGGTCGGATTATGTGGGCTTGGAAGTGTTATGGTACCCCGGCTTAATTTTACGTGGCGCCTGTTTGCGACTGGATTTAGCTTTTCAATATTCGGTATCGGTGGTGTTGTGTTGGGATTCATTTTGTTTCCGCCTATGCGGTTGACTTCGAGAAATAGAGATCTGGTTAATCAGCGCAGTCAATTCGTAGTACACCTGTCCTTCCGTCTTTTCGTCTGGATGATGCAGGTGCTTGGTGTTCTGACTTATGAAGTTCAAGGCCGAGAAAAACTCCGGCAACCCGGCGCCAATATCATCGTTTCCAATCATCCCTCGCTGATCGACGTCGTATTTATATTATCGATCGTGCCGCATGCTTTTTGCGCGGTTAAGAAGGTCGCTTGGTCGAACCCGTTCATGGCTGGAATAATGTGGGCGACCGGATATATACCGAACAACGAGCCCATGCGTTTTATCGATGATTGTGTGGAACGGGTGCGCGGTGGGCGATGCCTTGTCATTTTTCCGGAAGGTACGCGAAGCGTTCCCGGACAAACTATTAAACTCAGGCGCGGAGCAGCTTCCATTATAGTGAAAAGCGAACAGCCATTTATTCCTGTTCATATCACGAGCGATCCGCCAACTTTAACGAAATCCGAGAAGTGGTATCAAATTCCACACAAGAGGGTGCACTTTAAAATTGTTGTCGGTGATAGCATCGATCCGCAACCTCTGATCGGTCACAGCACGAACCTCGTGCAGGTGAGTCGTAAAGTTAATACGCTTTTAATGAGTCTTTTATCTGGGGAAGTGTTGGTTCATGGGCGCGCTGATTGAGGAGATAAAATCTATAATCATTGAATCGTTGGATCTTGAGGATATTACGCCAGAAGATATTGACGAGAATGATGCACTGTTCGGGGATGGGCTTGGATTGGACTCGATCGACGCACTCGAATTGGGAGTCGAATTGCAAAAACGCTATCAGTTTAAGATAGGCGCCGAAGCGGAAGAATTACGTGAGCATTTCTATTCGGTTAAAACGCTTGCCGAATATATTTCGACTAGGCGGGAAAAATGAGCGCTGCTGCGAAAATTGGGTCGCGCGAGGAGATATTCGCTTATATCAAGAATTTCTTTGTCGAGCACTTTGAGTTGCTGGAAAGCGACATCACCATGGATGCGCGGTTATACGAAGATCTTGACCTCGACAGCATTGATGCAGTTGACATGATCGTCGAATTGAAGCGCGTTACGGGAAAGAATATGGATCCCAAATCATTTAAGGAGGTTCGGACCGTCGAGAATCTTGTGACCGCCGTGTTTGATCTCATCAACAATTAGAAGCTTACAAGTGGCTGTCCCGCCCAGTAAATTGGTATTAGCGGCGCTTCTTGTCGCCTATCCCGCATTGATCTATTTTGGCCTGACTTTTCTTGATGCGCGCAGCATCGCCGTAGTCTTGATCACACTGGTGGCCGCGCGATTGCTTTTCGCGGGCCGGAGCGATGGTTGGCGCGCGCTCACGCCGCAGCTTATTCTTATTCTCGTTGCGGCAGTCGCAATCGGCGCATTGGTAATGATTTTCAATTCAGCGCAATATTTGAAATTCTATCCAGTCTGCATCAGCGGTTTGATGCTGATTTTGTTTGCCGTATCGCTTATTCGCCCCCCCACCGTGATTGAACGGCTTGCAAGAATCCGAAATCCAGACATGCCCGAGGCAGCAATTCGCTACACCCGGAAAGTTACCATTGTGTGGTGTGGGTTTTTTGCAATCAATGGGTGTATTGCTCTCTACACCGCGCTCTATAGCAGTCTTGAAGTTTGGGCACTCTACAACGGCGCAATTTCCTATGCCTTGATGGGCTTCCTGTTCGCCGGGGAGTATCTCATTCGACGGCGGGTGCAAAAGAAAGCGGTGGCCTAGGTAACCGGCACATGGTAACCGCGCGCTCAATTTCATCTCTGTTTGCTGACGGGTTGCCGCGCGATGACCCGGTTGCATTCGTCGGCGGAAAACCAATTTCGTTCGCTAAATTTAAAGGCGATGTCGCGGCCTTAAGTGCGGCTTTTAAGGAAAAACCGGGTGGGCGCTGGTTGTTGTTGAGCGCAGATGCCTATGCTGTCGCGGTCGGTTTATTAGCTGCATTTCATACTTCGCGAACCATCATCCTACCGGCAAATTTTCAAATGGGGCATATAGGCGAGTTGTCTCGCAAGGTCGATGGTGTATTGGTGGAGGGGCGAACTGCGCCACTCAGTGTCCGAAGTCTTAACGTGTTCGGACATCAGACGCCACGGGCCAGTGTTAGGCTGGAAGCGTTTGATTCGGACCGTGCGGAGGTGTTTCTTCATACAGCTGGCACTACCGGAAACCCGGAACTGGTCGTGAAATCTATCCGATGCCTTGATGCGGAAGTTGCGGTGATCGCGGCGACATTTCCGAGAATCCCATCCACGATTGTACGGGCTACGGTGCCCGCACATCACCTCTACGGTCTAATGTTTCGTTTGTTATTGCCGCTTTCTATGGGTGAGCCATTTTCCAGCGAAACCCTGCAATATCCGGAAGAGCTTGAACGTCTGTGCCGATCCGATAATAAGATTCGCTTGATCTCCAGTCCGGCTTTTCTGCGGCGTGCATCGCTGGTGCTTGATATGGATGTTATTAAAGACCGGATCATAGAATTGTTTTCGTCGGGTGGCCCTTTGTCTGCCGAGACGGCTACAACTTTTTCCGTCGGATTGGCAAAGCCTGTCGTCGAAATTTATGGGAGTACAGAAACCGGCGCGATCGGTTATCGGGTGTGGCAGGGCACAGGTGAGCCCGAGCCTCTGATGCCCTTTGCTGGGGTGGAGCTGACGGCTGATCCTGATAGCAGTGTCCTTATCGTCGAGTCTCCTTTTATTTGCAACATGCCACCCCACCGAACTGGAGATCGGGTGCGGTTTTCGTCCGATGGCCGTTTCGTATTGCTCGGACGAGCGGATCGGATTGTCAAAATCGAAGAGCAACGCGTTTCTCTCAACGAGGTTGAAAACCTGCTGTCCTCGCAGACGAAAGTTGCCGACGCACAGGTCGAGGTTCTCGAGGGACGCACGGGTCGCAAATTTCTAGGCGCCGCAGTAGTTCTTAAGGCTGAGGGATGGTCAGCGCTCAAGGAAAGTGGAAAGCGGATGTTCTCCCGCGAGTTACGCGCCGGTCTCGCGCCTTACCTTGACTTGGCGGTGTTGCCGCGAAAGTGGCGGTTTGTGAAGAGGTTGCCGCAAACGGTCAAGGGCACGCCTTCCCTTATCCAGTTCCGTGCGCTTTTTGGCGAGACTAATAATGTCATCACTAGTCCAAAAATTCTCGAACGGGCGTCAGAGCCCTCGGGACTCAATCTCAAGTTGAAATTACCCGCGGAGCTCAAATATTTTGACGGTCATTTTGATGGCCAACCCATTTTGGCTGGCGTCGTTCTAATAGCTTGGGCCGCTAATTTCGCGCGTAACGACCTTGTTGCCGATAGGGTGTTCCAGCGTATGGAAGCATTAAAATTTTTTCGCATTTTAACGCCCGAAGACGAGGTCACGCTCACGCTCAGTTTTAGCAAAGATAAAGGCGCGATCCAATTTCGCTATGAAAGTGATGGGACGACCAATGCCTCTGGTCGTATCAGGTTTAGTGTTGTGGCATGAGCTTTAATCCCTGCATCGTCGTACCTGTTTATAATCATGGCGCCGGGTCCTGCACACTCGCAGAACGGATAAGACCGCTTGAAATCCCGACGATTTTCGTCAATGACGGCAGTGGCGAGGGTTGCTCAGAGCTGCTTCGACAATTAGCCCTGAGCAATAATTGGATCAAACTTGTTGAGCATAAAAAAAATGCCGGCAAGGGCGCCGCAATGATCTCGGGTCTGCGGGTCGCGCAAGAACGGGGCTTCACCCACGCATTGCAGATCGACGCCGATAATCAGCACGACGCGGATGACATTCCGAAGTTCCTTGCGTTGGCCTCACAACATCCGGAGGCGGTTGTTACGGGCCGGCCTCTCTATGACGAGACAGCGCCAATCGTTCGAAAGCTGGCGCGTTACCTTACCCATGTTTGGGTGTGGATCGAAACTCTTTCCTTTACCATAGCAGATTCAATGTGTGGCTTTAGGGTATATCCGGTCGATGCTGTGTTGCGATTGACTAGCCGAGGAAATATTGGTCAGCGGATGGATTTCGATACAGAAATTCTCGTTAGATTATTTTGGGCAGGAAGGCCGGTTCTTACACTTCCTACGAACGTTACCTATCCAACCGAAGGAATGTCCAACTGGCGCCTGTTCCGTGATAATTACTTGATGACGCGCATGCATGTGCGCCTGGTGTTCGGGATGATAAGTCGTGCGCTCTACCTGCTTTATCGAAGGGCGAAAGGAAGGGCGTGAGCGTTGACGTTGAATGCGGTAATTGAAATGCACCCTCAGACGGACGAGAAATCAGACCATCATTGGTCTCGTATCGAAGAGCGGGGCATTTTCCTGGGACTCAAGATCATGTTAAAAACCTACCGCACATTCGGGCGGTCTGGGTTTTCACTCATACTTTACCCTGTCGTTCTGTATTTTTATCTCACGAACCGCACCGCGCGGCGGGCTTCATCAGCATATTTGCAGCGTGTTGACGCCGATGCCCGCGGTCGCCAAAAGCTCGGTCGGTGGCCAGTTTGGTTCTGCTCTTTGCGCCATTTTTTTTGTTTCGGTGAGGCGACGCTCGACAAACTCTGTGCCTGGACCGGCGGATTTCAAGTGAAGGATTTCAATTTCGAAAATTATGAGACCTTTACCGCGTTACGTGATTCCGGCCGGGGGGGAGTGATCATCGTATCGCATTTGGGTAATGCTGAAGTTAGCCGGGCCTTGGAAACGAGATTTCGGAAAGGAAAAATCACCTTTCTCGTTCACACCAAACATGCCGAAATGTTCAACAGGCTAATGCATCAGGAAAATCCGCGATCGGCAGTCTCGCTTATTCAGACGACCGACATCGGCCCCGACACGGCAATTTTTCTAAAGCAAAAAGTAGATGCGGGAGAACTTGTCGTAATCGCCGGCGACCGCACGCCGACCTGCGGGTCGCCGCGAGTAAGTATGGCGCCGTTCCTCGGAACACCGGCCCCGTTTCCCTTAGGACCATTCATCTTGGCGGCAGTTTTGAATTGTCCCGTATTGCTGATGTTTTGTCTCAAGGAAAAAAATCGTTACCGGATTATTTTTGAGCCGTTTAGCGACGCCGTTGATATACCGCGGGCTCGGCGGCGGGCATTACATGGCGAATTCGTTCGGCGCTACGCAGAGCGGTTGGAGTTTCACTGTCTCACCACTCCTTACCAGTGGTTCAATTTCTTCGATTTCTGGCATGGCTCTGCTCCCCATGACGAGCGCCCAAAATGACGATTTTTTCTGTTTATCCGGTTTAGGACCGTGGCTCTTCCCGCAGCCGAAATCACGCTCCAAGTTCCGTTCCATGATGTAGATACTATGGAAATTGCGTGGCATGGGCATTACGTGAAGTATTTTGAGATCGCGCGCACTGCCCTGTTGGAGCAGGTCGGTTACAATTATCCGGAGATGCGCGACTCTGGATTTGCCTGGCCTATTATCGAATTAAAGATACGCTATGCGCATCCTGCAAGGTTTGGCCAACTACTGACTGTGCGCGCGCAATTCATCGAGTGCGAAATGCGGCTCAAGATAGGTTACATCATCACCGATGCAAAGACCGGCGCGCGACTCACGCACGGCCATACCGTTCAAGTCGCGGTCGATATGGCAAGCGAGGAAATGTTGTTGTCCTCGCCGAAGGTACTGACAGATAAAATCAAAAAGTCGTGATGCGGCGGTTCCTGTCAAGCTTCGTGATTGTATTTGTCTTTGCTGGCACGTTCATGGCCTCCGTTCCAAGATCAGAAGGAGAGTTAAGCGACATCCAACGGCGCCTGGCCAAGAGCGATATGCTTCGTGCTAGCTTTCTTCAGGAAAAAGACTTGCGGGCTCTTAGCCGACCGCTGGTAACGCGTGGCGAACTTACCTTTGTTGCGGGTGAGGGTGTTTTGTGGCGGGTTCTGGAGCCATTCACGATCTCCGTTTTACTGTCGACTGGGAAAATTCTCGAGTGGGACGAAGACGGGCAAGTTCGTCAGATAGACATCGGCAGCAATCAGATATTCCAGGCATTGGCAGATATTTTTCTCTCCATTTTTTCCGGCGACGCAGTGTTGCTCGAGAAGCATTTCAACCTTTCTCCCGGCACCTTGGATGGTAGATGGCAATTGGGTCTCCACCCAAAGTCTGAGCCGATGAGAGCCTTCATCTCGCATGTTCAAATTTCCGGCGGACAGTTTGTGGAGAAGGTAGAAATTAACGAAGTGAAGGGCGATAGGACGACGCTTCAATTTAGCGGTTTTATGCTTGGGCCTTTTGAGTTGAATGAGATTGAGAGAAATCATTTCGCCCAGTAGGGGTGCGGCGCTGATCTGGCTGCTCGTCTTGTTGGCGCTTGCGGCATGGGTGGCCGTCCGGATGAGTGGGGAAACAGGGATCACCGCGAACATGATTTCGGTTCTTCCGACGTCGGACGGCGATTCTCACTCACGAGATGCAGCGGACATGTTTCGCAAAAACTTTGAGCGGCGCATGGTTTTTCTGGTCGGTGCCGTGGACAGTGAAGCCGCAAAGGCAGAGGCAACAACAATATTAACCAAGCTTCAGGCCAGCGGAAAATTCGCCGAGATCGGGATCGCGAGCAAGGGGGATACAGTCGCCAGTGCCGTTGCGTTCTATTTACCACTTCGCTTCGGATTGCTCAGCGACACCGCACGCCAGCAATTGGCTTTGGGTCAGGAAAAAAAGTTCGAACAGGACGTGCTTGTGCGCTATTTCCATCCGGTTGCGGGGCTGCAATCGGATGTGATCACTGAGGATCCGCTACATCTACTCTCCGGATTTCTCTCTGAGCGCGCTTTGGCTAGTGAGACCAACTTTGAAATTGAAGATGGCTTTCTGTTGATCCATCGCGGACAGCGAGTCTATGTAGTGCTCAACGGAATTTTGAACGAGAGTCCGTTTTCGCTAGACCTACAGGATAAACTCGGCCCGATTCTCGACAAACTGACACTGAAGCCATCTAAAAATCAGCCAAATGTTTTCCTTTTGAAGGCGGGAGCGTTCTTCCATGCTGCCGCCGGATCGTCCAGCGCTAAGAGCGAAATTTCCACCGTCGGCGTCGGCGCGCTCTTCGGAATCGTATTGCTGTTTTTCCTGGTGTTTAGATCATGGCGTCCACTTGCGCTCAGCCTGTCCACCATTGCTGTCGGCTGCCTTGGCGGTTTTGTCATCAGTTTGGCGTCTTTTGGTCAGGTTAATTTGCTGACCCTTGTCTTCGGTGTAAGTCTGATCGGAATCTCAGTTGATTACTCGCTGCATTATTTTTGCGCAAGCTTTGGCCGAGAAGAGAATCGGTCGTCGCGGTCTGTCCTAAGACATGTGCTCCCTGGCATTACTCTCGGCCTGATTACTAGCGTTATCGGTTTTACAGGACTCTTGTTTGCGTCTTTTCCCGGTATTCAGCAGATGGCAATCTTTTCCGGTTCTGGTCTCATCTGCGCGTACCTGTGCGTCGTTCTTTTCTATCCGCTGCTTAGCAAAGAGTTGAAAAGTAACCATATGCGCCGGCCATTCGGTTGGTCAGCTGCTTACGCGCGATTCTGCCAGGTGCAGTGGGGTCCTAAGGCGTGGGGGGGGCTAGCGGCACTCTTGATCGTCGGGGGTATTGGTATTAGCCAATTGAGGCCGCAAGACGATATCCGTCAATTGCAAACCTTGGACGAAGCAGTTGTGGCTGAGGAAAAACAGGTTCGTGAGTTGATTGGCGGTGATCTGTCCAGTCAATTTTTCCTGGTGACGGGCGACAATAAAGACGAGGTCTTGGTGCGCCAAGAACGACTGGTTGAAGTGCTGCGCCCATATCGCGAACGTGGCCAACTTTCGGGAATAGTATCGCTATCCGATTTTGTGCCGTCTAAGAAAAGGGTCGCGGAAAATCGCCGTCTCATAGCTCCGCTCATCGCCGGTGAGACCAGCCTCGTACACCGTGTCGCAAAGAGGGTTGGGTTACCGGAGAGTACAGTCAAACGTTATGTCGATGCTTATGAGCAGGCGAAGCTGGGTCCCGTTCCTGACAATTTACTATCAGCGTGGCTCGAAAACCCAATGGCAGCGCCATACAGGCAGCTATGGCTCGGTGTGTTCGGTGGTAAATCTTTTGCCGCCGTCGGATTGAGGGGCGTGCAAGAGGTAGAATCGTTGCACCAGTTAGCAGCCTCTCTCGACGGGGTGGTATTCATCGACACGGTTGGTAATTTGTCCGATACCTTCGGTGGAGTACGCCGCCAGGCCATTTGGTTAATTTTTGCGTCCTATCTCATCGTCTCTTTATTCATGCTGATCCGCTACGGATTTTTTGGCGGGATGGCAGTGATGATTTCCCCTGTTGTGGCGGCAATTACCAGCCTGGGTATCCAAGGCCTTATCGGCGAACCCTTAACCTTGTTCAATGTATTGGCTGTTCTTTTGGTTTTGGGGTTCGGTGCTGATTACGGTATATTTTTTAGAGAGACGGGGGGGGGTAATCCGTCAACACTTGTGGCAATTGCGCTATCATCTGTTACCACGATGTTGGCATTCGGGTTGCTTGCAACATCGTCAACGGCAGCGGTTCATGCGTTCGGCATGACAATATTGTTGGGAATTTTTGTGGCGTTGATTCTCTCGCCATTGGCGGGACTGGGCGCGCGGAGAGGAATAGCAGGAGCATGACAATTGCAAAAACCTGCGACGTCGCAATAATTGGCGCCGGTCCCGCGGGTTCCGTCGCGGCGGCAATTCTTGTGGCGAGGGGCTACGATGTTGTTGTTTTGGAACGTCAGCGGTTTCCACGTTTTTCTATTGGCGAGAGCTTGTTGCCGCAATGCATGGATGTGCTCGATGAAGCGGGTATGATCGATGCAGTTGAGGAGGCGCATTTCCAGCTAAAAAATGGCGCCACCTTCGATCGTGGTGGCGCGCGCGCCGAATTCGATTTCTCCGACAAATTTTCACTCGGATGGTCTACCACATATGAAGTGCAGCGTGATCGCTTTGACAAGCTGCTTGCCGATCAGGCATCTGAGATGGGTGTGGCGATTCATTATTGCTGTGAAATAACCGGTTGCGATCTGACCTCTGAGCAACCTGTGCTTAGCTATTTTGATGCCGACAGAAATCGTGGCCAGCTGTCTTCGAAATTTTGTCTAGACGCAAGTGGGTTCGGCCAGACATTGGCAAATCTGCTCGGCATGGTTCGTCCTGCGGAGTGGCCATCTCGGGAATCTGTCTTCACGCACATCGTTGATCATATCAAACCTGATGCGTTTGATCGCAATAAGATCCTGATCACCGTCCACCCGGAACGTCATGATATTTGGTATTGGCTTATTCCCTTTACTGGTGGAATTAGTTCAGTAGGCGTTGTTGGTGCGGAAAACGCATTGCGAAATTCTGACGAAAATGACGAAGCGGTGCTCTGGCGCTTTGTCTCCGAAACCGGTTTGCTCGCCAGCCTCCTATCTAAATCCGAGAGCCATCGGCCGTGCGCCGGCATCGCCGCCTACGCCTCAAATGTAGAAAGACTCTTTGGCGACAAGTTCGCGCTGCTGGGAAATGCCGGAGGATTTCTCGACCCTATATTTTCCTCCGGCGTGACAATCGCACTGCGCTCCGCTTCTCTGGCAGCAGATTGTTTGGACCACCAATTCCGTGGCGAAAGAGTCGATTGGGAAAAGAGTTTCGCCCAACCCATGGCGCGCGGCGTTGATACCTTCCGTCAGTTTGTCGCGGCTTGGTATGACGGGCGTCTGCAAGACATCATTTTCACCGACCGTCAACACCATCGTATTCGCCAAATGATTTGTTCGATTCTCGCTGGTTACGCATGGGATGAGAATAATCCCTTTGTTGCCCACACCGAGCGCAGGCTCACAGCTCTCGCCAATATTTGCAGAATCCAATAATGCGCGAGTTGCTCGTCGCAGCGATTATGATTGGTATGGCGGCATGTGCCGCCCCCGATCCCATCCCCGGTGGCCCTGGCAGGCTGATTGATGTGCTTCTTACTCCCGCGAGTCTCGGGAAAAATTTAACACTCAGCCAAATGGTTGTCGGTGAATTCGAGGATCAGAAACATTCATTCCACGTCGAGGTTGAAGTCATGCCGGCGCGCATGGCCGTGGTTGGGCTCACGCCGGTCGGCCTTCCCTTATTCACGCTTGAGCAGGCAGAGGACGAGATATTCGTTGAAACCTTGGGTGTGGAACAGTTTCCCTTCGATCCACGACATATGTTGTTTAACATTCAAATTGCCCATTGGCCAGAAGCAGCACTTCGGGAAAAATATGAAGAACATGGTTTGGTTCTGCGCGCGCCTGCAAATCAGAAAATGCGTGAGGTCCTGGATGGAGCTGGAACGCTGTTGGTCATAGTCACCTATACTGGAGCAGACAAAACGGGCCAGGACGTGCTCATCGAGCATTTTGAGCCGCCCTACCGTTTGTATATCAATGCGCTCCAAGAAGTGGACGGAGAATAACTATGCTTCGGGATCCGGCGTTTTTATCGGCTCTTGGCATCGTTAGTCCGATGGGGCGTGGTAAACGTCAGGTTCTCGAATCACTGATGGCGGCGCAAAGCCCAGGCGTGGTGTGCCGCAACGATATTTTGGTGAATGGCATGCCTATCTATGTCGGCGAAGTAAGCGGCGATTTGCCGGAGGTGCCGAACAAATTGGCGATCTATGCGAGCCGTAATTTGTCAATGATGATCGCTGCCGCGGAGGAAATTCGTGAAGACATTGATGAAGTCATCAAGCGTTACGGACGGGAGAGAATTGCCGTTGTGATGGGTACCAGCACTTCAGGTCTAGATTGCGGCGAGCGCGCTGTTGCCAATTTGGGGGTGGGAGGAGAATTACCTCCGGATTATGATTTTAGACAGAATGAGATCGGCAGTTCGGCGGAAGCTCTGGCCGAGTATCTCGAGCTTGAAGGTCTGGCGATCACGATCTCAACAGCTTGCAGTTCAGGCGCCCAGGCGCTTGCTAATGGTCGCCGAATGCTCCGAACAGGTCTCGCCGACGCGGTGATTGCAGGCGGCGCGGATAGTCTGTGCCGTATAACCGTGAACGGGTTTTATGCACTTTCGGCCCTGTCGAAAGGGCGGTGCAATCCATTTAGTCGTAATCGCGACGGTACCATGATCGGCGAGGGCGCAGCATTGTTCTTGATGCAGCGTGAAGAATCGGAAATTGCACTATTTGGCGTCGGTGCTTCGTCCGATGCCCACGCCATGACAACACCCGAGCCGAATGGTGCCGGCATCGAGCTGTCTATGCGTCAGGCGTTGGCGGATGCCGAAATGACGCCAGGGGACATCGAATATATTCAGCTTCACGGTACCGGCACACTGCAAAACGACGAAGTGGAGAGCGTAGTGGTATCGCGTATCTTCGGCGAAGAAACACCATGCAGTTCATGCAAGGGGCAACTCGGCCATACGCTGGGTGCTGCAGGCGTAATGGGCGCGGCCCATTGTTGGTTGAGCGCAAGCGATAACAATCCTAAACGTCTTTTGCCACCGCATGTTTGGGATGGTGAGGCTGACGAGGGTCTGCTGTCCACAAGTCTCGTGCGGCCGGACCAACAATATGCAGTCGATACGCAACGCCTCTTCATGAGTAATGCCTTTGCGTTTGGCGGCAACAACGTTTCATTGATCATCGGCAAATGGCGTTAACACAACTGCCATGGTCGGTTTCTGAATTGCTACCGCACAGTGGCGAGATGATTGTGATTGATGACGTGTTGGCGGTTGGCGCGGACTGGGTGGAGTCCGGTGTGCGTATCGGCGAGGATAGCTTGCTTTATGAACCTGGCGCTGGAGTGCCAGTCTGGACCGGCATTGAATACATGGCACAGACCGTGGCCATGTATGCGGGAATCGAGGCCAAACGGAGCGGTAGTGATATCAAGATTGGACTCCTGTTGGGGACACGCCGCTTCGAAGCGATGACGGAATATTTTGTTTTGGGGGACTATTTGCGCATTCACGCTCGTCAAGAATGGTGCAATGATCAAATGGCGGTTTTCGATTGTAATATCGAGAGCGAATCTCGCTTAGCTACAGCGCGAATTAATGTTTATCAGCCTCAGGACATAGCCTCGGTGCTGTCTGGAATAGAAACATGATTAAGAGGGTACTCGTCACTGGCGCCAGCGGTGGAATAGGAAAACAGATTGCTCTGAGGTTGGGCGCCCGGGGGTTCGAGGTCGTTGTTCATTGCAACAGTAATCAATCGGCTGCCGATGAGGTTGCGCAGACCATTCAATCCGCTGGTTCCAACGCCCGTGTCTTGCAGTTTGATGTCAGGGATCGGCAAACGTGCGACGCGTTAATTACCGATGACATGACAATCAACGGCACATATTATGGGGTTGTATGCAATTCTGGCATACACAGCGACAATAGTTTTCCCGCAATGAGTGGTGAGGAGTGGGACAATGTGCTCCGGACAAATTTAGACGGGTTTTATAATGTTTTACAGCCCATTATTATGCCAATGGTTCAAGAACGAAATGGTGGACGGATAGTCGTCATGTCCTCCGTATCTGGCATCGTCGGCAATCGTGGTCAGGTAAATTATAGCGCTGCGAAGGGCGGCTTGATTGCTGCGACAAAGGCGCTGGCGGTGGAGTTGGCAAAGCGCCGGATTACAGTGAATTGCGTTGCGCCAGGCTTGATTGAGACGGACATGACGAAGGGCATAGACGAGGATATAGTGCGCGAAATGGTTCCGGCACGCAGAATGGGCCGGCCGGAGGAAATCGCTAGCTTAGTAGATTATTTGTTTTCGGACGATGCAGAATATATCACACGCCAGGTAATTTCCGTGAATGGTGGGATGATCTGATGCGGCGTGTTGCGGTAACTGCAATGGCTGGCTTTTCGCCAATAGGTCTCAACTGGTGGGAAGTCGAAAGTGCCTTGCGGGGGCGCCTGAGCGGGGTGCGTTACATGTCGGAATGGGATGTGTATGAGGGCCTCAATACGCGTCTAGGTGCCTCGATAAGAGAATTTGAGTTGCCGAAACATTATGATCGTCGGCGTATGCGAAGTATGGGGCGCGTCGCAATGCTGGCGACGCGCAGCAGCGAGCTTGCCCTAGAAGACGCCGGATTAATCGGCGATCCGATTTTGACCAGCGGAAAGACCGGTGTCGCCTACGGCTCTTCGTCGGGTTCTCCATCGGCCTTGCGCGAACTTGCCATGATGGACATTACTCACAACACGGATTCGGTGAAGGCTAACTCGTATATTCAAATGATGTCGCATACCACCGCTGTGAATGTTTCGGTTTTTTTTGGGATATGCGGTCGCCTTATTCCGACATCGAGTGCCTGCACCTCTGGCAGCCTAGCAATCGGTGCCGCATTTGAGACGATTAGGCAGGGTAAGCAAACGGTTATGCTCGCCGGTGGAGCGGAGGAGATCTGTGCGTCGCAGGCTGCGGTGTTCGACACTTTGTTCGCTACCAGTACGCTTAATGATTCGCCGACGGAAACGCCTCGTCCATTCGACGCTGAACGTGACGGTATGGTTGTTGGAGAAGGCAGCGCCACGTTTGTTCTTGAGGACCTCGATTATGCCCAGGCGCGAGGAGCGCCTATATGCGCCGAAATTCTTGGCTTTGGCACGAATTCAGACGGGCAGCACGTGACGCAGCCAACGTCAGAGACGATGGCCGTTGCGATGCAATTGGCGCTCGACGACGCGGATCTCGCACCGGAGGCCATCGAGTATGTCAGTGCGCATGGCACGGCGACGGACCTTGGAGACATCGCGGAAACCCATGCCACGCGTGCTACGCTTGGCCGTGCCGTGCCGATTAGTTCACTCAAGAGTTACTTTGGCCACACGCTGGGCGCTTGCGGTAGTCTCGAGGCGTGGATGACAATAGAGATGATGAACCGTAACTGGTTTGCGCCGACCATCAATCTTAACCGTATCGATCCAGAATGCGCCGAACTCGAATATATAGTTGACGATGGTCGCCAGGACCAAGTCGAGCACGTCATGTGCAATAATTTTGCCTTTGGCGGCCTTAATACATCGTTGATTTTTCGTCGATTAAATTAAGTCATCGGTCCGATTGGATTGAATCCGTGAAGTTTCATCCCATAGGCCAAAACGACGTCCATCTTTGGTTCCCGCCAAGGTCCCCGCGCGAGTTTGATCGGCTTTGCCGGGAAGGATTTACTTTACTTGTGCCCGATGAAATTGAACGTCACCGTTCTTTTCGTGATTCCCGAGCAGCCAATCAATTTTTGCTAGGTCGGGTTTTGATGCGGCGCAGCCTGGCAGCACATCTCGCTCTTCGTCCGGAAGAATTTCGGTTTGTCTATGGCCCGAATGGAAAGCCAGACTTAAGGCCGGATCAGGCCGAGGGTCTGGTCTTCAGCCTTTCCCATTCGCGTAGCGACACAATTTTGGCCGTCGCCCGCGCAGAGCGGATCGGTGCGGATATTGAGCAGGAACGCCGAGCAATCACTATTCTGCGCATCGCGCGGCAGTTATTTTCTGAAGCTGAAAAGCGTCAACTCTACCGACTTGGCGCGGGTGCCGAGGCCGCCGCGGTGATTCTCTGGTGTCTTAAGGAGAGCATAGTAAAAGCAAGTGGATGCACCATCTGGGCTGGTATGTCAGGCGTGAGTTTGGCGCGGTATGGTCGATGTCTCCAATGGCTTTCCACTCCGCCGAACGGGCAGACAAGTGAATGGCTGCTTGTCGCCGGTCGCGATCGTGCGGGCTCCGCGCTTGCCGTGGCTTTGCAGCGATCGCAGCCAATCTTGCGGGCGCAGAAATTGCATTGCCACATCCTTGCCGGTGGGGCGGGCGATAGGTTTTCGTTCGAGTTTTCCAGCGCATCGGCTCTCTGCGTGGCATAGTCAGTCTGACGGTTGCAAAGACATTGTCCAGGTTTGGGATAAGTGTTAGTACATTTTCCTGGCAACTTAATGCTAGGAAGTGGGGGGCAAAACGACATGTCGCCAAACACCAAATTTATTCTTAATCTTGTTTGGAACAATATTTTCTGGGCGTTTCTTATTTTGATGATTGTATTGGGATCGGCACTAGACACCCCGTTTATCAATGTCGGATTGACTGCGCGCTAAGCGCCGCCCACGCCTAAATTGCTTTCAATAGTTCGGCCGGGATTACCGTCACCGGATTATCTAAAGTACCCAAAATGAATAAATTGCCCCTGGGTTCCCCCTGGGTACCCCAAAATGTCAAGTTATGGTTGAAGCACTACATATTGTCGCCAAGCGGTATAGGAACTTCTTTTAAATTGAATCCAATGCCTATCGGCGAGGGATGATCGGCGTCTAAACCCCACCAAAATTTAGAGCTATCATATATGGCCATCACCGACTGGTACTACCGTTCGCCATATTGGGGCTTACGTGGATGCCGCACTGGTGGCTAATATCTTCGCATGAACAGAGCGGAACGGCGGCGACAGGAAAAGGTCTCGAGGAGTGGGCGAAGTGGGAGCCCGGATGCCTCACTGCAGCGAGCTGTCGGCGATATTAAAGCAGGCAAATTGAATCGAGCCGAAAGTTTACTTTCCCGAGTTGTGAAGGCTCATCCTAAACATCCGGATGGGCTGCACTATCTCGGTGTCGCGCTCTATCAACTCGGCCGGTATGACGAATCCATCGAGCAATTATCCGCCGCGGTATCGGTTGCGCCTGACTATGCCGAAGCACACAACAGTTTGGGCATCGTGCTTCTAGAAAAAGGCAACCTCGATGAAGCGGTTACGCATATTACACGGGCCTTGGAAATCCGACCCAAATACGCCGGGGCTTATTCCAACCTGGGAAATGCCTATCAAGTGCAGAGCGAGTTGGAGCGTGCGGTCGATTGTTATCGCTCCGCCCTGTCTTTCGATCCTGGACACCGCGAGGCAGCCTACAGACTCGCCTCAGCCTATCTTCAGCGCAACGAGGCCGAAGACGCGCTCGGTGCCTGCGCTGCATGTCTCGCTATAGACCCACATTGCCAGCACGCCCTTGCCTATAAATCCATGGCTCTGCAATCGTTGGGCCGTGGCGAAGAAGCTCGTGAACTCTGTGATTACGAACGGATGATTCATCCTGCTGAGTTGGAGGTACCAAACAGCTATGTGGGGTTGAACCAGTTCAATGATGCCCTGGCGGAGGCAGTACGAAAACATCCCACCCTGATTTGGGAGCCTTTCAACCGGGTGACCACCGGTGGTGCAGTGACTGGCGATATGCTGCTCAATCCATCACAGACCATAAAAGCATTCGAGCGTGCCCTGCGCGGTGCGTTAGAAATTTACCGAGAATCTGTGGTTGAGACACCAGGTCACCCGCTGCTCGGGCGAGTTCCCAAATCATACCACCTTACCTTTATCGCCTCGATACTAAATGCTGGTGGGCGTCATCCTACGCATATTCATGAATCTGCCTGGTTGAGTGGCGTTTATTACGTCAAGGTTCCGGGCGTAGTTAGCGCTGAGGATACAGAGCACGCTGGTTGGCTCGAGTTCGGCCGTCCTGACTATCCAGCACCTGCCGGATTCGACCCTGTAACAACGGCAAAACCGGTTCAGGCAGGGCTTGCGCTAATTTTCCCTTCCTACTTTTTCCACGGCACAATTCCGTTTACAGGCTCTGAGGAACGTATCGGCATTGCCTTTGACGTCTATCCGGATGAGTAAAACGACCCTTAAGGATACATGTGGAATGGCCCTATTTAGGGGTAAATTGGGCTTGACAAAGAAGTCACTGCGAGGAAACTAAATTGCATAGGTATCACCGGACGCACCGTCATCGTTGCTCCAAGAAACCAGTTTTGGCTCTTTAGTCGAAAGTAACCAGAAAAACCCAATTGGAGGCTGAGTACATGAAAGTAAGTCGGCGTACATTCGTCACGGGCACTGCGGCCGCTGCAGCAGGAGTAGCGGCTGGTTTCCCAGATATTTACATCAAAGACTTCAACCAGGCTTGGGGCGCAAAACCCTGGATCGATAACGACGGCAAGATCAAGGTCGGCATGCTGTGGTCGCAGACCGGGAACTTGAGCGTTGTCGAGAACGATTCCACCCAAGTATCGCTATTCGCAGTCGATATTCTGAATGGCCGGGGTGGTATTGCGGGTAAGGAAATTGAACCCGTGGTTGTGGACGCTAAGTCTGACATCAAGGTCTATTCTGAAAAGGCGACGCAGCTCATTCTGCGGGACCGCTGCGTAAGCATTCATGGCAGCTACACATCAGCGAGCCGTCGTGCTGTGATGCCGATCTTTATCAAGTGGGATCATCTGTATTATTACCCGACCTGTTATGAGGGTCGCGAGTGCATGCAGAATATTATCAATACTGGCCCACTGGCAAACCAGCACTCATATGATTTGGTGCCATATATGGTCAAAAACTTTGGACCTAAAGTATATCTTGTGGGCTCAAATTATATTTGGCCGAAAGAGTCCAATAAAAATGTAAAAGTTTGGCTGGAGCGTGCAGGCGGCGAGGTAGTCGGCGAGGATTACGTGCCACTGGGCGGCTCTGAATTTTCACCAGTTTTCAATAAAATACGTCAACAAGAACCAGATTGGATAATGTCGACAGTTGTGGGCGATTCTGACATTGCTCTTCATCGTCAGTTTCTCCAGGAAGGTTTCAAGTCTGACAAAATGCCTATTGCAGCCCTGACCACTGGGGAAATCGAGACGAGAGCAATGGGTAATGAAGCGGGTGCGGGGCACTTCTTGTCAGCGCCTTATTTCCAAACTCTACCCAATCCTACTAACGAGAAATTTGTGAACGATTATCTCTCCAGCCAATACGGTGGTGGTGGTGTTACCCACTACAATATGGAGGAAACTTATCTCGGTATTCTGATTTGGGCTAAAGGCGTTGAGCGGGCGCTGGAACATACGGGCGGCGATTGGGAAGCTATCACCCCGCGTATGATCCGCGACGTTACAGGGAATTGGAACGGTCAGGGACCAATTGGATTGTCCGACGAGGAATCTCCGGAAGGCAAGGTTTGGATTGACCCGGACAACTTCAATATCTGGTTAAAACCGAAAATTGGGCAATGTGGTGCTGATGGCCAGTTCAAGATCGTGAAAGAGGCTGATGAGCACGTATTCCCCGATCCTTTCTCTATCTATCCGGACCGTGGCGTGTGTAAAGCAGACGGCTTGCATAAGCCTGACGGAACCATTCAGAAGGACGTGCTCTAAGCACCGTTTGAAAGAGGGGCGGCACCCAAGGTGCCGCCCTGCCTTCAAAGAATTTTCTCAGAGGCATTCAACCGACGCAGCAAAGTTGCGCTGGATCATATAGTCTCGTTGCGCTTCATGCTGGACGATGCGGCTTGTCGTGCTGTAGTAAGTTACAGAGTATTAAATTCGGTATGCGTATTTGGCGAGATTTTCGCTCATTTGAACTGGGCAAAATGTCCAGGCTAAAGAAGACGGCGCAGACGGGGAGGCGAGATAGTCTATGAGTGTCCATGATTTCTGGACTCCGTTTGCGCTAGAGCCTTTCATCAACGCGCTCATAATTGGTCTTAGCATCGCCAGTATTTGGCTTGTTGCAGCGCTCGGTCTGACAATCATCTATGGCACCATGGGCGTCATTAACATGGCGCATGGCGAATTCATTATGCTGGGTGCCTATTCTACTTGGGTTATGCAGTATTTCATTGGCATCCCATGGCTCCTTTGTTTGCCATTATCCTTTTTCATTGTTGGTTTTGTTGGCTGGTTAGTCGAACGCGGTCTCATACGACATCTATATGACCGACCATTGGACACGCTTCTTGCAACCTGGGGCGTATCTTTGGTTTTGATTCAGAGTATCCGCCTGATCTTTGGTGGAGAACCGCAATACATTGATGCGCCGTCATATCTAAAGACAGTTGCAGAGATTGACTTCATCTACATCCCTTGGATGCGGATATTTATTTTTGGTCTGGCAATCGCCCTCGTTTTGATGACCTTTGCAATGCTGTTCAAGACTAACATGGGAATTCAGATCAGGGCGGTGATGCAAAACAAAGAGATGGCTGCCTCATTCGGGATCAATTCAAAGCGGGTTTATGGTCTTACATTCGCATATGGCGCCGGGCTTGCTGGCATTTCCGGTGCCATGTTTTCGGGTTTGAAGACAATCTTTCCCGATATGGGTCTAGGCTACGTTGTAGAGGCTTTTTTGGTGGTCGTAACTGGTGGTGGGCAAGTGGTAGGCAGCGTGGCTACAGCCGGCATTATGGGCGAGATGTTCTCAATCTTTTCTTATTTCACCAACGACACTTTTGGTCGGTTCGTCCTCTTTGTACTTATCGTCATCTTCCTGCGTTTCCGTCCGCAGGGTATTTTTACGCCGAACATGGCGCGGCGCTAATAAAGGGTTCGGGCAGGGAGAATTTTGGAAGTGCAACGGACAAATCTCTATCACGACAAAAGAGCCCAATGGGCCGTTTATGTTGTGTTTTTTGGGGTCCTGGCGATCATTCCGTTGCTGATGGACGATCCTTTCACGATGAACCAATACGCCCGTTACGGGGTGTTTGGTATATTGGCGCTATCGGTCAGCCTGGTTTGGGGCTATGGCGGTATTCTAAGCCTTGGCCAAGGCATCGCATATGGCATGGCAGCCTACGGAATGGGTGCGACCATGCAGATGCAATATCAAGATCCGGTAAATGATCCCATTCCGAGCTTCATGCTTACGAATGAGTTAGAGGCCTTGCCAACGGTGTGGGAACCATTTTGGCATACACATTTAGGCCTCATTTTGGCGATCGGAATACCAGTCGTATTTTTCATCGTATTTGGTTTGATGATGTTTCAGGCACGTCTGGCCGGTGCCTTTGTTGCCATTATGACCCTCGCTATGTTGGGCGCGTGGTACAACATGGCTTACGACATGCAACCGTTTACCGCAGGCTTCAATGGTATCTCTCCTCCGAGTTCCTTCAACGCGTTCGGTGTTGATGTTGAACCATACAGCAATCTGATTTACTGGGTGTCTCTTGGGGTTCTCGTTGCATTAACGCTGGGCACGAAGGCATTGCTACAGACTAAATTCGGTACAATCGTGCAGGCCATCCGCGATGACCCTGAGCGAGCTCGTTTTCTGGGGTACAACGTTGCCTACTATCAGACTGTTTTATTTGCGCTTGGCGGTCTTATTGCTGCTTTGGGCGGGCTCGTTTGGGTGATGATCTCGCAGTATGTATCACCTACGGCACTCGATATCTTTTTCAGTATCACGATCGTTATTTGGGCCGCGGTCGGCGGACGCATGTCGCTCTTCGGCGCGATCTTTGGTGCGATGTTCATCAAGGCGGCGGAGAGCTATGTCGGTGACGAATTTCAGGCCACTTGGTTCATCATTCTGGGAACGGTGTTTATTGTCGTGGTGCGGTTCGCGCCGAAGGGATTGGCGGGCTTGTTTGAACGGCTTATTGGTTACATTCCGTATCGTGGTAACCGAGCAGGTGGTTTGAACCGCAGTGCGGCGACACAGGGCGATTAGGGGTCCGGCATGTCTGCAATCCTTCAACTGATAGACGTGATCAAGGCCTATGATGAATATAGGGTAGTCGATGAATTCAACTTTTCAGTCAACGAAGGCGAATTGCGATGCCTTCTTGGCCCCAACGGGGCTGGCAAGACGACCTCTATCGATTTGGTCACCGGGCGACAGAAGGCCACTTCTGGAAAGATAATTTTCGATGGTCGCAACATCACCGGTATGCGAGAAGACAAAATTGCACGACAAGGTGTCGGTAGAAAATTTCAGGTTCCTGCTGTGTTCAAAGACTTGTCTGTGCGAGAGAATCTTCAGGTATCATTTAGCCGTAATACTGATCCCTTTTTCAACATGTTGCGCTTTGGCCGCAATGACGGAAAGGAGCGATTGCAGCAGGTTATCGAGTTGGTCGGCTTGGAGGAGCGTCTTGACGAATTGGGCGGCAACCTTTCGCACGGTGAAACCCAGTGGCTAGAGATCGGCATGGTGCTCACGCAGAGTCCAAAGCTTTTGCTTATGGACGAACCAACCGCGGGGATGACCGAGCAGGAAACGCTTAAGACTGGAGAGATTTTCAATAGGCTTAAAGGCGAACACACACTCGTGGTCGTGGAGCATGACATGGCTTTCGTGCGCGAGATCGCTGACGTTATAACCGTAATGCATTTGGGCAAGACCCTGGCGGAAGGACCGATGCGGGAAGTCGAGAATGATCCCAAGGTCAAAGAGGTCTACCTCGGTGCGGAAGGCATTACCGATGCTGCTTGAGCTCGAAAATGTTACGTCCTATTACGGTAAGACGCCCATTCTTCAGGGCCTTAGTCTGGGCATTCCAGAAGGAAATTGCCTGGCTGTGTTGGGACGCAACGGAGTAGGTAAGACGACGTTGGTGCGCACAGTTATGGGGCTGACAACCCGTATGACTGGTAAGCTTAGTATTGCCGGTGAGGATGCCACCGATAAGGAGACTTTCGAGCGTTCGTTTGCGGGTGTTGGCTATATTCCACAGGGACGTGGAATTCTGCCAAATTTTTCGGTGCGCGAAAATATCCAACTTGGCACCTTTGCGCGCCACGACCAAATGCGGGCAATCCCGGACCTTTGTCTTGAGCTTTTCCCTTATCTCGCTGAAAATCTCGACAAGCGTGCGGGCCAGCTATCTGGCGGCCAGCAACAGCAATTGGCAATCGCTCGTGCGCTTGCGACCGACCCGAAAATCTTGCTGCTCGACGAGCCGACGGAGGGAATCCAGCCCAACATCGTGCAGGAGATTGAGGCCACCATCATGCGGCTAAACAAGGAAGTGGGGCTGACACTGGTGCTAACCGAGCAACACATCAAGATAGCCAAGAAATTAGCGCATCAATTCGTCATAATGGATAGGGGACGAATTGAAGCGAGCGGATCAATCGACAAGTTGACGGACGAGCTCGTTCACGAATACCTGACAATTTAGGAGCTGTTACGAGCTGGAACCTTTCGCTCACTGGGCTGAATATTAAATGACAGGAGGCAGGAATGATACGCATCCCTCCAAAGGGAAGTGCTGATAGAAAACGGATGATCGCGGAGCACCGCGCATGCATCGATTCCATGAAAGGAGTTGCCGGTTGTACAATTCTGCGCTGCGAGACTCCGGGCGATACCACCGAAGTTAGCGGTGGTATTCACGATGATTTTCAACTTAACCGCATTCTCCTCCGTATGCGTGCACAGCCCGCGGGCAATAAGCTGGTGGTGATTTGCACAAAGGTTGAGAAAGAGTGGCGCATCGGCCGTCTCTCGGGCATTCGCGGCGTGCCACCAAAATTCGTTGGGCGCAAAGTTTACAACAATGAGCAGGATCCGCAGCACGACATTTTCCTAATGCGGCTCGATGAATTGACGGAATCTGATGGATATCCGGAACATTTCCGCGAAGGCTGGAAGCGCCGCGATGATATGTGGTCAGCAACCTAGCCCGAGGGTAGGCACAGCTTCAACTTTACAACCAATGCAGGGTGGGCCAGTGGGCACGCGCTTTGAACGGGAGACATTCTGATGTCATGGATGAGATTGACGGGTTACGCCGATAAATTCGGTGTGCATCCTGGAGATACGATCCGGTTTTATGTGAACTGCGACGGTCCAAAGCAGTACAACGCTAAGCTTGTGAAGATGATTCACGGCGACACGAACCCGAGAGGTCCAGGCCTGATCGAACGGCCCATACGCGCCTCCGTCAATGGTAGATATAAAGGCAACAAGCAAGTCATTCATAGCGGTTCATACGGCTTCGTCGAAGATAAGCCGCAGTTCCATTTGAAAAGCTTTACTGTGCAATGCTGGGTATGGCCAACTACGCCGAAAACTCATCCGAAATATTGGAAGCACGGAGCTCAGGGCCTTGTCACCAAGTGGCACAATAATAAGGGCTTCGGCCTCTTTATTAATGAAGAGGGCTGCGCTGAACTCCGAATCAACGGCAAGAAGATCTCGACCAATGCCCCCTTGCGTGATCATGCTTGGCATTTCTTGGCCGCAACCTACGATGCCAAAACAGGCAAGGCGACCTTATATCACGAGCCGCAGATTGTTTATGCGCTCGACCCCGAGGTTAAACCAGTAAACGCCAAAGTAGCTGCGCCGCGTCACGACGCAAGCCCGGTGGTGATTGCTGGGTATACCGGTCAGCATAGTAAAGCGGCGACGGCGCGTTCTTCGGTTCCGTCGGGCATCATTATCTCCGGCCATTACAACGGAAAAATCGATAGCCCGCGCATATGTAACCGCGCGCTCAGTAGGGCAGAAATCGAGACCATGAAGCTCGGTGCTCAACGCGGCATGACCGAACGCCGCAATGCCGGTCCGACCGGCGCTTTGTCCGAGGTCATCGTCGCTGCGTGGGATTTTTCCGACGGCATCAATACCATAACCGGCAAGGACCACGGTCCTTACCTGTTTGATGCGGAGATCGTCAATTGCCCAACCCGAGCCATGACGGGGCATAATTTCACGGGCAATAATTTCGATTGGAAGCACGCACCAGAAGAGTATGGCGCAATCCATTTTCATGATGACGATGTGGACGATGCCCGTTGGGAAGTTGATTTTGAATGGACGGTGCCTAACGGTTTCGAAAGCGATTCCTACTGCATCAAATTGACGACCAAGGAAGGTGACGAAGATTATATACCGTTCTTCGTGGTCCCCCATGTCGGTGAGGAACAAGCAAAGATCGCCGTCATGATCCCGACGATCAGCTATATGGCCTATGCCAACGAGCACCTTGCGAACAATGCGGGTGGTGCGGAGCTGCTGGTGTATCGCGTGCCGATTATGCAGCAGCAAAATATGTTCCTGTCTGAGCATCGCGAGTATGGCGGCTCGATTTATGACACCCACACTGACGGCAGTGGGCTCTGTCTCTCGTCGCGGTTGCGTCCAATTCTCAGCGTTCGTCCAAAATACGATCACTTCCTGATGCAGGCGCCATGGCAGTATCCTGCCGATTTGCATCTGATCTATTGGTTAGACAAACTTGGATACAAATATGACATCATTACAGACGAGGATACTAATTACGACGGTTTGGCGCGGTTAGAGAACTACAACGTCGTCATCACAGGTTCCCATCCCGAGCATAATTCAGGACCCCAGCTCGATGCGTTGCACGACTACACCCAGCAGGGCGGGCGTCTCATGTACATGGGCGCGGATGGCTTTTATTGGGTTCATTCGTACCATCCGGCCTATGAGGATCGCGGTCGTGGTGTGATCACAGAGATGCGCCGTTGCGAATCAGGCATTCGCACCTGGCGCGCTGACCCCGGCGAATATTATCATCAGTCCACTGGTGAGCTCGGTGGGATGTGGAGATATCGCGGGCGTTATCTCCACTCCGTTGCAGGCACGGGCATGTCGTCAGAAGGCTTCGACATTTCAAGCTACTATTCGCGCACGGAGGAAAGTAATGATCCGCGTATCGCCTGGGCCTTTAAGGGCATAAAACAGGACGAGAAAATCGGAAATTTCGGCCTTGTCGGCGGCGGCGCCGCCGGTACCGAACTCGATATTGTTGACACCATGCTCGGCTCACCGCCGCACACTCTAGTCGGGGCGACATCGGCGGGGCGTCATACGGAGGCCTATTTGCTGGTTATGGAGGATTTTGGTTTTAATCAGCAGGGACTCGATGGTACACAACACCCACGCGTGCGCTCAGATATCGCATTCCATGAGACACCTAATGGTGGTGGTTGCTTTGCGTTTAGCTCCATCGCCTTTTGCGGTTCATTGCCCTGGAACAATGGCGATCCGAAGAAGAACAATATTTCACGCTTAGTGAAAAACGTACTCGATCGCTTCGCCAAGGATGGCCCGCTACCGGCGGCACCGGCCAAAGCGATCAAGCATCGCGGCCGCGCCGATTACGATCCACCTATGAACAAGAAGCGGAAGTAACAGGCGGCCATGCCAAAAAAATAATCCCCGCGTCTTCGCCTTGGGCGAGGGCGCGGGGTTACTTTTTGAGGCAAGTTGATATGCTATGAATACGCATCCGGATCTTGGATACTTTGACGAAGGGTTGGACCTCGCTGCGCCGAACCTCTACGCAGCGGCGCAAAAGCCTTTCGGTCGCGCCGAAATTCTCCCGCCGACGGCATTTCGGTCAAAAATTTTCGCAGATCTGGAAGATGAGAAAATATGGACCCGTAGTTGGGTCTGTATCGGCACTGAACAGCAGATACCCGGTGCCGGTGATGTGCTGCCGTTCACCCTTGGAAATCACGGTATTCATGTTCAGCGCATGGCTGATGGAGGGCTGATCGGACGTTTCAACAAAGCACAGCATGGCGGTTGCCGTACGATCCCCTTGCAATGTCAAACAGGTAAGAAGACGAAATGTTCTTTCACTTCTTGTGGCTACAGCCGCGATCAAGGGGTTATTAGTGCCGGTGATTTGGGTGAAGGCTCGCAATTGGTGGGACAATATCTCGGTGACCGTCCGGAGCGGCTGTTCCCGGTCCAGATAGAGAGCTGGGGGCCATTTATATTCGCCAATATCGACCGGGAACCTGTGCCGTTGCCCAAACAGTTCACCGGCTTGTCCAAGAAACTATCGCCATTTTTGGCCAGTGGACTGAAGCAGTTTGCCGAATGGCGTCTGGAGCATGGCAGCAATTGGAAGCTTGCGGGCCGCACCTATCTTGAGGAGCTCGTTCTGCCGTTCGCCGGGGGGCTAAAGGCCAAAACGCTTGCCAAGGGGTCGATGTCCCATGCCGAGAGCCTGATGCCCCTTAACGGCGGCTATGACAAACGCTTCAATAGCCTGCCTCCCCTGGTCGGAATTCCTAAAGTCGCGCAAAGGCGTGCCGATCTCTATTGGGTGTTCCCCAATCTGTTGTTGGCGCTACTACCCGACCATGTTCTCGGGGTGATTCTCCAGCCGACGGCGACTTGTCTGACGCTGCAACGGATCGTTCTTTTCGCCCAGGAAAGTATTAAGACAGAGCATGTGTCGGCAGATTTGATGGAGCTGAATACCTTGTGGGGTAAGGCGTTGAAAGACATCGCCGCCAAGGCAGAAATACGGCAGGGTGAAATCGATAATTGGGGCGCTAAGCAACTGCCCAAGGAAGACAGCGCTCATGGTTACGCTTTCCAGAAATTTCTGGTCGAGCGAATCCTCATGGAGCATGATTATTATTGGCCGGCGCCGCTCTATTCACAACGGGGCCGGTAAGCTTAACGGTTGTGGTTTATAGCGTTCAACAGATCAAATATGAAATTCTCGCCTATATGAAAGAATTCGGGGGCGATTTTAAGGATTACTTTATTGGTGTGACGGGTGACCCAGAGAATGCTCTGTTCAAGAAACATAAAGTAGACCGCAAGAAAGACCCCTGGCTCTACAAGCAGGCACTTACTTTTCAGGCGGCGCGCACCACACAGGACTATTTTCTAACCCGCCTGAATGCCGATGGCGAGGTCGTAACAAACGGCGACGAAGATATGGATTGTGTTTATGTCTACAAAAAAAGCAAAAGAACCACGCCGTAAGCAGAAAATGTACGAAGTCGCTGATGTGCGGGTAGGACTGGATGCCTATATGGCCGGGGACTTTGACAAGGCGCGGGAGATATGGCTGCCGCTCGCCGAGGCGGGGGATGCCGACGCCCAGGCTTGGGTCGGCTCGCTCTACGCCAATGGCGATGGTGTTGATCTCGACGATGGTGCAGCGTTCAGGTGGTATTTTAAATCGGCAGAGGGCGGTAACGTTCAGGCGCAAAGCAATATTGGCGCCATGTACGGAATGGGTAAGGGTGTGCCGCAGGATAATGAAGAGGCGGTGCGTTGGTTCGAGAAAGCTGCGAATCAGGGTGATGCGCACGGCCAGTTCAATCTGGCGGTTTTGCTGAGCAGTGGAACAGGTGTAAAAAAGAATATCGAACAGGCAGCTAAATGGTACCGCACCGCGGCTGAGGGCGGCCACTATCCCTCTCAAGCGCGTCTTGGGCAAATGTATGCAGCTGGTCATGGAGTTGGGCGGGATCGGGTGCAGGCCTATCTCTGGCTGTCGCTCGCTGCGCAGCACGGTATCGGGAGTGCGTTGAATGCGCTTGATGGCGTGATCAAGCACATGTCGAGTGAGGAAAAAGCCGAGGGGGTTACCCTGTTTGATCAATGGCGCGGGAGGACAGCCGGCAAGACTGGCCCGAGCCGTATCGAGCCCCTGCCGGGTTAACAGGAAATTTTGTTGATCACCCCGGTCTTGTCGTTGACCAGGATCGTAAGAGAAATTTTTTCGATAAGCACGATGACGGTCTCGTCAAGCGGGCAGACATTAGCCACGGTGATGTCGCCGGGCGGTGCCTCTTGACCATACCGTGGCGAGCCGATACGTGGCAAAAAATAGATTGAGACCACCAGCTCATTCGGCTCTCTTACATTCGTTTTCCCGACGGTCCAACTGGCCGGCAGTTTGTGTGATCGGTAATAACTGCGCACGGCGGCTTGAACCCTCTCCACCGGGATTGCGGAAGTGTTATGGAGATTCTTCCCGCGCTCCGCATCGGCCTGACGGTGCAGTTCCTGGCCGATTTCATAGGCGATGATGACGGCAACAATCAGCGTGATTATGAGTATCCAGATCACACGATTGCGCCGTGAGGAAAAGCCGCTGCTTGATTTCCGCTTGGCCACGGTGAAAATCTAGCCCAACTCAAAACTCGACAAAACAGAGGAACAGGCAATGAGCATTCCACGGAACGTGCAGGAAGAATTGGAACGGCGCGATGATATTATTCTAGCATTGGAAATGCTCATGGTCGATCAAGCTTGTCGTTTGCTGGCACTCGAAGCGGTTGTCGTCAATATGGAGGAGGCCCAGAATGTTAAGACCACCGATGTCAAAGCGCGCATAGCACAGGAATCCAAGCGCTTCCACAAGCATTTCGAGGGCGAAGGGATGAGCGGCTTTGTTGAGCGTTCCCAACGCATTGCCAAGGAGTTATCAGACGGCCCCAAGGGTGGAAAGTCACCCAAGAAAGCAGAGAAGCTGCCAGCCAGGAAGCCGGTGGTCAAAAAATCAGCGAAAAAGTCTAAATCGGCCAAGCGCTAAACGCTCAAATACTAGTGCACCATGTCGCTATTAGCGGTGAGCTTGGTGCCCGTACTGTGCCATGTCACCTGACCCTTTACTTGTCATATAGTATCGCTCGGTGAGGGGTGGGTCAGGTCTTCGTTATTCTTGTCTATCACCAGAATGGCAAGATCCTTCCATTTGAGCCGCCTGAGTTCGAGAAACATGCGGTGAACCTGCTCAACTGTTGTCCAGGGACTAGGCGAAACGCATTGAGACTTTCCCTAAACCTTTTCAATCAATTTTCAGCCTAAATTTACGCTTACTTAGAATCGGACGTTAACCCCGATTGCGGTCTTCGGGCGCCAATCGGTAATTTTTCAATACGGGCAAACTCTTCGGTTGCAAAGCTTGCCCGGTCGCCCAGCCAGTTGATAAACATATTCATCGCATCCTGGCCCCAAAACAATTCCCCTTCCGCGACGAAGGTGGGAACGCCGAATACGCCTGCTGCCAGCGCTGCGTCTGTATTGTCTTTAAGCCTCTGCTTTGTTTTGGGTGCGTTGATGCGCACGTCGTCTGGCTCGACGCCGAGGCGCGTGGTCAACTCGTGCCAGCCGGTCTCGCTCGCAACATCGCCTCCGTCAGCATAAATGAAATCGAAAATTGTTTCGATGATCGCAACGTCCGCATCTAGCGCCACGCAGAGCCGAAGAGCCTGGAGCGGGTTGAACGGATGCGCCGGCGGCAAGGTAAAAGGGATGCTTCGCGTACGCGCCAGCCATTGGCAATAGCGATAAGTGTGGCGACGTTTAGTGGGTATCTCCGCTGGGCCTTTGTGGTCCCAATGATTAAGTAGACCGGCGAAGAGGACCGGACGGGGAGAGAAATCCATGCTTTTCGGCAGGCGTCCCATATCGCGCCATTGCAGATAAGCAAAAGGGGAAATAAAATCGAAATACCAGACCGCTTGGGTCATGAATCGTTAATTTACCTCTCAGTTTCACAGCAATTTCAGGTGCTGCCTTCGCTCGTGAAGTCGATGCACAATACTGTTAGGGACAGTGAAACGAGGCGTTTTGCGCCGATCTTATTGCCGCAACTATTGCTTGCGCCATAATCACTATCCTTGATGAGCTTGAGCACGGAGCGGGTTTTCTCCATTTCGTCGAGGGCGGAACTTGCAAGACCTTCCTGTACCTCGTTGCCAGAAATTTTCTATGCGCGTTCTTTCCAGTCCTCGCTTTGGCCCGAATAGAGATTGCCTTCAAGTCCGGTCACCCGTTTTTCGAGGGTGGTGAGGCGTGCCTCCACATCTTCTTTCAATTTTTGTTGTTCACGCATGCGTGTAGTCTATAGGCCTGGCGCCATAAGTTAACGGGCTAATTACGCTAATATGATAGCCGATATAAAAAAAACGCGCCAATTAGGGTTCGACAGGGCTGATGGCGCGGAATATAGCTTTGCCAACCCGCCCGTAGCCGAAAAAAAATAGAGGCAATTATGGCTAGCAATTTAGAGACCGTGGTAGATCGGCTTAATAACGAAGCTCTGAAGATTCGGCGCAATTTGTGGCGTGCCTATTATGCCGCTGGCTCAGGACATGTTGGTGGCTCAAGCTCCGCGGCGGATCTTTTGGCAGCGCTTTATTTCCATTACTTAAAAGTACGTCCCGACGAACCGGACTGGCCTGACCGGGATCGTTTCGTTCTCTCTAAGGGCCATGCCAATGGCGCCCTTGCAGCTGTTCTCGCTCAGGCGGGGTTTATCCCGGAGAGCCACCTCGACGAGTTCTACGGCTATCAAACTCTCATGGGCATGCATCCCGATATTAAGCTCGCCGGGGTGGAGATGAGCACTGGCGGGCTCGGCCACGGACTTTCCATAGGTGTCGGCATGGCGTTTGGCGCGCGACTCTCGAAAAGTCCGTCACGCACCGTGGTGATGCTTGGTGATGGCGAGTTGCAAGAGGGCTCTAACTGGGAGGCAGCCATGGCGGCTTCCCATCTCGGTCTCTCCGACCTCTCGGCAATCCTCGACTACAACAAGATTCAGCAGAGCGGCCATGTGCAGGACGTACTCAAATTAGAGCCGCTTGCCGATAAATGGCGTGCTTTCGGTTGGGCAGTGCGCGAAATCAACGGTCATGACATGACGGAAATCGTGGCGGCCCTCGAGGCGTTACCTTATGCCGACGACATTCCATCGATGTTGATCGCTCATACGGTGAAGGGCAAAGGGGTAAGTTTTGCCGAAGATACTCATCTTTGGCACCAGAACATAATCGACTACGAGGTCTACCAAAAAGCGCTCGCCGAGTTGGGAGAGCCGGCATGACAATCATGAGCGAATCAGCCGCCCGCGACGCCGGAGAGCAAACCCGCGTTGCCTTTGGTCTTGCACTCACTGAGCTGGCGAAGATGGATGAGACGGTCGTCGCCGTTTCTGCCGATACTCAGGACCTGATGGCGTTACGCGGTATGATGGAGAATCATCCCGAGCGGGTGGTCGATGCCGGGATCGCCGAGCAAAACGCCATGGGTATCGCTAGCGGCCTGGCGACAGCGGGTCTCAGGCCTTTTCTCTGTGGCTATGCGCCGTTCATCACCGCGCGCTCCATGGAGCAATTGCGCAACGACGTCGCTTATGCGCACCAGCGTGTGGTGATCGGTGCGGCGGCAAGTGGAATATCCCTCGGTGTTTCCGGCGGCACCCATCATGCGCTCGAGGATTTGGGCCTGATGCGCGCACTTCCCAATATGACCGCCATTGTTCCGGCGGACGTTCATCAAGCGTGGAACGCGGTGATGGCCTGTGACGATATCGACGGACCTGTCTATATCCGTCTCGGCGGACGCGTGCCTGAGCCGAGCGTCACGGAGCGGGAGGCGACCTTTCAGATCGGACGGGCGGATCGCCTAAGAGAAGGTAATGATGTAACAATCTTCGCCTGTGGCTGTCTGGTGGGGGCTGCCCTGCAAGCAGCGGACGCGCTCACCGGCGAAGGTGTGGCGGTGCGCGTCTTCAACATGCACACTATCAAGCCGCTCGACCGCGACGCGGTTCTCGCTGCGGCAGCGGAAACCAAGGGCATTGTTACTGCCGAGGAACATCGAATGACCGGCGGGCTTGGTGGCGCGGTGGCGGAATTGTTGGCACTGGAAAACCCGGCACCGATGCGCATGGTCGGAATGCCTGACGAGTTCGCTGTCGTGGGCCCGACACCAAAGGTGCGCGAGGGGTATGGCATGTCGACGGCCAACATTGTCTCATCGTGCAGGGAGTTGCTGGGTTAGCCTACCATTGCAGCATGGGATGGTCGGCGACATGGGGGCGGAAATAGAGGATAAACGAGCACCGCGGGCTTCCCAGATAGGACAAGTCTTGTGATCTGTGCCAACCGAGAAGGCGACGCTCTCAGTGTAACCTGGGAGACTTCATATAGAGCATGCGGTCGGATGAGGCGATGGTAATGGTGTAAATTTCGTTGTCGCGCATGATGGTAAGCGGCACTTCGACCCCTGAGCTGCCGAGAGACCAGACCTTGCGCAACATGGCGGCGAGATCGCCCACACTTTCGCCTGCGACGGCGACTATTGTATCGCCAGACCGGAGATCGGCGCGCTCAGCCGGGCCGTCGTCGGCAAGGCCCGCGACCAGCAGGCGGCCGTCGGATTCCGCCGCATAGGCGCCGAGCCATGGACGCTGCGGCTTCTGACTGCGGCCAAACTTCAATAGATCGTCGAGGACCGTATCTAGTAGTTCAATGGGGACGATCATGTTGCCGTCGGCGTGTTTTCCAAATTCGTCGACTGGCTGAACAAAGAGCGAGCCGATGCCGAGTAGCCTGCCGTCGCGGTCCAAGAGTGCCGCGCCGCCCCAATTTGGATGGGGCGGGGAGGTAAAAATCGCCTCTTCAAGGAGATATTCCCAATAACCGGCAAACTCCCGCT
>CAZUXZ010000134.1:0-3964 GCA_964624055.1 uncultured Rhizobiaceae bacterium | reverse complement strand
TTAATATGTTCTTCTTACTAAATAGTTCGGTCGCTCGCAGTATGTTCGTAGCCATAAATTTTTTTAGTCCTTTGTTCTCGCAATAATGTCGCTGGTTGCTAACATAAGATGCCTTTACACTAGACCTACCTGGTGGTGGCTACTAACCTGCTGCGCGGTTAACATCTAATATCGTGCCAGTCGTCCCGGAGCGGAACCTTGCCCCAAATCAAACGACGCGCCGGCAGTTCGCCCCCCCGGTGACCCATGAATGGACAGGAAGCGACATGACAAAGGAAGTCCTGGCGGAGAGGTCAGACAATATCCTCACGCTCACCCTTAATCGGCCGGAAGTGTTGAACGCAGTCAACGGGCCGCTCACGGATCGACTCTTTGATGAGCTGACGGCGGTCGAAAACGACCCTAACATACGCTGCGTCGTGATCCGCGGTAGCAGCGGGCACTTCATGGCTGGTGGTGACCTTAAGCTCTTTCACGAGAAGCTCAACCGCGAGTCCGACGAACGCCGACGATTTTTCGAGAAATTCGTTTATCAGGTGCATCCACTGATTCAGGTGATCAAGCGTCTGCCGAAGCCAGTCGTCGCCAGTGTAGAAGGCGCGGTGGGCGGTTTTGGAGTCAGCCTGATGCTGGCCTGCGATCTAGCCATTGCCGCAGATACGAGCTTTTACACCATGGCTTATTGCAACATAGGAACGAGTCCAGATGGTTCGTCGACCTATTTCCTGCCACGCGTGGTAGGTTTGAAAAAGGCAATGGAACTAGCACTTCTTTGCGACCGTATCGACGCGGCAACAGCGAAGGAGCTTGGGATGGTCAATTGGGTCGTGCCAGCGAGCGATCTTACTGAGAAAACAGCTAAACTCGCGAATCGTCTTGGGAGTGGGCCAACAAAGGCTTATGGCAACACCAAACGACTGTTGAATGCTTCGCTCCATTCTACTTTCGACGCTCAATTGCAGACAGAGGCTGAGAGCTTCGCTAACTGCGCGGGCAGCGCAGATTTTGTCGAGGGCATCACAGCCTTTGTGGAGAAACGAAAAGCTGAGTTCAAGGGAAATTAGGAGCCGCTGCGATTAAGCAATTGCACGCATGCAGCCTATGTTAAGTTGATGGAGGATAAATGTTTTAGCGCTGTCAGAAGCCTCGCGCCAATGCAGAGGATTTTTCTCCCATTCGCCGGCGGTGCCGTTGACATCAGTCACTATTCGACCGTTGACGAGCCCTTACCTATATCGATGCCTAAGATGACACTGGACACTACAACAGCGTCCTCTGCCGCTTCGGCGACCGTATCGGAGGAAGCGCAACAGTTAGCATCGCTGCCAATTTGGATTTGGCGGTTAAAAACCTGCTCAAGATCTCTCAGGATCAGCCTCTACCTTTTAGCCAGGGCAGGTTAGCCAGCCAACAGCAAATATTCTCATTCATCATTCACCACGCCAGTCATGCTGATATCAGTATGCCCCATGCGTCCCGCGCGTATTCGAGCCAAGAAACAGCGTTGGTCATAATCTCGATGGTGGCGCCGAATTCACACAGCATGTTGATCCAACAGCGTGCCTATTCCCGCCCCGCTTCGTCGAGCATAACGGCGGCGCTCTTGGTGTCGCCAATATCTAGGCCAGTGCGCTAACATTCAGTCATAAAATTGCTCATCTCCATCTATCCATACTCCCTTGACCTCTAGGTTATTATCTAGCCATACGAGGCTTGCATCGTAGCCGATTTTGATCTGCCCAAGCCGTGCACTGAGCCCAAGAAACGCGGCTGGATAAGTTGATGCCATTCGTAGCGCCTCGTCGAGTGGGAGTGCGACCTGACCCACGCATTGGCGCACAGCACGGGCCATATCAAGAGTCGTTCCCGCGAGCCGTCCATCGGCCAAAAAGCAGGAGTCGTTCCGCACGGAAATGTGCTGCCCGTCTTGCTCAAACTCGGTTATTTCCGTGCCAACCGGCGCCATGGCATCGGTGACTAGAAAGAGTTTTTCCCTCTTTGCATACCATGCAGCGCGGACCGAAGCTGCGTGCACATGAACGCCGTCGGTAATGATGCTGCACCAGAGATCATCATCGGCAAGCGCTGCGCCAACGGTGCCGGGCGCCCGGCCGGAAAAGCCGCTCATGGCGTTGAACAGATGGGTGACGCCATCGAGTCCCTCTAACTTGGCGCCTAAAATTTCCTCCGCCGTCGCCTCAGTATGGCCTGCGAGAACCTTCACGCCCGCAGCACTCAGCCCAGCGATCAACCCGGGCGGCGCGCATTCCGGCGCAAGGGTAACGATTCGTGAGGCCGACAGAGCAGCTAACCGGACGATTTCTTCATCAGCGAGCACACCGATTCTAGTCTTCGAATGCATGCCACTGCGCGCCGGATTTATTGTCGGTCCTTCAAGATGAAGACCAAGCAGACCGGGCACCCCTGCCGCTAGCCCCTCTTCGACTGCTTTTATTGCTGCACTCACAATTTCGCGCGAACCGGTGATCAAGGTGGGCAGGAAGCCCACCGTACCGAATTGCCGATGCGCCGCCCCAATACGCGCAATCACTTCTACATTCGGGGCATCATCAAACATCACACCGCCGCCACCATTAACCTGAATATCGATGAAACCGGGAGCAAGATGTCCGCCCGCGAGGTCGCGCTGCTCAGCTTTGGCAGGAACTTCCCCATCGGTGATGATGCCGGCGATCTTCTTGTCATCGATAAGAACGGTATGGTCTACCAGACAGTCGGTAGAGGTGTGGATGCGGCAATTAGTCAGAGCGAACAAGCAGGTTCCCCGAATCGTCAGTTCAAGCTGTAGACTATCAGGCAGAAATGTGGCTGGGACGAATTTCTTGCCGAGCCATGCGTGTTTAATCGCTGAACTCTTAGTTGGGTTGCATATTTTTTTACATCTCTGAAATCGACCTGGGGTTACCGATCGTCAAGGCTTCTCTCGGAGTGCATCACGGTGCGAGCCTAATACAGAACCAACGTGCCGTAGGCTTCAGATTCATTTTTTATTGTTGTCCTGCCAGAGGCCTAATTCCCGCGAACCTTACTGCGACCCAGACGGCGTTACGGGCGCATCTGGATATAATTAACGAATACTCCTGCCCCTTCCGTTTCGCTTGTGACCCTTATCATCTTTCTTTGATTCTTCTTCTGAGCGTGCGCGTCCGATCAGATATACATTGGCAAATGAATCAACCGCGACGCGTAAATTCACGTCAGCGACGCCGGCGGTGCTGACCAGGTTGATGCTAACCTTGGCATCTAGCGTCATTGCATCCACCCAATCAAGCATTTCATCTTCGCGTGCTTCCTGGCCTCTTCACTCATATTAGTCACGTGCCAATAGAGCTCCTTAATTCCTTCGACCGCTTCGATACTTGTGAAAAATTAATCATAGAGCTCAATATCGTCAAACATGCCCGTGACCAACAGGCGCTGCTAATAAATCTTGGTCGAAGCCTTGATGGTGCCTAGTTCCGCTATTACCGCGTTGACCTTGAGTACAATTTCATTGTCCCTATAGATATCATCGCCACTACGCGCTTCGATAGCCCGATCGATCAGAGTTTTGGGCGTGGTCAGCACGTCGTCGAGCAGTTCAGCGGATGCCAGTGGCACGGACACAGATTTGGCTAACAGCGACAAAATAACGGCAGTCAAAAATAATCGAAGTGAAATACGCATCAAAGGGTCTCTCTTCCCGCCGGTTATAGAATCGTGACTCGTTATATATGATGTGTAGGTTATGAAGTAATTTGGCGTTATTGAGATCAATTTTCATTTTTATATTTGTTAATACTTCGGATTGTATCTTTTAGCTCTGCGGCATATACCTTTTAGGATCAGTCTCCGACAAACCGACGTATACTGCTTGGCCCCTCACGCCATACGGTTTCGTTCGCAGAAATCGGTGGGCCGAAATCCGTCCGCGAGATGCTTGCGGAAAACCTTAAACATAATG
>CAZUXZ010000133.1:0-105794 GCA_964624055.1 uncultured Rhizobiaceae bacterium | reverse complement strand
TGCCTCGATCTTTCGGATACCTTCAACGAGGGCAGCGAGATCATCAAAATCGATCGAAACGGACTGATCGGGCCCGGGCTGCGCCTTGTCGAGGATGACATGCTTCTCGATGATTGCCGCTCCCAAAGTAACGGCGGCGAAGCAGGTGTACAGATCCGGCGTGTGGTCGGAGTGACCAATCACCGCCTCGGGAAAACGCTCGCGCATGACAGTGATGACGTCAAGATTAATATCCTCATAGGCGGGCGGATATTCGCTCACACAATTAAGGAGCGCGAGCGCCCGGTTGCGCGCAATCACTGCGCGATAACTGCGCTCGATCTCGTCCAGGGTGCACATGCCGGTAGAAACAATCATCGGCTGGCCGAAGTCGGCGATCCGCTGAAGCGACGGCACGTCGGTCATCTCGCCCGAGCCGATCTTGTAGGATGAGACGCCTAGAGAGTTCAGTTCCTTAGCCGCGGCATAGCTAAAGGGCGTGCAAATATAGAGAATGCCGATCTCCTCGCAAAACGCTTTGAGATCG
Organism: uncultured Rhizobiaceae bacterium; assembly: GCA_964624055.1. Lineage (GTDB taxonomy): Bacteria > Pseudomonadota > Alphaproteobacteria > UBA828 > UBA828 > PTKB01. The sequence continues at coordinate 105,268 of CAZUXZ010000133.1, read as the reverse complement.
CGGTGTTGATCGAGGGTAAGAGCGTATTTCTTGAGAAACTCATAGAGCGGCTCGTCAAAATTATCCGACATGGGTGCGTCCGGTAGCATCTCCTCGTCAGGCAGATGATGCTGGAACTTGACTGCATCCGCCCCGGCGGCGTGCGCCCGGTCAATCATCTCACGCGCCACCTCCGTATTACCTAGATGGTTGTCACAGGCTTCGGCAACAATGAAAACCGGATGGTCCGCGCCGATTTTCCGCCCCGCGATTTCGATTGCCATGCCCATTCGCTCTCCTTTCTGTTCAGCCGGTAAGTTTAGCGCGCGCCATCACCTGAAAGGCTTTGACCGCCTCCGCATCCCCCGCCAGAGGTGCCCAGTCCGGATAGATACTATCACCCTCGCCGAGAAACGGCCCGGGCTTCGATTCATGATAGATCACCGGGTCGCTCAGCGGCATCACTGCGTGATACATGCCAACCGCGATACGATAAATCTCGCCAGCGCCGAGCGCTGTGGCGTCGATCACGCCTCCCGCCGCGTCGAAAGCAAGCAGACCGAGACGACCCTCAATCACATGGAAACACTCACCTTTTTTCTCATGCTTGTGCGGGCGGTAGTATTTGCCGCTGCGCTCGAGCACGACCATGTCGTGGTGATTGTCCTCCGGGCCACTATGAAGACATATGCGCACATTGCACTCGCCGCGTTGAACGGAGACTTCCTTCATCTCATCAAGCAGCAACTGATCGATGCGCACAGGACGCGTAAGGCAGAAAAAAGATATCGATTTGGCGTCAGTATCTTCTCGAAGCTTTGCTGCATCCGGCACCAACAGAGATATGGTTGAAAGTTTCACGCTGGCGCACCGTTAGTCTGCGCTTGGCCGGCACCGAAATGAGTGGCGGCGAGGCGACGACAAAAAGCCGTGACGGCAAGCGGGTGGAAGTCAGACGCAGCGGCAAGTTTATCGATGCACATGCTGACATCAAGCGGTCGGTCCTCGGGAAAATTAAAATCGTTGATCCCGCAGGGCTCGGTTATGAGATCAACTGGCCGCAGTGTACTAACTGCATTGATCAGCGCTTGTAAACAAGCCATGCGGCTCAGCACTTGCGGACCGCCGAGGTGAAAGGTGCCACGAATGGGCTGATCCACTGTAGACAACAACACATCGACCACATCATCGACGAAGATTGGTGAGAAAAACTGATCGCTCGCGCATTTGAGTCGGCCGCCCTCCGCGACAGGCGTTAGCCAATTAGTGAACAGGGTGCCGTCGCCCGGCGTTTCGCCATAGACTTTAGCCAGTCGCAGAATAACATGATCTTCCAGAACCATTTTGAGATGGTGTTCAATCTCTAGCTTTTGCTTGCCGTATACAAGAATCGGGTTTGGCGAATCGGACTCGCCATAATTCCCTTGCCGTCCATCGAACACAAATTCGCTCGAGATGAAAATCGGCCGCACCCCGGCTGCGACAAGATCATCGATCACCGCTTTGATACCAGTAACATTGACTGCTTCTGATCGCTCCGGATCGCGCACGCAGGAATTGGGCTCCGTATCGCCAAGCAGAAGAAGCGCGCTGTCAAAGAGCGCAAGATCGCTGATGCATTCTGCAAGGCGCATGGTGGCGCAATCGAACGCCACGCCATCCGGGATTGGATTGCGCGCATAGGTTGCGGTGTAGCAACCGGCCGTCAATCGCGGCAGCAAATGCCGACCAACATAACTCGAACCTCCCAGCACGAGCAGATTGCCGGTTGCTTGCGGGGCTTTCATCGGTACCGCCTATTCGAAATAGATGAAGCCGTAATCTCCATTATATCCGGCTTGATTGAAGCACCATTTCCATTCGTCAGGCGTGAAAAAACTTTCGCAGGTAAGCTGCCAATAAAGCAGGTTCGCCTTCTCGCGCTCATTACGATAGGACTCGACCATGACATATTTTTTTGGCCCCGGGCAGACGCGTTGAATTTCGCGCAGCGCCTGAATGGCGTTGAAGACATGAAAATTGTGAAAGGTGGCGAGGGAAAACGCCATGTCGAACGCGCCGTCGGCGAATGGTAGCTTGGTCGCATCCGCCAGCTGCAGATTGTCGCGCATCTCTTCCTTGGCATGGGCGAGGCCATATTCGGATATATCTACGCCGGCTACGCCAAGGCCAGGCACGGCCTGGGTCAACTCGTAAAGCATATAGGCCTTTCCACAGCCAACATCGAGCACTCTATCGCCTGCCTTGAGGCCATAGTAATCCGCCATGCGCTCGGCCACCGCCCGCCAGCGCCCGTCATAGGAATAACCGCCATAGCCAAATTGCCGCGCGCCGTCCCAATACTCCTTGCCGAAGCGCTTGGCTACGGTGGCACATTCTGCCTTGTCGTGCTTGGTTACCCGGGCAATATAATCTCGCGCGGTACTGCTGTGCACCGAGCCGATGAAATCAATCAGTTCCATACCGGCAACTCCTTGGGACAATGCGGCAGGGCACGGCGCATGAGCCAGAGCGCCTCAATGCCGGGAATATCAGAATCCTGTCGGAGGACCATGTGCTCAAGAGCAAAATGCATCTCTGCCCCGGCAACGATAACGGAGCGGTAGACCCGCTGCCGGCGTTCGGCCCGTCGCGGCAGCATGAAGAGGGAATAACAAATAACTCCTCTTAATTGCGGCAATTCCTCGAGAACCTGCTCCAGCATCATCATGCAGTCCGGCATGACATATTCTGTTGCGCTCAGTAGATAGTGCAAATTTTCGCGCTCGGCATAATTGACGATGATGATATTTTGCACTTGCTGCGTAGCGCTTTCGCCCATAAAAGGCCGACTGCTGATATAGCCGCGATGACCGATGCGCTCAGCTGTCAAAGCCATCAGGCAGCTCGTAGGAAAGACCTATGCGCGATGCCGCACGCAAAGTGATGGGCTCAAAAAATTCGCCGAGATTCTTTTCCGCGTAGGGTGTAAAGGCACCCTTGAAGCGGCAATTCATGCTCCACCGAGTTTCACACGTCTCATTTACCCGGTTGCCATGCATCAGATTTTGATTGAATAGCAGCACTTCGCCGTAGCGGATGTCGATCCATTTGAGATGTGGTTCCACTTCGGCGAACAGATCCTCGCTGCTGCAGGCACTGAACTCGCTAAGCCGGGATTGGATCTTCGCGTTGGCCTGAGGCGGGATGAGGAACATCGATTTGGTCTCGGCGCAATCTACCAACGGCAACCAAAACACTACCTCGAACGGCGAATCTCCAGACCACACATCACAATGGATGGGTAAAAGCGAGCTGTCGTCGCCCGGCAGTTGAATGCTGAGATTGACACGTCGCTGCATTGCTAACTCGTTTCCGATGATGATTTGCAACGCCGTACGCGCCAAGCCAAAATAGGTCGGGCGCAACCAATCCTCGCGGTTGATATCGCGAATAACACCCAAACGAAGTTCGTTGAGTTCTTCTGGTCCGATTCCGGCGTGGATACCATCGAGATAGGTCCCGTGATCTACCGCCCCATCGCCGCGCAGGGCCGTAGCGGCGAAATCGGCAATGGCACCGCGGATGCGATCAAGTCCCACTTTGTCCTCGACAGGAATGATGCAATAGCCCTGCTCGATAAATTTCTTCGAGAGAGTAATTTCCTCTGGCAAGAGAAAGGCATTATTACCGAGTCCAGTAAGGATGGAAGCAGTCATAGCCCCGTTTAACCGCTTTCTGCCCTGGCGTCGCGTTTTGGCGCAGCACCCAGCATATCCTTTACAACCGCCATGACATTCTCCGTCGTAAGGCCGTAAATGCGCATCAAATCTTCTTGGCGTCCATATTGATGGGGAAACAAGTCGGGAATACCGATGCGGCGGAAAGATAAGTTCAAATCGGATTCCGCGATCAGCTCCGCCGCTGCGCTACCGAGACCGCCTATCAGAGAATGCTCCTCGACCGTGACAAGAGCCGGTACATTTGAAAGTCGCTCCATCAGAGCCTCCTCATCAAGCGGTTTGACGGTGTGCATATGCAACACACCGGCACCGATACCTTCTTCGGATAGCCGAGTCGCAGCGTCGAGTGCAATCTGCAAGGTCACACCAGTGGTCACCAGGGTGACATCGCCGCCTGACTTGAGTTCAATTGCGCGGCCGATTTCAAATGGTAGTTCATCACGACTGACCACCTTATCACCGCCCTTCGCCAGGCGGATATAGATCGGGCCAGGCCAGTCGACCGTCTGAGGGATGAGGCGCTTCATCTCCTCCGCGTCCGCCGGCGCAACGATGGTCATGTTGGGGATAGCACGGAGGATGGCGATATCGTCCGTCGCTAGATGGGTCGGACCGAGGGGCGCATAGACCAGCCCGCCGCCATTGGCGATTAGGCGCACCTTGGCTTGGTGAAGACAAGCATCATTAACCAGTTGCTCAAAGCAGCGCCGAGTGAGAAAAGTGGCGATGGTGTTAACATAAACGACCTTGCCATCCATCGCGAGACCAGCAGCCATACCGATGATATGGGCCTCGCTTACACCCTCCATGAAAAAACGGTCAGGCATGTCGCGCTTGAAATCATCAAGGGTTCCAGCGCCAAGGTCGGAGCCAATAAAGACAATACGCTTATCTTGAAGCGCGTGTTCGTAAACCTGGTTGAGACTGGTCTTGCGCATCAGGCGGAGTCCAGCCCGTTATGCAAACTCTTCATGCCCTCGGGACCAATCTTGCTTTGATGATGCCATTTGGGATTGTTTTCAGCGAAATCGACGCCTCGGCCTTTCACGGTGTGGCAAATCACCGCGAGCGGCTTGCCCGTCGCAAATGGCTTGGGCGCGAGTGTCTCCTGCAATTCAGTGACGGCATGGCCGTCGACCTCGGCGACGGCAAAGCCAAACGCCGCCCATTTGTTTGCCAGCGGTTCAAGATCGAGCACTTCGCTAGTCGCACCATAGGATTGAAACTTGTTGTAATCGATCAACACGGTAAAATTATCGAGGCAGTGCTTGGAGGCACTCATAGCGGCTTCCCAAACTGAGCCCTCGTTTATTTCGCCATCCCCAGTGACTACATAGACGCGGCGTTTTGACCCGTCGATTCGCGCCGAGAGCGCCATGCCGACGCCGATGGAAACGCCGTGCCCAAGCGCGCCGGTGGACGCTTCGACACCGGGAACCTTTCCAGCATCGGGATGGCCACCAAGAATGCCATCGAGGGCACAAAACTTGTCGAGCTCGCTTTCAGGGAAGTAACCCTTGTCGGCAAGAATTGCGTAGAGCGCGAGGCAGCCATGGCCCTTCGAAAGGATGCAGCGATCGCGCTCCGGCCAGTCGGGTTCAGCGCTTTCAAAGCGGAGAACGTTATCGTAGAGCACGCGAAATATCTCTACCATAGAAAAGGCGGCGCCAAGATGGCCGCGATCTCCCGCTTCGAGCATGCGCAATACGACACGCCGTAGCGCCTTGGAACGCGCATCGAGCGGCAGTTGCGAATTGCTACGCGCCATAGGGAAATTTCGTATCGGCTTCAATAGCACCATTGAGAAAGGTTGCAGCCTTCTTCAATTGCCCCCGCAAATACAACTCCTCATTTTCCGCGTCGGCGCCCGAGAAAAGACGCCGCTTCCAACCGACGGGAAGAAACTCGTTCAGTACAATCATCGTCCATTTTAGCCCGAATAGGGGAAAATAGGCCCGCAGCCGGCTGGCGAGATCGTCATCACCGAAGGCGTCAACGCTGGTCGCGACAAACGCCTCGGCCCGCGCCGGTTCCAGCGCCATTGCCGGGTGCAGCAAGAAATCCGAAATCGTCTTGGCCGGATCATCCCAACCGAAATATTCGAAGTCCACGAAAATCAACTCTCCATCGGGTCGGCGGACAGCGTTGTGGAAGCCGAAATCGGACGAGCTTAGGTTTCTCCGGGTAGGCGCTAGCCTTGCCTCCGAAGGATAACCGTCGGATGCCCGCCGCGATTGGGCGGATTGGGCGACGCGCTCCAAAGCAGGCGCAAGGCGTTCGTCGCGAAACGCGCATAATTCCTTTTGAAGCGGCGATTCGGGTACAACCGCTTGGAGCCGTTCAAGCCGTTGGCGCAGGATATCGATCAGCAAATCAAGGGAGAAGCCGGCCTCGGCGGCTTCCGGTAGTGCTTCAGCTTCGGACGATTCCGTTAACTCCTTGAGTCGACCGAGAAACTGTACTGCCTGGCGAATATCGCTGTCAGAAACCGCTACATTACCTGCCGCCTCCCCGGGGACATGATCGTAAATGCCGATTCCCTTTTCCCGGTCGCAGGCCCTGGGGCAGGCAATCCGCGTGACACCGTTCCGCCATAGAAAGTCCAAGCCGTCAAATTCCGCGCCCAGCCGGTCACGATTGTCGGAAGGCTGGCGAAAATAATGCTTCGCCACGAGGGTTTCGCCCGACAGGGTATCAACTCGGCAAAGCTTGTTGTTACCACCGCCGGCGATGCGGCGGACGCCGGCAACCTCAAGCCCAAGGAGACGTGTCACCGCTTTGGCCGAAGCTTTAGCCGTAGCGTCTGAGTCGAAGGCTGATTCAGTCATCGCCAAGCAGATAATCCGAAATATCGCGCCAATTGGCAAACTTGCCAGTAACAGGGTCTGACGCGCCGCGACTTCGGTCCAACAGCATTTTCTCGACGCCGGACGGAAACTCCGGATGGTTAAACACTTCGATGAGGTCGTCGATGAAATAGCTGCAACCGAGGGTCTCAATACGGGTAACTTTCTCTTCCTGGGTCGCTGCGAAATTTACCCGTCCGCGCGCGAGGGCACCGTCCGATTTCGCGAATAGATTCTGGCTCTCGATCCATGCCATAGCTGAATCGCGTAAGTTGGTGTTCGTGGTATCGTAATTGGCGATTTTAGTTTTATGACTGACGATATGGAGCTTCACCCCCGCCGCGCCGCAACGCGTCAAAAACTCTGCTACGCCCTCAATCAACTCGGCACTACCGATTTCTGGGCCATAAATCTCAGCCTGAATTTTCTGCCAACTCGCTTCGCCGTCTGGCAGAAGGCGGACAGCATCGCGCACGGCCTTCTTGTTGGGTACAATATCCTCCGCGACCAAATCTCGGCGTATGGCGGCCGCCAGGATCAAGTGATCATATGAGATTATGGTGTTGTCGAAATCCACTCCGACAATCGCACCACTGGTAAGACGCGGCATATAGACGGCTCAGCAAAAATCCAGGGTCTGAAGTTGCTTGATGTTGAAGTATCTCGGATCGTCCATAGCGTTGGGAACCTTGCCCGCAGAGAAGGCGTCAAGCAGGGACTGCACTGCATCGTCGATGGTGTGTTTCGGGCGGAATCCGAGCTCGCGATAGATGCGCTCGGAGGAAATTCGGTAGGAGCGAAGGTCGTCGGTGGGGATGGTTTCGACTTCGACGACGCCGCCAATCACGCCGCGCACCTTGTCAGCGATATCAATGATACGGTGATTTTCGTAACCAACATTGAAGATATGCCCGTCGAATGATTCACGCGGCCATTCAAGGCACTGAACATAAAGGTCAGTCATGTCCTCGATATGGATGTTGGGCCGTGTTTGCGTGCCACCGAAAACGGTGATCTTGCCGTTGTTGATAGCGTGGTTGGTCAGAATGTTGACCGTGAGATCAAGCCTCAAGCGCGGTGCGTAACCGCACACCGTGGCCGGTCGGATAATCAGGATAGCGAAATCCGCCGAACGGCGCTGCAACAAAATGTCCTCGCAGAGCGCCTTATATTTTGAGTAATCGGTCAAGGGCTCAAGAGGAAGCTCTTCAGTCACCTCAGCCTCATCCTTGATGCCGTAAACGCTCGACGAGGAGGCATAGACGAAGCGCTCGACCCCCGCCGCCTTCGCGGCATCGGTTAGGATCAGAAAGGCGTCGTAATTGATCTCCTTGCCGATCTTGGGATTGAGATCGAAGGAGGGATCGTTGGAAACGCAGGCAAGGTGAACCACCGCGTCACAGTCCTTGAGCGCGGTCACGACCGTGTCGCGGTCGCGCAGGTCGCCGCGCAGTTCGATGAGGTTAGGATCATCGCGGCAGTCAGCGAGCACATCTTCGCCGAACAGATATAAATCGAGCACAGTTACTTTATGCCCCGCAGTGAGCAGTTTGGGGACCAGCATGCTCCCGACATAGCCAGCACCGCCGGTCACCAGCACATGATGTTGCCGGGCGGCGATCATGATTCCGACCTGCCAAGGAAACGGAACCAGCTCTCGGTCGCCTTTTCGATCGAGCTCTCTGTCCAGACCGGCGCATCGCGCCACATATCAATATGCTCCAGCATAACTTCTACGCCCTGCTCAAATGTTACTTCGGCGCGCCAGCCGGTCAGCTTTTGTATTTTTGAGATATCAGCCTGGGTGCAATCGGGCTCGCCCGGGCGTTTCGGCAGGCGTGTCACATCGCCACCGAGGAGAGCTACTATCTCATTGACGCTTTTTGGGTTGCCGGTGCCGACATTCATGATCTCGCCAGACACCTCGTTTTCCACCGTCATGACGAGGGCGTTGACTATATCGCTGACGAAGGTGAAATCGCGCGTCTGATTGCCGTCACCGACCACAGTCAGCGGCTGGCCGGCAAGTTTTTGCGCAAGGAATACGCTGAACACGGCGCCGTACGAACCTGTGGTGCGGGCACGTGGGCCGAAGATGTTGAAAGCACGCAAACTGTTGCACGGCAGGCCATAGGTTCGACTCCAATGCATGACATATTCCTCGCCGAGAAACTTCGTCAACGCATAGGGGTACATGGCGCGAATTTCGGCGGTCTCCGGAGTAGGAAACTCGTCGGGTAGGCCATAGCAAGAGGAGGACGCCATATAGACCAATCGCTTCACCCCGGCCTGGCGCGATGCTTCTAGAATGGCGATGGTGCCATCGACATTCGAATGGTGATAGCGTAACGGGTGCTCTATCGAAGGCACCACATCGGCAAGCGCCGCGATATGGAACACCCAATCGACATCCTTGAAATGTGGCACCACGTTGGCGTAATCGGCGATATCCACTTCGTGAAAGCTGAACGCGGGATTGCAGCGGCAACCGTCGAGATTCTCTGGCCGTCCAGAGGCGAAATTGTCGAGTACAACGACATCATGTCCATCGGAAAGCAGCCGATCGGTGACATGGCTGCCAACGAATCCGGCACCGCCGGTAACAAGACATTTCATGAGAGCGGCGGTCCTTCCTCTTCACACCCAAACTTCACAACCACCATAGAGGCGGCGGCGAAAGATACCGGAAATTTTCATAATAATCACTTAAGCAGAACCGAAATATACTGTAGCAGAGAAGCACGCTCCAGGGAGCGTTGGTTACCAACGATCTGCACTTCCAACGCGGCGGCGGCGGCGCCAGCGAAGGTCGACAATTTGGGCGGCAATCCAGAGGCGAGACAGATCGCGGCGATGCAAAGGAATGCATCCCCCGCGCCGACCCGGTCGACCACTTTCAACGACAGCGCCGGCACGTGATGCGGCGCGTCGAGATCCTTATGAATGGCAAGCAAACCCTTGACGCCTTGGGTCACAGCGATGCAATCCGCGTCGAGCTTGGTCATGATCTCGCGCGCCAGCATGTCAGTCGGATCGTGGCGGTTGTGGCTTGCCAGCCACAGCTCGGGCTCGTTCATGCAGATGAAATCAGCTTTCGGATAGCGGGTGATCACGTGATACCCGCGATTGCCGCTGTTGAGCTGGGCATTGACTGCAAGATAGGGGCTGTGGGCGCAAATCACCTCGATCATGCGCGGGGTGATCATGCCGTTGCCATAATCCGGCACGATGACGGCATCGAATTCCCTAAGGTTCTGTTTCAGCCAGCAGCAAACCTCCGCCTCTTCTGCATCCGTGGCCTGGGGCGAGGGTTCGAAATAATACATTTCGAACAGCTTCGCCATGGAGTCAGAATCCACGAAGCGCTCTTTTACAATGGTCTGGGCTTCGCTGAACCTGAATAGATGCGGCGAGACATTGTCGCGCAAATGTCCGCGCAGAAAAGCTTCGCTGTCTAGCCCCTCGGCGCCCTTGCCGCCGAGGCCCGTTACCAACGCGACCTGGTCAACCAAGGCAGCGGCGTGGTTCGCGACGGCCAGGGCACCGCCGGCATGGTCTTCAGTGCGCTGGTGCTGAACAGAAATTGCCGCACTCTTCGCGCTCTTGCCCATCGGCGCGACGAAAGTGTAGCGGTCGACAATCGCCTCACCGACGATTAACACCTTCTTGCCAGCGATCTTTTCAAATTCGCGCGATATGTCTTCGAACTCTGTTTCCGCGCGGCACTGGCGGAGATATTGGTCGGTCTCCTCGGAAAAGATGCCGAAATGACGATTCAGGATCTGGCTTGACGAGAAAGTGATCTCGTCGGTGAAATGGATGCGCCCGCCATATGCCTCGACCGCGCCCTGTTCGACTACTATCTTGCCAGAGAGGTCATCTGTCGCTTCGCGATAGTCGCTGCCTTTGGCATAAACATTGGGCTTAAGTTTTTCGATCACCGCCTCTGCCGAATCGGCGTGATTGATGGCGACATAATCGACGCATTCGAGCGCCGCCAGCGCCTCGGCACGGAGCACATCGGTGAACACCGGTCGGCCCGGCCCTTTACGCGAATAGGAGTCGGCGGTCACCGTCACCATCAGCACATCGCCCTCTTCGCGCGCGCGCTGCAAATGTCGGACATGGCCGAGATGAATGAGGTCAAACATGCCGTGACAGAGCACGACCCGGCGACCCTCCGTACGCAAGGTCTCGGCCACGACGGCGAGATCATCGAGATTGAGAATATTATTTGTCGACATTATATCGGACCGAACCGACATTAAGAATCAGTTGCACGCGATCGAGAATAGATTTTTCACCAAAAACTATGTCCATGATAAGAAATTCGGAAAACAAAATTACCTAATCATACTAACATTCGAAAATGATTTATAAGTTCAATGTTTTTGTCGTAAATTCCCTTGCTGTATCTCTATGAGAAACCAATATAATCATCATATCGGGGTATAATTTTTGTATTCTTGTGAAAATTGCCTTTTCCCTTTCTGTATCTATGTTTGACGTGGCCTCGTCTAAAATGAGGACTTTTGGCTTTCGCAATAATGCCCGAGCTATGGATATTCGTTGCCGTTGTCCGGCGGAAATTCCATCTCCACCTTCCTTTAATTTAAAGTTTAGATTTCCCTCCAATTCGTTAATAAATTCACATGATGCCGCATTGGTTGCAATATCTATGTCTCCCGGATATTTTTCTGATTCGTTCTGCCCAAATCGAATATTCTCTTCGATTGTCGCATCAATGAGGAAGGGGTCCGATCCGGAGTAGGATATTTGAGACCTGAATATCTTTGGATTTATATCAAATATGTTAATTCCGTTCCAGTAAACGTGACCGCGCATTGGATTCAACAATCCAAGTATTGTATATATTAATGTTGTTTTTCCTACACCTGACTCCCCACCAATCAACAGCATTTCGCCTTCTTCGAGCTCTATGTTGATATCGCGAATAAGCTCTTTGTCTCGACCTATGGTCAATCCTTGAGCAGAGAGAGAAGTTGGTTGCCCTATTTCCATCTCACCAGTGGCAGCGAGTGGAGGTTTATTTTCAAGAAGAAGGTTGTTGTAAGAAAGCATCTCGACGCTAGCGGGTTTATGTAGTTGATATTTTCCATAACTATCTGTGATGGCACTAATGGCAGCAGCAATTCTGCTCAAAAGAAACACGAACGGCACGAGCATCGCGTTCTCTACGAATCGCGCCTCAAAATTAATCACTACTACCACTACGACGACGACAACAGCTAAAATATTTGGCCACACCATGTTTGCAAAATAGGTAGAATTATACGCTACACGGTATTTATAAATCTCCTCATTATTGCGCGAGAGTTTTTCCCGCTCATTATTAATTTGTCCGCTGAATTGTAACAACAAAACGTTTCGCACATTACGAATTATGTTTTCAGTGAAGCTCGCATTTTCATCATAGCCAGCGCGAGAAACTCGAATATAAAATTTTCTGCATAGAAGCGTCGGTAAGCCGAAAAGAACAATGGTTGCCATAGCTAACAGACTTAATTGTGTTGAAAAAGCAAACAAACCGGCCAATAAAACAAAAAGGCGAATATATGAAAGGAAAAGAAAGGAGAGGGCATTCAGATACGTGCCAATTCCCGGAGACAGGTTGACCATAATGTGGGTCAAATTGGCAACCGAAAGCTCTGAGATATCACCCTGCCCCCTCATCGTCTCCTCATTAACCAACTTCCTGACCCGCCGTTCCATAAGTTGCCGTGCATAAGCTGGTGCATTGAATGAGAGGAAGCGAAAAACAGTCACAATAAAACCAAGCACGATCACTAGAACCAGTGGGGTCGCGATATCGTTTAACCAATCAGCATGATTGCCCTTACTGTCGATGATTTCGTAAGAAGTCAGAAAGTTTGCCAGACTTAGGCCAAAAATTATTTCCGAAATTCCCAACAGAACCCCTATCACGACGCCGAACATGCAAACGATCACGACTTTCCGGCCCGACAGAGCAATCAGAGCTTTCGCGTGCAAATGTAGTAAGTTTATATTTTCTTTAATGATTTTTGACACGTTCGAATTACTCGTGAAAGTTAGTTGCGTTTAACCACGCTACCGCCCATTTGGGTGAAAATCGGCACACGCTTGCCCCCCCAAATTCAGCTATCCCCACATTTTTCGCCGCCACAAGCTTTGTGACGGGGCTAAACTATAAATAAATTAATTTGTTGAAATCAGAAAATTTGAATACGTCTCTTAACGACATCGGCGGATTAAGTTAGATTGATTGGTTAACTGGCCCTACCAAAAGAAAAATTATTGCAATCAAATCTAGGTAAAGCCTGACGACTTAGCAATAAATCATCTGTCGTTATATTTCTCGGCTCGACCTTAAATGAAAAGGAACACCCCGCCTCGTCTAATAATCTTTCACTTTCCGAGTTAAATGATCCCTTGTCTCCATAAGGATAACAAAATGTACGAATGTCCAACCCGCCTGTTATCTCATCCAAATAATCGAAAGACTCTTTAATTTCCTGTTCCTGCTCATCAATATTGAGCTTACTGAACACTCGGTGACTGACGGCGTGGCTGCCAACGATCATGCCGTTCTTCTGCAACAATTTTATTTGCTCAGACGTGATATAAAATTCCTTTGCCGTGGACCTAACCCCGTCGTTATATTTGTTAACAAGGTATTCGAGAATCTCATCTCGATAGTTATTTTGAATAAATTTATTGAGAATCAACTTCACTTGACTTGCGTTGGTATCATCATCCTGATTATCCGATGGAAGTTTGAAAAAATCTTCTACATAATTTTGATTCAGCATTTCTGTTGTTATGTAATCATTTATACTATTCATTATTTCTACCCCACCAAACGTACCAAGCAATACGTGAAGCTGATGAACGTCTAGCAGCGTGCCGTTTGAATATACACCAGTTGGAATATAGAAAATTCCCCAAAGTTTACGTCGTTGAAGCTCAGGCAAAACATAGTCGAAATGATCCGCAATGGCATCGTCAAACGTCAGTATTACCCCTGATTCGGGAACCTGTCCTGTTTGAAGCGCACAGACAAAATCATCACGCTCTACAAATCCGTACTCCTTCTCGAAAAAATCGAGTTGGCGACAAAAATTATTTAGGTGCAGATACCTTAAATATGGCAACCCCTTTGCCTCCGGCCGTACGTAATGATACATTATTGCCTTCACAGCGTAGATTCCCTCAGCGTTTCGACAGTTCGCACAGTCGGATTCTCTATAATAGGAACATTTTCACAGCGCTCTTCAACATTATATAGGTAGTTATCTATCATTCCCGCGGAAAAGTTGTCATAAAGTATTTTCACGGACTTCTCACTAAAATCGTCTCGACGACAATATTCAACTTCATTGGAATTAGGATTTGGAGACATTACAGACAGATTTTCGTAATTTTTTACAATTTCCGCATAGACCATCGCTACATCGCAAATAAGTCTGTTCCCAATTTGGTGTGGAGAGTCTCCTGGAAAAATTCTTGCTCTGATTTGGTGGATTATTTCACCAGTATCAATACCCGAATCCATGTACATAAATGTCGCTCCGACATATTCTGGCGCTCCTCTCACCAATGGCCAATAATTTGTCGAGCTACCTCTATAATATGGAGACAAGCCAAGATGCACATTAAGCAACTTCCGATTAAACTTCTGCAATAACGGCTCTTTAATGATCGAACAACCGTAAGCGATTAAAACGACTAGTCCGAGAGAATCAATTTCTTTAACATGGCAGAAATCATTAATTTCTCCATTGGGGATATATACGGCATTGCTTTGATCCGCAGTGAATGTAGTAAATGCCGAAAAAAAATCTTGCTCGGACTGTCCACGCATCGTCAAATGGTGTAGGCGCTGCGAATTCTCTCCCCCTTGCTTAGCAATGAGGGGCTGCAACCGCGTGTCCTCGCAAAAAGCGCGTTTGACATAAATTCCTGGTGTATGGGCAATTAATATTCGCACAAAATCGTGTCGAAGTTCCGCACCTGTTAAAATGGCTATTTTCAATGCGATCCAACCCTCATTCTATAGCGCCATGCTTATAACACTCTGTAATACGGAGATAAACTTGATAAATGTTTTTGAATGATCATGAAAATGAGAGACTGATAATCACTTGTTAACAGGGTCGAATTCATTCGAATTTTCGCATTAGTGGCTTGCGGGTCAATACCGACCTTAGAAAAGCGACGACAATGACCAACAATGCACCAAGGACCAAGCCCACAATGGCGCCAAGAATCAGACGAACCAGTATATTTGGACTTGATGGCCGTACAGTTACCACTGGTGGTTGAATAATTTCTGCAACATAAGGCTGCCCCGACTGAAGCTCCAAAAGCTTTTTTTCTTGTTCCGCAAGAACAAATATCAATGACTGACGGTATTCGGAGATCGTGATATTCGCCAAACGCTCTCTAACATAGGAGATCCGATCGAATATTCGTGTCATTTCCTGGTTCCGCAGCAACTCTTCCCCCGTTTGATACACATCACTCAGGAGCTGCAAAGCAAAATCCGCATCCGGATGTTGATACTGAATTCGGACTGCTACAGAATCGGATTCAACATCGACGAGGGATACACTGCCCGCAATATATTGAGCCAATTTCTGCGTATTCGGCGGTGTCCATTCGGCAATGGGCGCAAAGCCACGAAAATAGTCATCCAAATCTACCCGCCATCCTGTGGGTGGGTTCCAGCTTTGGCTTCCTTCGTTCCATTGCCCGCCGTAGACCTTGCGTACATAGCCATATTTTTGGTCCAGTACCTGGGAAAATCTCTCCATGCGAACCAAAATCTTAAAGTCGTCGAATACGGTGGTTTCCATTCCATCCCGGATGTTTACGCCAAGGCCCTCCGCCAATCCAGCGATTCTAGCCGGCATTGCAAAGCCGCCACTTGGATCAATCTCCCTAACAACCATATGGGCCGTGTGAACGGGTGAGTGCTTAGTAAGCGAATAACCTGAGTAGACGACAGCTACGATGAATACGATCAAAATGATCCACCACCCACGTAGGAGAACCCATACCAACAGATGGATATCGGGGTTCACCCTGCTTGGCTCTGCCTCTACGGCCATAGCCTCAGACAACGATTCCGTCGCTATTTCTGTTTTTGAGTTCTGCCCACTAGATGCCCCTTCTGGGTTTTTCGAAAAGTCTGGGGGGCTCGGTTTATCACTCATCATTCGCAACCACGACGCTCTAATCCTATGACGCTTGCTGCATATCAGTGCCGCGAATCCGGGCGAGCGGCGTTAAGCACAAGATATAACCAAATTGTTCTGTGAGGCAAAGACCTGCTTTGCCACCTGCACGACTGACACCTTGCCCGATACCAATAAAGCCAATGCCGCCCCAGTCGCTGTTCGTCCACTTGAACGTGCGCTCTTCCTTGTTGCGCGCCCCGGAGGAGATGAACATCGCAGCAATGGCGGGAACGCCAGCAGCTATGTTACGAAAAACAATTCCGAATCTGCGTTGATCGCGACGCCGACGCCCATCCCACGAAGACATAGCGCACTCCCATGCCTTCTAACTAATTGTCGTTAATAACAGAGAGCGACGCTGCGCCAATCGCCAATTGACTGAAGACTTGCGTCAAGTCCTTAGCAAAAGAAAGAACATTGAACGGAGTCGTGTCACGCGGAACCACGACGGTGCTTCCTGGCGGAATATTGACCCGATCATAGTTCCAAAAGGAAATCGAAAGCGGCTTCGCCACGCCGTTCGGCAGCACAACGAAGATCCGCTGTTCATCGCCCGCCTGGCCCACTCCTCCCGCCATTTCAATATAGTCGTCAGCGTATAAGCTGGAGGCAAATTGCAACGCACCAGGGCTGAGAACCTCGCCGGTCACCGTCACCGAACTCGGTCTCCTCGGCATCACCAATTCATCGCCCGCCTCCAACATTATGTCCAGATCGGGGCGGATTTCTAGCACCGTTGGGTCGGCCTCCATTACCATACGACCTATGGGTTCCGCTTCGCGCAGCGTTTCGACCAAGTTAGCTAAGGACGTTGAGGCGACGCGTAGGGATGCCGATCCTGCCGAGCCCCCAGTCGTTGCGGCCATCGCCAGGGAATTCTCAAGTTCCCTCGCTGTTCGCTCGTAGCCCCGCTTTTCCCTGTTCTTCGCGCTTAGGCGCGTAAACACAGCGCCATAGGGATAGGCGTAGGGTGTCAAGCCGCCGGCACGCACGACAAGTTCCGACAGACGTTCGCCGCGTCGTATGTTATATCGTCCGGGGCGCTTAAATTCACCGGACAAAGTCACCAGACCGAGATCCAGGTCGCTGAAGAGGGTGCCGATTTGCACGTTGTCGCCGGGACCCACGAGAACGCCGGCGAATTCGGCCTGAGACAGGTCGCGCACTTTTCTGTCGGTCACTGCGCTGCCATTGCTCCGCACCGCATAGCGGTTCAGTTCAACATGAGTAAGATCCGCTTCACGCGTGGTGCCGCCAGCGCTGGCAACAACGGAAGCGAGCGGCGTGCCATCAACAATGGGATATATTCCGGGAGCACGAACTTCCCCCTGCAAAAGTATCGCGTGTTCGAGCAGAAACGGAAGCGCTTTCGGATATTTTTCGAACAATTTCGGGCATTCAGCGTCAGCTTGTTCTCCAAAGGTTTTTTCCAGGAGATCACTTTTCCGCGGATCCATTTCGATACGGGCGCTAACTTCGCGCAATTTTGCTTCGCGCTCGTCAAGATTCAGCCGACGTTCGTCGATTTCGAGCCTCGTGCGCGCCTGCAACGAAAGGTCTGCCAACTCCGCTTCATGCCCCAACGCGGGGCTATTGAAATAGAGCATTGCACTGGCAAATTTTCCCGAATTACTGAGCGAGACCAACATTTCCAGTTCCTTGAGACCTAGACATTCGACATCATGCTTATGCATCGCCTTTCGCATAAGAATTCCCTGGACCGCTGCGCTTTTGAGATATTCGATATCGTCCGCACTGAAGATCAGTATCACGTCCTGATCATGCAGCCGGTAATCAAGCTGGCCGCTAAGTACGCTTTCCAAGTTTGTCGCATAGAGCCGCCGGGTCCGGGTCCGGGTATCGGTGGTCTCCACGGCAGCGAACAGGAGATAGGGATTGCTACCGACAATCGATCCGTCGGTTAGAATCGCGCCTAGGGTCGGTGCACTGGCGAGCGAACGGCGATTTGGCACCCGCACATGACCCACGGTTCTAACGTTTCCTAGTTGAACGTTTTGGCTTAGCTCGACAAGCACAATATCGCCGGCGGCAATTCGTGTGTCGTCCAGGTCCTGTCTTTCCTCGACTTTCTGGCGGCCATCCGCCTGCAGGGAAATATGCAGGTACCGGGAGCCCCGTGGTCGCACCGTCCCGCCACCAAGCGCAATCAGATCCGCGAGTAAGGTGCTTGTTTCTCCCTCGGCGAGCTCATAGATACCGGGGCGCTTGACCCAACCCGCCGCAGCCGCGGTGTCACCCAAGGTCTGGACAACGATGCGGTCGCCATCCCTAAGGATCAAATTGCGGCTCAACGTGCCAAGAATGATAAGTTCGTAAAGATCGAGCCAAAAAATTTCCTCGCCGCGAATGACCTGCAGTCGGCGCAGGCTTCCGGTCTTCTTGATCCCACCCGACAGGGAAATGGCATCTAGAATGCTGGACAGAGCGGGGACCCTATAAATACCAGGCGCTTCCACTTCACCGAGCACCAGAATGGAAATATTTTTTATCTTACCGAGCGAAACATAAACGTCAGAGCCGAGCAGGGTCCCTTCTACCCGCGCCTGCAACTCCTGGCGAAATTCACTAAACGTACGTCCGGCAGCCGATATGGGCGGCAGCTCGCGCAATACTACGCGGCCCTCACGATCTACCAGAGTGGTTCGCGATTTAGCGTGATGGCCGCGAAACGTAATGATTAACTGGTCGCCAATGCCGAGAATATAATCGTCCTGGACGGCGCCACCGGCGCCCGGGGTCAAATTTCCCTTCTCACTTTGGAACAGATCATAGCCAAACTGGGTCAACCTGCCGCCAGCTCGCTCCGAAAAGTCCTGTTCCAGCGGGCTCGGCTCGAGTTTTTCAATGGACTGTCTAAATTCCAATTGCTGCTGCGGTGTTTTTGCTTCTTTGTGACCATGCGCGCGAAGGTCTTCCAAACGCGCTCCGGCTGCATCCACGGGAGACAACACTTCCCTGACACCGTCGTGCTCCAACTCCTGCAGCCGTTGTTCAAACATTTTGGAAAGGCTGTCTTCGGTTTGGGCTTGAGAAGGTAAGCCACTCACGAGTATCGACAAGGCTAAAATCGCCGCACACAATAACCCTGAACGTCCCCGTATTTGAAATTTGGCCGGGTTATGTCGGGTTATGGCTTCAAGAAAATTCGCAGCGTATTTTGCTAGTGGCATTGCTCGTCCCGCACGGCATTTTCGTTTGTGTTGATAATCGAGTTCGCCCTCGGCGCGTGTGAAAATATAGCGGGCCTTTCTGATATTCAAAAGGTGGCTGACTTCGTCTTTCACGGCTAACTCGAAATCTCACCCACCTGCTTCAATGAGGACATAACACAACCACCGCAAATTGCATATTTAAGGTATGGCGCGATTCCCTGTTTGCTGCAACATCCATATATGGTTCAAAAACAACGATCGATCGTCACTCTATCGGTGTTGTTGCCATGTCGCGCCTACCTGCGCCGTTAAACCCCGTGATAATCGCGATACCAAGCAACGAACTTGGGAATTCCTTCATCGATGGTGGTTTCAGGTTGAAAACCGTGATCGCGCTGGATCGCCGCGATATCAGCATAGGTTTCCTTGACATCGCCCGGCTGCATGGGGGCGAATTCCTTATCCGCCGTCCACCCTATCGCCTTTTCGAGCAGCTCAACGTAGCGCAACAGCGGCTCAGAGCGATTATTTCCGATATTGTAGATTCGATGCGGCGCTACTTCGCCAATTCCGGTGGGGAGCGCGTCGATAACGGCCAGAACGCCCTTAACCACATCATCGATATAGGTAAAATCGCGTCGCATATCGCCATTGTTGAAGATCCGGATCGGCTCGCCGGAGAAGATCGCGCGGGTGAAAATATAAGCCGCCATGTCGGGCCGCCCCCAAGGTCCATAGACGGTGAAGAATCTGAGACCTGTTATCGGAATTTGGTAGAGATGGGCATAGACATGGCCCATCAGTTCGTCCGCCTTCTTGCTCGCAGCATATAGCGAAACTGGGCAGTTCACCGTATCCGTTTCCGAGAAGGGCAGCTTCTTGCTGCCGCCATATACCGAGCTCGAACTAGCGTATACCAGATGGACGAGATTGGGCAGATTGCGGCACAGCTCCAGAATATTGAGTTGGCCAACTATATTGGTGTCGACATAAGCCGCAGGATTGACAAGTGAATAGCGCACTCCGGCCTGGGCAGCGAGATGCAGCACCGCACTGATCTCTTGCGCCGCGCCAGTCGCCAAATCGAGTGCGTCGCGGTCGCAGATATCGGCGCGTGCGAAGGAGAAACCGTCCCGTCCCTCCAACCGGGCGAGACGCGCCTCTTTCAGAGCGACATCGTAATAGTCGTTAAGATTGTCGATGCCGATCACGCGGTCACCGCGCGCTAGCAGCGCGTCGCACATATGATATCCAATGAAGCCGGCAGCGCCGGTGACGATGATGGTCATCATACCTTGTTGAAATTAGGAGTTCTTGATGGCAGCGTAACGCTTTGCACGCCAAGTGAAATCAACATACTTGCCGAGTAAAATCCAGTACAACTCTTGGCCAAAGCGGCAGCTTCGCCCGACATCGATTGACAGCGACGGCAAATCGGGCGAATAGCTCAGGCGCGCCCCACCGCGAAGTATGAGAGATGAATGTGAGTAGCATCGTCGTAATCGGTCTTGGATATGTCGGTCTGCCCCTCGCCGTGGCCCTGGCGGAGGCACATGACGTAATCGGCTTCGATATCGACTCGGCACGTATCGCAGAGCTCGGTCGCGGCCATGACCGGACTGGTGAAGTATCCCAGGCGGCGCTTGGCAAGATACGCGCAACCTTCACCGCTGATGCAGACGCCATCACTGGTGCAGAATATTTCATCGTCACCGTGCCGACACCGGTCGGCGCCAATAAAGAGCCGGATATCACCGCTGTCCGCGCTGCGTCGCGGCTGGTCGGCGAGCGCCTCGCACCGGGCGCGGTAGTGGTCTACGAAAGCACTTTCTGGCCCGGCCTCACCGAAGAAGAATGCGCGCCAATGCTGGAGCAAGCCTCCGGGCTCACTTGGCGCAAGGATTTCCATCTCGGCTATTCACCGGAGCGGGTTAATCCCGGCGACCGCGAGCATACGCTTGCCAGCATCACCAAAATAGTCGCCGGGGATACGCAGGAAGTCACCAATCGTCTGGCGAAGCTCTATGGCGCGATCAATGGCGGCAATATCCATATCGCGCCCAACATCCGCACCGCCGAGGCAGCTAAAGTGATCGAGAACGCCCAGCGCGACATCAATATCGCCTTCGTCAACGAGGTGGCGCAGATCTGTCACAAGCTGGGCATCACCAGCGCCGACGTGCTTGCCGCCGCTGGCACGAAATGGAACTTTCTCGATTTCAAGCCTGGACTGGTTGGCGGCCATTGCATCGGTGTCGACCCCTATTACCTCGCCCACCGCGCACGCAAAGCCGGCCACACACCGAATGTGATCCTCGCCGGACGGCAAATGAACGACAGCATGGCAGATTTCGTGGTCGAGGGGATCGTCCGACGATTGCCCTGCGCCGAAGCCGATATCCTCGTGCTTGGCCTCACCTTCAAGAAGAACGTGCCAGATTTACGTAATTCTCTGATGGCTGAGGTCGTGCACGCGCTATGCGCCATTGGCCATCGTGTCGATGTGCACGACCCCCATGCTGATGTCGCCGAAGCGAAAGCGCTCTACGGCATTGCCCTCACAGCGGCAATACCAGAGAACAAGCGTTACGACTGCCTGGTCGGCGCCGTCGATCATAACGCCTATCACGAGCTCGCCAGCGCGGACATCGCCGAACTCCTAGTTGGTGATGGGCTACTCGCCGACATCGCCGGATTGTGGCACAAAACCAAGCTTCCCCAGGGGCTACGCCGCTGGCAGCTATAAGTTTAGCTCGCCTTCATCGCGATGGGAGGATTGAGTATGACCGACGCCCCCAGCAACACTAACAGCGATGCCGCACTGGGCATCGCCAAGCGTCCTCGTTCCTTCCTCGACTAGCTGGCGAAGGCCAATTGGGTGCGAGTCAAAGTCACCAGCACAACCATTGTTGACACTAACGATGCCCTGCTCGTCTGAGAAGACAGGTATCCACTGGACTATTATTTTTCCTGGGCCAATTTTTGCTCTGAGTTCGCCGAAAAGGCCGACCGTTCCTCAAATTTCCTGTTCAAGGGCGACGCCGGCTACTGGACGATGAAGACGAACAGCAAGAAGTTAATAAACGGTATGGGCTATAAGACAATCTATGATGAAGTGCCAGTGCTCACGTAGTCGGTCATCTTCTATTTGCAATGGATGGCTGTTTTGAGGGAGAAAAAATTCTGTAGCTTTGCGCGTCCCAACATCCTACCAAGGTCGCGCCCCGCTCGGATCGAAATGGGCAGCATGAAGATCGTCGAAATCGGCCGCGCGCGCATGCTAATTGTGACAAGTGTCACTCCGAAACACCATATATCGCGCGAGGATATGCGCATGGATCTGCTTCTGCCGTGATCCATTCTCACGCGCCGCTTCTGAAAGGGGAGAGCGAGAATTTCTCTTTCTCCCGTGGTGACACGGGGATTGAGCAAATCACCTAGAGGTATCCCGCGCCCTTCCCCGAATTGACCCCCATTGCAGATCGTATCTGTTTCCACAAACGTCATGCGGATCGCACCTATGTCGATGGTGTACGCCAGGACCCTCCAGAATCCGAGTGATGAAAACGGCCTGGTTCGATCCACCAATTACCATGGTGTGTGCGCAATAAACCCGCCGCCGCCACCGCTCGGGCATTGTCGTCGAACAGGGCAAAACAAGTCGCGCCGCTGCCGGACATGCGAGCAAAGCGACAGCCAGGTAAATCGCGTAACGCATGCAACACCTCGCCAATCGCCGGCGCCAGCGCCAAGGCAGGGGCTTCAAGATCGTTGCGCCGCGCCGCCAAAAAACGGGCCAGCGCAGTGGCATCCGCTGGCACCTCAGTGAAACGCGCTGGCGCGGTAAAGCTACCGGTTCGGGCGCGGAACACCTCTGGTGTCGCCAAAGCCACGCCGGGATTGACCAGCACCAAGCCACAATTGGGTAACTTCGGTGCCGGGTCGAGTCGCTCGCCGATGCCGCCAACGAAACAGGTTTCACCATGTAGGCATACCGGCACATCTGCGCCCAAGGAAAGTGCTAGTTCCGCCAGTGCGTCGCTCTCCGGCATGATGTCCCAGAGACACATCAACCCCCGAAGAGCCGCAGCGGCATCTGAAGAGCCCCCACCAATACCCGAGGCAACCGGCAAGTTCTTTTCTAGATAGAGGCGCGCGGCAGGTTCAATCCCCGCCAGTGCGGCCAGGCCGCGCCCTGCCCGCACGACGAGATTATCGTCGTGCGGCGTGTCTAGTGCGCCCGCAAAAGGGCCGGTGGGAGCGAGTAAAAAATCGGCCGCCGGTTCGACGGCAACCCAGTCACACGGCTCGGCAAAAGCGATCAGGCTATCGAGTTCGTGATAGCCGTCCTCGCGCCGTCCGGTGATGTGGAGGTAGAGATTGAGCTTGGCCGGCGCTGCAGAGAAGAGGGGCCGCCCTCCGCCTCTCACGGTGTCTCTTCTTCGATATCCGCAAGGCCCTCTTCCAGCTTTTGTCGAATGAGAACCGCCGCGTCCTCCGCGGCGCCAAGCACTAGCGCACGCTCCCACTGGAAGCGCGCCTCTAGCTCGCGCCCGACGCGCCAATAGATATCACCGAGATGGTCGGTAATAATCGGATCGTCGGCGCGCAGCTCTACCGCGCGTTCGAGATGCTTGACCGCGTTTTTGAAATCGCCTAGCCGGTAGAACGCCCAGCCCAGGCTATCGATGATATATCCGTCGGTCGGGCGTAGCGTCACGGCGCGCTCAATCAGCTCCAAGGCGTATTCCAGATTGATGCCTTGCTCGACCCAGGAATAACCGAGGTAGTTTAGTACCAGCGGCTGATCAGGCTGTAATTCCAGCGCCTTGAGAAAATCTGCCTCGGCGCGCGACCATTGATCAATGCGCTCCAAAGTGACTCCACGCGAATAATACAGCGACCAGTGGCGCGCTTCTAT
Organism: uncultured Rhizobiaceae bacterium; assembly: GCA_964624055.1. Classification (GTDB taxonomy): domain Bacteria; phylum Pseudomonadota; class Alphaproteobacteria; order UBA828; family UBA828; genus PTKB01. The sequence continues at coordinate 81,385 of CAZUXZ010000133.1, read as the reverse complement.
CGCCTCGGTGCGCGCGATGGCAGTGTCATAGTAAGAAACTGCTTCCTCAAAGCGCTCATTGCGGCGTAGCACGTCGGCCAATGCAATGGCAGCATCCGAGCGCTGCGGATTTTCAACAACCATCTCACCGAGAATTAACACCGACTCGTCTACCCGCTCGACACTCGCTAAGTCAGCAGCGGCCCGCAAACGCGCCGACCAGGAATAAGGGCTTTCCTTGGCAATTCCGCTATAAGTCTTGATTGCGGCGTCGTACCGCCCCATTGAATCGAGAATTTCGCCAACCAATAGCTCTACGATCGGAAAATCCGGGCGCAGATGAAGTGCGAGATGAGCGTATATCAGGCCGGTATCTCCAGCGGTTTCGTTAGGCAGTGCGCTCGCCGCGCCAAACAGTGCCTCCGCCATACCCGCCTGAGCGTTGGGGACAACGTGATCCGGACGGATTGTCTCCTTGATGGTACCAAAGATAGAGTCGAGCCAGGGTGAATCCGGGTTGTGCTTGCGGAACCCCTCATAGAGCGCCACCGCCTCTTCGTATCGCCCGTCACGCAGCAAGAAGTTAGAATAGACGCTAATCACACGCAAGGTGCCGCCAGGCACAGCCGTCATGGCGAGACGAAAATTGTCCTCGGCAATATCTTCACGGCCGGAGATACTTGCCATCAGCGCGACGTGATAAGCGTGATACATCTTAAACGCCTGCTTCGTTGCGATGGGCTCAATCGCGGCGAGGGCAGCCTCGAAATCGCCACGTTCTAGTTTCAGCCAGCCCTCCAGAATGGGCGCCATCAATTCGTATATGCCGTTACGCTCAATGCTCATCACTCGCGCCAACACATCGTTGAGACGGCCGTCGGCCACGGCGTCGACGATCAGAACCAAATGGCTAATTTTTGAACCCGGGTCGAGCGCCACCAATTGCCGGGCCAGAGGAATAGCCTGATCAATGCGCCCATCCTGTGCTGTGAGTAACAGGGCACGCTGGACCAGAGAGCGGTTCTTGGCATCCTTCTTCAGAACCTTGAGGTAAAAATCAGTTGCCGAGGTGATGTCGCGCTGGCGATAGGCGAAGCGGCCGGCGAGATAATTGCCGGAAAAACCGCTATAGCTTTGAATTTCGCTATGCGGCTTAGGCGGTGCCGGATCAGGCGGCAACTCCGCTGCCGCGGTGAAGGCGCCCGCCATAGTCAGCGCAGCACAAAAGCCAAGCGCTGATGTTAACCATAACCGGAAGGGATATGTCATCGCCATGAGTGACACCTTGAAGAAACTGTGCCGCGCAAACATTTCCGGCCCCGATTTCCAGCATACTTTAACTTATCTCTCACGCTGTCGCCAACGACCCCTTGGCTGCGCTTTCGTTCACATCCTAGCGCGTGCTCAACTTCACATGTTGGGGTAATTTGGCCCTCCGCCACCTTCGGGTACAGTCCAATGGATGTTCTGGGTCGGGTCCTTAATATCGCAGGTTTTGCAATGGACGCAGTTTTGCGCGTTTATCTGTAAACTGGGCACGCCGTTCTTCTCCTCGACGATCTCATACACCCCGGCTGGGCAATAACGCTGCTCTGGTGCGTCATAGTGTTCTAAATTATGTGCCACCGGGACTACAGAGTCCTTCAATTGCAGATGAGCCGGCTGATCTTCCTCGTGATTAGTATTGGAGATGAACACCGAGGAAAGCTTGTCGAAAGTGAGCTCACCGTCCGGCTTAGGATAGTCAATCCTGCGGCTATTGCTGGCGAGCTTCAGACTCTTATGATCTTCGTGATGGCCGAGGGTCCAGGGCAGCATGCCGCGGGTCCACAGCTCAAGGCCGCTGATCAATGTGCCAGCAAAGAGGCCCCAACGAAAAGCCGGGCGGCAATTGCGCACCTCCTTGAGTTCCTTGAAGGTCCAGGAGCGGCGCATGGCCTTGGTGTAGCCAGTAAGTTCCGCCTCGCCGTCGGAGCCGCCGGCAATGCTGTCGAAGGCTGCCTCGGCAGCCGCCATGCCGGATTTCATAGCATTATGGCTACCCTTGATTTTCGGCACATTTAGAAAGCCAGCGCTGCACCCAATCAGTGCACCACCGGGAAAGGTTAATTTTGGGATCGATTGCAAACCGCCCTCGTTGATCGCGCGCGCCCCATAGGCAACGCGCGTGCCGCCTTTGAGATATCGGGCGATCGAGGGGTGGGTCTTGACCCGCTGGAACTCTTCGAACGGAGAGAGATAAGGGTTTTGATAATCGAGCGCGATGACCAGGCCGAGGGCTACTAAGTCTTCTTCCAGGTGGTAGAGAAAGGTGCCGCCATAGGTTTTCGAATCAAGCGGCCAGCCGAAGCTATGCTGCACCAGGCCAACACGATGCTTTGCCTTGTCGATCTGCCACAATTCCTTGATGCCAATTCCATAGGTCTGCGGTTGGATTCCGGCACGCAGGTTATAATGCGCCATCAGCTCCTCGCTGAGTGAGCCGCGCGCACCCTCGGCAAAGAGGGTATATTTGGCATGGAGCTCGATGCCCGGTTCGAAGCTCGGCTTTTCGCTGCCATCCTTGGCGATGCCCATGTCGCCGGTGGCAACGCCTCTGACTCTTCCGTCCTCATGATAAAGCACTTCCTTGGCGGCGAAGCCGGGATAGATCTCCACGCCGAGTTCTTCCGCCTGTGCTGCAAGCCAGCGGCATAAATTGCCAAGGCTAAGGATGTAGTTTCCCTTGTTGTGCATCTGCGGCGGCAGCAGGAAATTGGGCAACTTGAAGGCGCTCGCACTCTTGAGAAACAGGAACACATCCTCCGTGACCGGCGTCTCCAAGGGCGCACCTTTTTCCTTCCAGTCCGGAATCAATTCGTTAAGGGCGCGCGGTTCGAACACCGCGCCGGAGAGAATATGCGCGCCAACTTCAGAGCCCTTCTCGAGTACCGTGACGCTGATCTCGTGACTGCGCTCTGCGGCGAGTTGCTTGAGACGGATCGCCGCCGCCAAGCCTGCAGGGCCAGCGCCAACGACTATCACGTCATATTCCATCGATTCCCGTTGCATGATGCGTTCCCGCGCCTGTCCAATTAGCTCAGTTATGCGGCGAAGCATGCGCTCGGTCAATTGCTGGCACGCCCATGCCGATCTGCTAGTCTTAACGTGTGAACCAAACAGAATACATGCGCGCACTCTTGAACTGGTATGTCGCAGCCGGGATTGGCGAGGTGACCGACGCCGAGCCGCGTGACCGCTTCCAGGCAACATCCCCTCGTAAGCCCGTAACAGCACCGGTGTCAGCGGGCAAATCGTCGGCGCCCCTGGCAACCACGCGCGAGCAATACCGGGCCACCAGCGAAATTGCCGCCGGTAGCGAGACGCTCGCCGAGTTGCGGGCTGCGATCACCGTTTTCGACGGCTGCGCCCTCAAACGCACGGCGACTAACACAGTGGTGGGCAGCGGAGACAAGAATGCCGCACTGATGGTGATCGGCGAGGCGCCCGGTGCGGAAGAAGATCGCCAGGGTCTTCCATTCGTAGGCCCTGCCGGGCAATTGCTCGACCAGATGCTAGCCGCAATCAGCCTCGAGCGCCGGGCGGTCTATGTCAGCAACATCTTGCCCTGGCGGCCGCCGGGCAATCGTTCGCCGACGGCGGAAGAAATAGCCCTCTGCCAGCCCTTGATCGAACGCCAAATTGCGCTGGTGCGCCCGTGCGTTCTCCTGCTAGTGGGCGGTATCTCGGCCAAGTCGCTCTTGAATGAGAAACAAGGAATCACCCGCCTTCGTGGCACTTGGCGCGAATTCACCCCTGCCGGTCTTGCCGATCCGGTGGCGACAATGGCAACCTTTCACCCGGCCTATTTGCTGCGCCAGCCTACTGCCAAACGCGAAGTGTGGCACGATTTACTGGCAGTGCAGAAAAAGCTCGAAGAGCTGAGTTCTTAAGGGCTTGCGCTCACCCGGCGATTGCCGGAACCCGTCACTTGTCATATAAGTTCTGACGCGAATTTGGCTAAAGTCACTGATGAAGGAGAAAACAGAGGTGCCGGGTAAAACCGGCGCGGGGGAAGCTTTTTTCAAGAAGCTAAGCTTTTTGCTGGGCACTTGTCTGGCGGTTGTGACGCTATTGCAAGGAGTTCCAGCCCTCGCGCAAGAACAGAAGAACATAGAATCGGGCGGAACGGAATACCGAATCGCCACCGTGTCGCCGGATGCCGAGCCCGGGCCCGCCGCGCTCAGCCTGCCGCCGGTGCTAAGCGAGGCCGACCAGGAGCGCTATCGAAAGATTTTCGGGTTGCAGGAAACCGGGAAACTAAAGGCCGCTGCTAAGATTATCACCAAGCTTGACGACAAGATCCTGATGGGCCATGTGCTGGCGCAGAAATATCTCCACCCCACGGCGCATCGATCAAAATATGGCGAACTTAAACTCTGGCTCGCCGAATTTGCCGACCATCCTGACGCGCGCCGGCTCTACCGCCTGGCGATGAAACGCCGCCCTGGCAGCGCTACGCGACCGCACCAACCGATCCCGTCATCGAACATCTCGCTGCATAATGGCGAGGAAACCTATGTACCGCCGCAAATCCGCGGGCGTGACATCACACGGGCACAGCGCGGCAAGCTCGCCAAGCTGCGGCGCGACATGCGCTGGCGTGTTCGCCGTGGTTGGCCAACCGGTGCGCGCGAAATTCTCACCTCAAAATCCCATCTTGGCCTCGCTAGTGCGGCGCAATTCGATGAATATCAGGCGCGTATCGCCTGGAGCTATTACCTCCACAACAAGGACAGGCTTGCCTACGATCTCGCCGCCGACAGCGCCAAGCGTTCGCGCAAGCTGCTTCCCGATGTCGACTGGACCGCGGGCCTCGCAGCCTGGCGGCTCGGCCAGCTGGAAGAGGCCGTCAGCCATTTCGCCAGGCTCGCGGTGTCCAAGACCGCCTCACCTTGGATGGTCGCTTCAGGCGCCTATTGGGCGGCGCGCTCAGAACTTCGCCTACGCCGACCCCAATATGTCACTTATTGGCTGAAGCTCGCCGCCGAAGAGCCGCGCACCTTTTACGGATTGCTAGCAACCCGCGCCCTCGGCCTCGACCCAAATCTGAATTGGAGTTCCTCAATTCTGACGCAGGCACATATAGCAGAGCTCAACAAGAGCCGGCCAGCGCGTCGCGCCCGCGCCCTCGCCGAAGTAGGTGAAAGCAAGCGGGCAGCGAGGGAAGTTTCGACGCTTTGGCCGCACGCCAATCCGTTGCTGATCGCCGCCCTCCTGCCGCTCGCCGAGCATCTCGGCCTCGCCCGGGCGCAACTCGCCATAGGCGTGCAACTGCGAAAAATCGAGGACGAACCGCACGACGCGGCGGACTATCCCGAGCCCAATTGGCAACCCGAAGGGGGCTACCAGGTTGACCGGGCGCTGATCTTCGCGCTAATTCGCCAGGAATCAAAATTCCGAACCACCGCAAAGAGCCCGCTGGGCGCGCGCGGGTTGATGCAGCTTATGCCGCGAACCGCGCGCTTTGCCGCCCGGCGCGAGGGTATCAAGGGTGTCGACCGCCATACTTTGCTAAACCCCGAGCTCAACATCGCTCTAGGTCAATCGTATGTGCACCACCTCCTTGAGCATGATAGGGTCGATGGTAATCTGTTCTATTTGCTCTGCGCCTATAATGCCGGTCCGGGGAATCTCAAAAAGTGGAAGCAGAAGGCGAATTTCGCCGGCGACCCTCTGCTCTTCATTGAGAGTATCCGCTCGCGCGAGACGCGCAATTTCATCGAGCGAGTGGCGACGAATTACTGGATCTACCGCATGCGCCTCGGCCAAGCAACGCCATCCCTCGACGCCACTGCCTCCGGTCTGTGGCCTCATTACGCGGCACAGGAAAGGAGCTTCGCGAGCCATGAGTAAGATCACGGGACAACGCGACTTTCTGCCGGTCAACATTGCGCTGATGACGGTTTCGGATACGCGCCAACTCGCCAACGATAAATCCGGCAACTTACTCGAAGCGCGAATCAACGAAGCGGGCCACATCCTGGTAGCACGCAACATCGTCAAGGACGAACAGGCACGAATCGCCGAGCAACTGCGCGCCTGGATCGCGGACGCGGACATCGACGTCGTCATCGCCACAGGCGGCACCGGGCTCACCGGACGCGACGTCACACCGGAAGCCTTCGCAGAAGTCTATGACAAAGAGATCAGCGGCTTCGGAGAGCTGTTCCGCCATTTAAGCTACGACATCATCGGTACCTCGACCATGCAGTCACGCGCCACGGGCGGCCTCGCTGGCGGCACCTATCTATTCGCTCTGCCCGGCTCGCCCGGCGCCTGCCGCGACGGCTGGGACAAGATCCTTAAATCCCAACTCGATGCCCGCCACAAGCCGTGCAACCTAGTTGAGTTAATGCCGCGCCTATTAGAGCATCTCTAAACCGGCCTATATCAATATTCCGAATCCCTTCGCCTGACCGCGCCGATAGCACGCAAACCAGAGAAGCACCCGGCGTTGACGCGCCGGGCACATTATTTGTGGCTACCTTTGGCGCTTGAATTGCAACGATTCCTGAGATGAAATTCCACCATCGTCTAAATCGAATATCAGGAGAGACACATGGAAAAGGAAATCATCCACATTCCGAAATTGTCGGAACTGCTTGATCAGGTCGGCGTGCCGCTTTCGCCGGTGGTGAAGGCCGGAGAATTCTTGTTCGTCTCCGGCATTCCCCCACTCGATCTCGAGAACGCCGTCATGCTCCGTGGCGATATCGAGATCCAGACCGAGCAGGTTCTGAAGAATATCCAATACGCGCTGGAGAGTGCCGGCTCGTCCCTCGATAAGGTGGTAAAAACGAACGTCTTCGTCACCAATGCCGCTTATTTCAAAGTCATCAACGAAATTTACCGATGCTACTTCCCGGACAAGCCTCCAGCGCGCACTTTTGTCGCCATGTCGTCATGGCCGATGGAATTCGATATCGAGATTGAATGCATCGCGATCGCCTGAGACGTTAGGTCACCGCCAGCTTCCGCTAGACACCAGGAATTGTGATTCCTAGGCGTATTTTCTGCTCCTCTGAAAATAGACGGCGCAATTCGTCCTAAGTGTTCGTACCCCGCCCCCAAGCGGCAAGCGCGCAGCTCCAGGCGACCTAATAGTCGCTCCATAGAATCAACTCCTCGCTTGCACAATTTTTGAGTAGAGCGGTTTAGCGCTCGGATTCCACCTCATCGCTTATATGCTTGTCGACTGAGCCACCACAATGCTCGGCCAGGGTATCATCGGTCCCGAAATAGCGGTTGAGGAGCGCGTAGGCTTCCTCCTTGATGAGCGGTTCAAAGAGTGGGAAAAAATTGTGAGATCAGTGATCAGTAAGGTAGCTCAGATTTATTTCCGACCCATCGGGTCCGCCAACGCCGCCGAGCGGCCAGCCGAAGGCTCGGCAAAAACTACCCTCCGGCACTTTCTCAATACCTTAGGCGACGAAGACCGCCTTGCCGCATTAGCTAACAAATTTGTAGCCCGTGGGATTGCCATTATCGCCATTTCCGCATTTCAGTTTATATCCGTCCGTCGGCGGCGATCGCGCCAGCGCAAATAATCGGCGCCGACATCTATATCGCTAAGCTTCTCCAGCATAAAAACAGAATAGCTCTTCGGCAAATTAGCCCATGTCTCGGCCAACGCGCGCGGGGTCGACCAAGCGACATCGGCAAACGGATCAGCGCAGCGCGCACGCATGTTGAGACCGACCAGCCAATAGCCCCCATCCTTCGCCGGTCCGAACACCGCGTCATGGCAGCCAAGTGCATCAAAAGCCTCGGCGATATGGCGGGGAGCGAGATCAGGAATATCGCTGCCGACCAGCACGGCGGGGCCCGGTGGGCTGGCACGAAATGCGCGTCGCATGCGTTCGCCGAGATTGCCGCGCCCCTGCTTAATCACCGCACAGGCATGCGGCCAAAACCGCGCGCGCCCATCGAAATCGTCCGGCGTCACCATCAGATAACTCTGCCACCGCGGATCACTCGAGAGGCAGCGGACGAGCTGCCGCGCCGTGCGACGGTAGTATTGCCAGGCTTCGGCCTGGCCGATATCGCGCGCGAGTCGGCGCTTGACCTGACCGAGACGCGGTGCCTTGACAAAGATCATTAGTGTACGCGCCATCAGCCGTAAAGCCGCACCAGAAGACGCGCATCAACGCCAAGAAAATAAAGTACGAGGCAAGAGAGATTGCGTGCCGAGCGCCGAACATATCCGGCACGCTGATAGCGTGTCGCCGAGGTTAGCGCTACCGCCTTGAAATGATGAATACGCCGTCTGCCGATGCGGCGCGCCAGATCGACATCCTCCATCAGCGCGAGCGGCCGGTAGCCGCCGAGCACATCATAGAAACGCCGGCTTATGAGCAATCCCTGATCTCCATAGGGTAGACCAAGCGCCCGAGCGCGCCACGCCGCGACCGCTTCCAGTCGCCGCGCAGCCCGCGCGTCATCCGCAAAAGACAGGCGAAAAACGCCGGCACAGGTGTCGTTCTCTGCCAAGGTCATGAAACGCTCAGCCTCAACAAGCCAGCCCATACCGAGCCTCGTATCGGCATGGAGGAAAAGCAGCCAATCGCCTTTTGCTGCTTGAGCGCCCGCAGCCAATTGCTGTCCCCGCCCGCGCGGGGCGGAGACAATCACGGCGCCGCTCGCCTCGGCGACGGCCAGGGTGGTATCTGCCGACCCGCCATCGGCGACAATCACCTCATTTTCCCTCTCCGAAAGATCTGCCTCCAAAGCGCACAAGGTCTCAGCAAGGGTGGACGCCGATTCGAGGGTTGGAATCACAACACTTAGCATTTTGTTCTTTATATGTTCTTATATTAGGATAGTAATGCCACATGCATGCAAACAATATGAACAATTTCAGTGCGCCCGACAATCTGTCGAGGCGTGAGGCACACAAAGGTCGGGGGGCGTCAAGCAACCGAGCGGGGCGGTATGAGCGCTATGCGACCGAGGCCTGCGACGATGGCTGGGGCAACCTGGATGAGCCGCTCGGCAAGCTAAAAACGATTGTCGACGCTGACAAGAGCCGCACCATCATCACCCGCAACAGCTCACCCGATCTCGGCTTCGACCGCTCGATTAACACCTATCGCGGCTGCGAGCATGGTTGCGCCTATTGTTACGCCCGCCCGACCCATGCCTTTCTCGGGCTGTCGCCGGGCCAAGATTTTGAAAGCCGCATTTACGCCAAGCATGACGCGCCTTCGCAATTGGCGCGTGAGCTGGCCAAGGCAGGCTATCAACCACGTATGATTGCGCTCGGCACCAATACCGACCCCTATCAGCCGACCGAGCGCCGTCTGGAGCTTACCCGCAGCACCCTCTCGGTATTATCAGACTTCCACCATCCCGTTGGCGTTGTTACCAAATCTTCTTTGGTGACGCGCGATATCGATATTCTTTCATCGCTTGCAGAGAGAAATCTTGTGAAGGTCATCCTCTCCATCACCAGCCTCGACCAGGAGCTTTCGCGCCGACTCGAGCCGCGCGCCTCAGCGCCAGATAAGCGCCTCGACGCGATCCGCCAATTGAGCACTGCAGGAATCCCCACTGGGGTCAATTTCGCACCCGTGATCCCGGCGCTCAACGAAACTGAGCTGGAAGCGATCTTAAAGGCGACATCTGAAGCCGGAGCCATCGAGGCAGACTACATCCTCCTCCGCTTACCGCTCGAAATCAGAGATTTATTTGAGGAGTGGTTGCGCCTCCATGTGCCCAACCGAGCAGACCATGTCATGAGCCGAGTGCGCGATATGCATGCCGGGCAGCATTACCGCTCCGGCTTTGGCCTACGCCAGACCGGCACGGGGCCGAGCGCCGAGTTGCTCAGTCAACGCTTCCGCCTGGCCAAAAAGAAAAACGGCATGCACAACCCGCCATTGCGACTCGACACGAGTCGTTTTTGCCCGCCACCAAAAAAAGGAGATGAATTAACTTTGTTGTGAATCAATAGTTTAACAACATCAGCTAACCATTGACTCTCATGTGTGGCACTATCTATCTCACATGCTGTTCCATTCGGAGCTTGGCCAATTGGCCGTGGTCGCCTTGGCTGCCCTTTTGTGCGGCGTCGGTTTCGCTCGCTTCAAACAGCCTGCCATCGTCGGCTATATCCTAGCTGGCGTCATTCTTGGCCCGAGCGCGTTAAGCCTGGTGGAAAACCGTGATTGGGTGGCTATGCTCGCCGAGCTTGGCGTGCTTCTTTTGCTATTTGTCATCGCCATGAAAATGAGCCTGCGCTCCTTCCGCTCGATCTGGAAGGTCGCCTTGATGGCGGCTGCAATGCAGATCGCCGTGGCTACGGTCATAACCCTGGCATTGTCGCGCCTGTTTAGCTGGCCCCTTGAGCTTGCCGTGCTGCTCGGATTCGTCGTGAGCCTGTCGAGCACGGCGGTGGCGATCAAGATGCTGGAGGAGATAGGTGAGCTCAGGAGCGAGACCGGGCGGCTCGTAGTCGGGATCCTAATCGGCCAAGACCTGGCAGTGGTGCCAATGCTCTTATTGCTCAATGGCATGGCGGCAGAAGGCGGTCTCGACTGGACCACGATTCCCGGCTTCCTCGCCGCTATCGGTCTCCTAGCAGCGTTGATCTGGTATCTTAGCCGACGCGAAAAAATCCGCCTGCCTTTCGCTGCACTTACCAAGCGCCACCATGAGATTGTACCGCTCGCCGCCCTTGGCTGCTGTCTAGCGCTCGCGGCGATCTCCGATTTCATCGGCCTCACCGCCGCTTTCGGCGCCTTCATCGCCGGGCTTGCGATCGGCTCAACGCAAGGCCGCCGCCAGATGATCCGCGCCACCGAGCCGATCCAGGGCGTGCTCGCTATGGTCTTCTTCCTCTCCATCGGACTCCTCATTGACCTCGCCTATATCTGGGAAAATTTTGCCACCGTTGTGGCACTTCTGGTCCTCGTGTTACTGGTAAAATCAGCGGTCAATCTTTTCATCCTGCGCATCCTCGGCGAGCCTTGGCCGCGCGCCTTTCTCGCCGGTATCCTTTTAAGCCAGGTCGGCGAATTTTCCTTCGTCCTCGCCGGCGCCGGCGTCGCCGTGTCAGCGGTGGGCATCGAGGGCCACCGGCTGATCGTCGCGGTTATCGCCCTTAGTCTGGTGGTCAGTCCGATCTGGCTAATGACAGCACGGCGAATGCAGCAGTTGACCGCGGGTGGCATTTGGCGCCTCGACGATTTACTGTTTGCGCTCTATGAGCAAGAAGCGCGCCTCGTCCTGCGCGGCGCGAAGCACACGGCGCAGGGCACGTGTGCAGCATTTTGGCAATTGCGCGACCATATCGCAGAACTCTCCCAACGTGCGAAAGAAATTCGCGCCCGCCGGCAAGCTCGGTCAGCAGCGATCAACGACGATGAAGATATGACACCGCTCAAAGGCGAGGTGCTGCCGCCAGAGCAGAATGAATTCAAGCGCCGTGCCTGATTTTGCTCTCGAACGTGAATTCGGTGGCGCCGTCGCCGGAATCGACGAAGCCGGCCGCGGCCCCTGGGCCGGGCCGGTCTACAGCGCCGCAGTGATTTTTCCCGCGAAAGGCCCGCCGCGGGAGATCGCTGCCCAGATACGGGATTCAAAACAGCTCTCACCCGTCGAGCGAAAGGCGCTCTTTCCAAAATTGCTGCGTAACGCCCTGGTGGGCCAGGGCAAGGCGAGCGTCGCAGAGATCGACAAGCTGAATATTCTTGTCGCCACTCATCTCGCCATGCGCCGCGCCGTCGCGGCCCTCGCACAAATGCCCGACGCTGCACTGGTCGACGGCAACCGCGCACCTGACCTGCCTTGCCCAGTGCGTTGCATCGTCAAGGGCGACGATAAGAGCTATTCCATCGCCGCCGCCTCAATCATTGCGAAGGTTACCCGCGACCGCTACATGATCCGGCTCGCGTCGCGCAATCCGGGCTACGGCTGGGAGCGCAATTTCGGCTATGGCACCAAGCTACATGGAAAAGGGCTCGAAAGACTTGGCGTCACGCGGCATCACCGACGGTCTTTCAAACCCATTCGCAGACTATTGGAAGAGTCTTCTAAATCAAGCGCTTGACGCGTAGAGTCCGGGTGAGCCATGGTGTCACCCCATGAGCCACAAAAAAACAAAAAACGGTGCCGAAGAGGAAAGGCTAATTATTGGCGATTGTTGCCGAGAGATGGCGCAGTTGGAGTCCGAATCAGTCGACCTTATTTTCGCGGACCCGCCATACAATCTTCAGCTTGGCGGCGAGTTACTACGGCCCAACAATCGGAGCCGAGTTGACGGCGTCGCCGACGATTGGGACAAATTTGAGAATTTTGCCGCCTATGATGCCTTCACTCGCGCCTGGCTCACCGAGGCGCGACGGGTGCTCAAGAAGACTGGATCGCTCTGGGTGATCGGCACCTATCACAACATCCACCGCATAGGCACGGCGCTACAGGATCTCGGCTTTTGGCTCTTGAACGATGTGGTATGGCGCAAGTCCAACCCCATGCCAAATTTTCGTGGCCGACGCTTTACCAACGCCCAGGAAACCCTAATTTGGTGCGCCAAGGGCGAAGCGCATAAAGGTTATACCTTCAATTACGAAGCAATGAAATCACTCAACGAAGATCTCCAAATGCGGAGCGACTGGCTTCTACCGCTTTGCACGGGTACCGAGCGAATCAAGAGGGGCGGCCGCAAGGCGCACCCCACGCAGAAGCCCGAAGCCCTGCTGCAGCGCGTCATCCTGTCGGCGAGTAAGCCGGGAGATATGGTGCTTGATCCGTTCCTCGGCTCTGGCACCACAGCGGCCGCGGCGAAGCGACTCGGGCGACACTGGATCGGCATTGAACAGAGCGCAGAGTATGCCAAGATCGCGGCGAAGCGCCTCGCAGAGATCACACCTCTTGACGGCATCAACCTCGAGACCATGAAGCCCAAGCGCTCCGAAACACGCGTACCCTTCGGCAATCTTCTCGAACGCGGTCTAATCACGCCAGGCGAGACACTTTACGACCGCATGAAGAAGGTAAAGGCACGGGTGCGCGCCGATGGCAGCCTGGCCCATGGCCCGCTCTCCGGCTCGATCCACCGCATGGGTGCCCTCGCCCAAGGCGCCCAGGCGTGCAATGGCTGGACCTATTGGTATGTCGCTGACGAAAAGGGCAACCTCACCTCCATCGACAGTCTGCGCGACCGGGTGCGCAAGGAGCTAAACTAAAGCCTTGCGACTATACGGGCAGCCGTACTCAAGCGAGGTTATCCAGCGGCAGTGCCTCGAACCCTTTAGGCTGGCAGTCACCGCTGGGGCCAAGGGCCTCGGCGTATCGCGCAATACGTTCTCCATTATGCTCAATGCCGCCTCAGCTTTTCGCCCAAAATGGCCATTCGCCTGTCAAAGGTTTTGGCAGCAGTCCAGAAAGCTGGCTGCGGCGGCAGATTTAATACGATCTGTGGCTTGCGCAGCAGCGCAACCTGGATATCAAATTCAAAAAGTTCAAAGCCACTTAGCTTGAGACGGCCGTCTCTACGTGGCGGATGATCTTACGGCTTAGGGTAGAAAATGCCTGGTCGGTAAAATTTTCTGGTGGACACCAGATGCCCTTGGGTTTGGAGCGACCATCGACCTTGCCGACATAGACAATTATCTCGAGACGGAAATGGGTGAAGCCGTGGCTGACCAGACCAGTGAGCGCGCGCCAGTGCGCTTCGGCTGGTGCCGCACGGCGGGCGGCGGCGGGAGTCCAAGGCATGTTACGCCATTCGTCGGTCGGCACCTCCATTAGGCCGCCAAGCAAACCTTTCTCGGACCGGCGACGGAGAAGAATTTGCCCATCACTGCGCACCGCCCAATAAGCGACGCCATGGCGCAGCGGACGCTTGGGTTTTGGCTTTTTTTTCGGCAATAACACCTGGACACCAGCGTTGTGCGCGCGGCAAGCGGGGCGCCAGGGACAAACCGCGCAGACCGGCTTCTTTGGCGTGCAGACGGTGGCGCCCAAATCCATGATCGCCTGGGCATAATCGCCCGGGCGTGTGGGCGGCGTGATCTCGCCGGCGAGACGTCGGAGCTCTCCCTTGGCTGCGGGCAACGGTGTTTCGACTTGTCGTAAACGCGCGATCACCCGCTCAACATTGCCGTCGAGGATGGTCGCGGGACGATCGAAGGCGATGGCGGCAATCGCCGCCGCCGAATAGCGACCGATGCCAGGCAACTTCAGAAGAGTCGCTTCGTCTTTCGGAAATTTACCGCCGTGATGTTCAACGAGTTTCTGCGCCGCACGCAGCATGTTGCGAGCCCGTGCGTAATAACCAAGGCCTTGCCAAGCATGGAGCACATCGTCAAGCGACGCCAGAGCTAGGTCTTCGAGACGCGGCCAGCGGCGGAGAAACTCCGAGAAATAGGGGCTAACTGTGGCAACAGTGGTCTGCTGCAGCATGATCTCGCTAAGCCAGACTCGGTAAGGGTCAGGCCGCGCGCCGCGGACCCGCCATGGCAGGTCCCGGCCATGCACGTCGTACCAGGCGAGCAGCGCCGCGGCCAAGGTCTTCGGCGCGGAGCCAAATGTGATCTTCATCGCACTATCCAAATTCCTCTTTCAAGAGCATATAATAGGGAAATGACCCGTCCGTCGCGCCCCATTGCGTCCGCCCTACAGAAGGTGACGGAAAATATTTACCGCGAACGTGGCTTTGCCTCTGCCGGGGTGCTCAATAATTGGGCCGCCATCGTCGGCAAGGAGCTGGCGCGCCATACCATACCGGAGCGCCTCGGCCAAGATGGCACACTCCATCTTCGCATCGACGGACCTCTCGCCACCGAGCTCAAACATCAGGAACCGCAAATCCTCGAACGGATCGCCAGCCATTTTGGCTATCGCGCGGTAAAGCGCCTCAGCTTGATCAACGGACCGATTGAAAAAACTGAGCCAACGATGCCGCGCGCGTCGCGCGCACTGTCTCCCAATTCGGCGGAGTCGCTCGCCGAATCCATCCGGGACACGAATAACGACGACGTAAGAGACGCGCTTGCGCGTCTCGGCGAGGCCTTACTGACCCGGCCGCGCAAGACCTAGCCTATTGATGAAATCAATATGATTTACCTACGCATCTACGGTCGCGTTACAACCCGCACCAGCGTCGTCACGCTTGAGGCGGCGCAGGTGCCACTTTATACTTCTGGCACTTAAGTAAATTGAGGACAGCCATGATCTCGAGACGGCTATTATTGGCGGGCGTGACTGGCTTTACCGGATTCGTTGCCGCACCACCGCTCTTGCAACTGGCTGCCCTGCCGGCATCAGCGAGCAGTTGGGAGCAGCCTGGTGACATGGCCATCGGTTTGCCCGAAGCGCCGGTCTCGGTAATCGAATATTTTTCGCTCACCTGCCCCCATTGTCGCGATTTTCACACCGAGATCTTCCCCCGCCTACGCACGGAATATGTCGAAACCGGAAAGGTGCGGTTCATTGCACGCGATTTCCCGCTCAACCGGCCGGCGCTCGATGCCGCCGTGCTCGCCCATTGCGCAGGGCCGGAGCGTTATTTTGCTTTCATTGAAACCCTGTTTAACACCTTCGACAATTGGACCCGTGCCGCCGACTATCTGAGTGCGCTCGGCCAGATCGGCCAGCTCGGCGGGATCAGCGAAGGGCAATTCCAAGCCTGTCTCGGCAACAGAAATCTGGAGACCCGCATACTCAGCTCGATTCGCGACGGCCAAGAAAATTACGACATCAAATCGACCCCATCCTTCGTCATCAACGGAAATACGTATGACGGCAGTATGCGTTACAGCGCCTTCGCCAAAACCCTTGACCAATACCTGCCCGAAACGTGATCCGCGGGGTGCGTTTAGTGATGAGCGAAACTTGTTTATTTCTTTTACCTGAGCGGAACGCCTAGTCGGTGCATTTTACGAAGCTCAAACTAGTTGGCTTCAAATCTTTCATTGAGTCCACGGAACTAATGATTGAGCCCGGCACCACAGGCATTGTCGGACCCAACGGCTGCGGCAAATCGAACTTGGTCGAGGCGTTGCGCTGGGTGATGGGTGAAACCGCGCCGAAGCAAATGCGCGGCGGTGGCATGGAAGACGTCATATTCAACGGCACCGACGCGCGCGCCTCGCGTAACTTGGCGGAAGTCGCGCTACTCCTAGACAATACCGAGCGTAGCGCTCCATCAGCGTTCAATGAGGATGAGGAAATTGAGGTATCGCGCCGCATCGAACGGGGCGAGGGCTCATCTTATCAGGTGAATGGCCGCGACGTTCGCGCCCGCGACGTGCAATATCTCTTTGCCGATTTCGCTACCGGTGCCCATTCGTCAGCACTCGTTGGCCAGGGACGAATCAACGATATTATCAACGCCAAGCCGACCCAGCGCCGCGGGATTCTCGAGGAAGCGGCTGGTATTTCTGGCCTCCATGCCCGACGTCACGAAGCAGAGCTTCGCCTTCGTGCTGCGGAAACTAACCTAGAACGTCTCGAAGATGTTGTCGGCGCACTGGAAACCCAACTCCAGGCGCTAAAACGCCAATCACGCCAGGCCAACCGCTACCGCCGCATTGCCGAAAACCTAAAGAGCGCCGAGGCACTCCTGTTGCATATTCGCTGGACCGCAGCGCGCAACATGGAGGAGGTTCGCGCGGCCGAACTTGCCCGCGAGACCGAACAGGTCAGCGAATTGACTAGCCACGCCGCTGCGGCGGCGACTGCACAGTCCGAAGCAGCCGGCGTACTACCGAATTTGCGCCAAGAGGAAGCCGCCGGGGCAGCGACTCTCCACCGCCTCGCCGTGACGCGCGACCGACTAGAAGAAGAAGAGCGCCAGACCGAGGAACAGCGCCATGCAATCGGGACCCGTCTCGCTCAGATCGCAGAGGATCTACAGCGCGAAGGGACCCTGGCAGAAGATGCTGAAAGTGCGATGGCGACGATCACCGAGCAACGCCAAATGCTAACCCAGGCGGGTGAGGAAGCTGCCGAGGCGGAACAAAACGCCGAGACCACCCATGCCGCTTCGGCCGCCAATGTCGCAGCTCTCGAGGAGCGCATCGCGCGGCTGATGGAAGCAGTAGCCGCCACTGAGGCTGAGCACGCTACCCTGAGCCGGCGCCTGGAAGAACTTGGCGAGCGCAAGCGCCTAAACGCCGAGCGCAAGGCCGAGGCTGAGCGTGAACATACCGATCTGACGGAGAAAAGCGCCCATCGCAGTGCAATCGCCCAAGCGGAAGAGGCCGTGGTGAAAGCGCGCGAGGCGGCGCAAACAGCGCGCGAGGCGCACCGCGAATCTGAGGTCGCACGCGAAACCGCAGTAGGCGAAGAATCGGCTGCGCGCGATCAATTGCAGGCCAATGACGCGAAGCTCTCCCGCTTCCATGCTGAGGCACAGGCACTAACCGATTTGCTCGGCCACGGCCTCACTCGCGAGGGCCCAGGCATCGTCGATTCCCTCAAAGTCGAACCGGGTTTCGAAGCGGCGCTCGGTGCTGCCCTGGGCGAGGATTTGGAGGCCCCTGAGAACGCCGACGCAGCGATCCATTGGACCGCGCTTGCGCCGCTCGGCAACAACCCAACACTACCTGGTGGCGTCAAACCGCTCGCTGGTTTCGTGCGCGGCTCCCCCGTCCTCGCTCGCCGCCTGACGCAAATTGGCGTGGTTGAGAACACCAGCGTTGGCAACCGGCTTCAAAGCGAGCTCGGACCGGGTCAGCGATTGGTTTCCAAGGATGGCGGCATGTGGCGTTGGGACGGCTTCACGATCGGCGCCAGCGCGCCCACCGCCGCTGCCAGCCGCCTCAAACAACGCAACCGGCTGAGTGAGCTGCAATCGGAATTGTCGGTGGCAGACGGCGCCATGCGCAAAGCGCAACAGACTTTCAACGAAGCCCGGGCGAAGCGCGAAGACAGCGCAGACCAGGCGACAGAGCGGCGGAGTGCTGCGGAAAGCTCCGAAGAAGCTCTCAACCAAGCACGCGACAGGTTGGCAGCGCTCACCGCCGAGGCTGTCCAGGAAAACTCCCGCTTGAGCGCGCTCAGCGAGGCGGTGGAACGGATTACCAGCGAACTGAACGAAACTGCCCACCTCGCCGAGGAAACGCACGCAGCACTCAACGCGGCGCAATCGTCAAAAGAGGGCCGGGCCAGGCTTAATAATCTCCGTGACGAGATGACTGGACTGCGCGCGATCCATGAGGAGTGCTCCCAGGCTCACCACCGGCTGGCCGGCGAAGCCGCCCAGCGGACACGCCGTCTGGGAGAGTTAGCGCGCGATGAAGCCGGCTGGAGCGACCGTGTTACTGGAGCTCGCCAGCGCCTGACAGCACTCGCCACGCGCCAGGAGGAGGCCAACCGCCAGCTTGAAGCGCTCGCCAAGCGACCCGCCGAGATAGCTCGCCAGCGCACCAGGGTACTCGACCAAATCGCCACTGCCGAGGCTGCGCGCAACCAGGCGGCCGATACGCTCGCCCGAGGCGAAGAAACCTTGGCAAGATGCGACGAGACACTCAAGGAAACCGAGCGGGCCACGGCGCAAGCACGTGAGGAGCGAGTGCGCATCGAAGGACTGATGGAACAAGCCAAGCAGGCGGTGGAGATGGTAGTTGGGCAGATTCGCGAACGCCTCGCCTGTCCGCCAGAAGAGGCTCTGGCTCTTGCGGAGGTCAAGGAAGGAGCCGAGCCACCCGAAGCAGAAGCGGTCGAAACGCGCATACAACGCCTCACCCGCGAGCGCGAAAACATCGGCGCGGTGAACCTTCGCGCCGAGGAAGAAGCAGCGGATCTTGACGAGCAAATCGCTACCCTAGTCACTGAGCGGACCGATCTGGAAGCCGCAATCGCGCGCCTACGCCAGGGTATCCAGAGCCTTAACCGCGACGGTCGACAGCGGGTGACGACAGCCTTCAAGGCAATCGACAGCCATTTCCGCTCGCTCTTCACCCGCCTCTATGGCGGCGGCCACGCCCATCTTGAATTGGTGGAATCGGATGATCCGCTGGAAGCAGGTCTCGAAATCCTCGCCAGCCCGCCAGGCAAGAAGCTGCAATCACTGTCGCTTCTGTCCGGCGGGGAGAAAGCGCTGACCGCGCTCGCATTACTATTTGCGGTGTTTTTAACCAATCCAGCGCCGATCTGCGTCCTCGACGAGGTGGACGCACCGCTCGACGACAGCAATGTCGACCGGTTCTGCTCGCTAGTCGCGGAATTGGCAGAAAAAAGCGGCACCCGCTTCATCGTCGTAACCCATCACCGTATGACCATGTCACGGGTCGACCGTCTCTATGGCGTGACAATGGTCGAGCGCGGCGTTTCACAGCTTGTTTCGGTCGATTTGTCGGAAGCCGAACAGTGGCGCCAAAGCGCCTGACCGAGCGTCGCCGAAAAGCTATTTTATATCAATAAATCAACACGTTACTTCCTATTGGGAAGTGGTTGACAGGCCCGAGGCCAAACACTATGGTTCACCCGCTTTTTCGGTTGCGGACTCGTGCACGGATGGGGTTCGGAGGCTAGGTTTCATGAGTGAGGAGAAACCTCCGCCTTCTATTGATGACCTTGATTCGCGTCTCAAGAAAGTCCAGGAAGAGCGGCAACGTTCCAAGAGCTTGGGCATGCCGCCGACCCGGATGGGACAATCCCTGCATCTCGGGATCGAAATGGCGGCCACGTTGGCGGTCGGAGGGGGCATTGGCTGGTTTCTGGACCGTTGGCTAGATACCTCGCCTTGGCTGTTGATCGTCTTTCTCCTGTTGGGGATTGGAGCGGGACTGAGCAACGCCTTCAGGCTGGCGAAGCGGTACAGCGAAGAGCTGACGCGGCCCGAGAGAGAAAGTGGACAAAACAAGGGCGGCACGCCGCCACGAGAAGAAGACAAATAAAGGAGCGGCAAACCCTTGGCATCGGCAGGCAACGGCGGTAGCGGAGAACATCACGGACCGCTTGATCAATTCACGATCAAGCGTTTCGTCGAGATTGATCTTGGCGGCTTCGACGCATCCTTCACCAATTCATCTCTTTTGATGGTGGCAGCAGTCGTTGTCATCTTCCTGCTAACCACGCTCGGCATGGGACGCGGACGGATCGTCCCAGGGCGCCTTCAATCGGTCGTCGAAATGCTCTATGAGCTTGTTGCCAACATGCTCGGCGACGTCGTAGGCGGACGCGCAGCAAAGCGTTTTTTTCCCTTCGTCTTCAGCCTTTTTACTTTCTTACTGCTGGGTAATCTCTTAGGCCTAATCCCCTTCAGCTTCACTTTCACCAGCCATATCATCGTCACCATCACCTTTGCGCTGGTGATCTTCGTTGGCGTGACAATCCTAGCAATCATCATCCACAAGCATAAATTTCTCGGCTTCTTCCTGCCACCAGGGGTGCCGATGTGGATGGCACCGCTTCTGGTGCCAATCGAGATCGTCTCCTACATCGCGCGTCCAATCAGCCTAGCGGTTCGGCTGTTTGCAAATATGATGGCGGGACACAGTATCTTGCACGTCTTTGGTGGCTTCGTTTTCGCGCTTGGATTTTTCGGCTTTTTGCCTTTCGCCTTTATCATCGCGCTTTACGGACTGGAGCTGCTCGTCGCTGTGCTGCAGGCCTACGTGTTTGCAATTCTGACTTGTCTCTACATACGCGACGCGATCTATCTGCATCACGAATAGATTCGACAAAATCACACCCAATTTCTACGAAACACAAGCAAGGGAACGAAATCATGGACGCTGAATCAGCAAAACTTCTCGGACAACTCATCGGTGGTGGATTGGCCACAATCGGTGTGGCAGGCTCCGGCGTGGGCATCGGAATAATCTTTGGTAATTATGTCTCCGCCGCGGGCCGTAATCCAGCTGCAGCGCCGAAGCTGTTTGGCAACGTACTGCTAGGCTTTGCGCTCACCGAGGCCATCGCGCTGTTCGCGCTCGTCATGGCTTTCATCATCCTGTTTGGCAGCTGAGGGTGCGATTGCCAGCGGCGTCAATTCACGCCACCCGCTTGGCGAATCGCTCGGAGAGCAACCATGCCACAGCTTGACGGTCTCACCTACGGAACGCAGGTCTTTTGGCTTGTTATCACCTTCGCCGTTCTGCTGATTTTGATGTGGACGATCGCGTTGCCGCGCATTGGCCGCGTGTTGGAACAGCGCCGCAAGCATATCGAAGACGATCTTGCGGAGGCGGAGAAATTCAAAAGGGAATCGGAAGAAGCGATCAAATCCTATGAGGCTTCGCTCTCCGAGGCGCGTTCCAAATCACATCAATTGTTGCTGGAAACCCAGGCCAAGCTGGACGAGCAGGCGAACGAACAGCGCGCCCGGCTCGACGCCGAACTGACGCAAAAGCAAACCGAAGCGGAGGTCCGCATCCGCGAGGCGCGCCAGCAGGCTCTCTCTAGCGTGCGCGAGGTGGCGGTCGAAGCGGCACGTGCCGCGACGAACCGGCTGATCGGCGTGGAGCCGACTAAGGCATCCGCTGACGCCGCAGTCGACAAGAAGGGCTAAAGCCATGGGCAAGCTACAACGCTGGGCCAAGGTGCCGGAGAACTGGCTGCTCGTCGCGGCCTTCGCGTTCGTAATCGCCGGCTCTTCGATCACCCAGAACGCCAATTTCTGGATCCTGATTGCCTTCCTCACCTTCTTTGGTGTGTTCGGCCGCAAGGCATGGGGCGCGATCAAAACCACGCTGGACGGCCGGCGGGACAGGATCCAGGCCGAGCTCGACGAAGCCCAGCGTCTGCGCGAAGAGGCGCAGAGCGTTCTCGCCGATTATGAGCGCAAGAAGCGCGAGGCAGAGGAAGAGGCGATAAAAATGGTTGAGTCCGCCCAGATTGATGCCGAGCGCCATGCCAAGGAGGCCAGACGCGCCCTAGAAGAAACCATGCGACGACGCGAGGAAGCCGCCGTGCAGCGCATCCAGCAAGCCGAAGCTGACGCGCTCAGGGAAGTACGCGAGATGGCCGCCGACCTAGCCGTCCAGGCAACCACCGAGCTGATTCGTGAAAATCTTGACGAGACCCGTTCTGATGCGATGATCGAAAAGGCAATCCGCGAGGTCGGCGAAAAACTTCATTAACTCTGCAGACTAAAACATTCGTAGCAAAACTCCACCAAATCAGTCCCACGAAGTTTTTTGCCCCGTCTTCGTGGCCGGAATTGCTAGGCTTTCACCACCTGGAACTCCTCCGACGGGAAGAACTTAATGACGCGTCAGTCCTTTTCAGTGACGACGATTTGCTCCTAGAAGTGAGATCCCGAGAAACCACCAGGCCCAAATCCCAGAAATACAGATCCCTGGCGCCGGGATCGTCTGGCTTAAATCGAAGTTGGGGTTCGTATAGTTCTCCTCGACGATGGCAGGTTTGCTATTGCCGAAATTCATCGTAAATGCATCATCGAAATCGGCACCGGCCATCTTATTCCGTTGCCTTGCTAATCATGGTAAAGAGCTCAATCCCGACCTCGTCATCAGGTAGCTCGTCGGTGCGACTCAAAAGCGGTACGAGATGTGGCTTGGCAAGATGATCGTCGAGGTCCTTCTTTGAGGCCCAGATCTCCTACAACATAAAGCGGCTCGGGTCCTCATCTGACATCGAGATGATGGTCGATACAGCCCGCTTCTAACCGAGTGGGCCCGACGAGGGACATCAACGTATCGATGAGCTGTTGTTCCTTTCCCGGCTTGGCATGTAGATAGGCTATCACCGATATTTTCTCGCTCATTTCGGCTCTCTTTCTTTAACTTCCCCGACAATCGAAGTCTCGGCACACTTAAGAATCTATTCAGCCGCGTTCTGGTATGCCTCGAGCGGCGGGCAGGCGCAAATCAGATTGCGGTCTCCATAAACTTGGTTTATGCGCGCGACCGGCGGCCAATATTTTGCTGCGCGCAGGGAATCGACCGGAAAGGCAGCCTCCTCGCGGCTATAAGCATGCGACCAAATGTCGGCGGCCACTTCATCAAGGGTATGCGGTGCACCGACAAGAGGATTGTCCTCCGCGCTCCAACGTCCATCCTCGACGCGCTTAATCTCGCCACAAATTGAGATCATCGCCTCGATGAAACGGTCGAGCTCTGCTAAAGGCTCGCTTTCCGTCGGCTCTATCATCAAAGTGCCAGCAACGGGGAAGGACATAGTGGGCGCGTGGAAGCCATAGTCCATCAGCCGCTTGGCGACATCGTCGACGGTAACGCCGGAGGTTTCCTTCAGCGGGCGGAGATCAATGATGCATTCATGAGCCACCCGGCCCTTTTCGCCGCGATAGAGCACGGGATAATAGGGCGCCAGCTTTTCGGCGATATAATTGGCGCTGAGGATCGCGGTTTGTGTTGCTTTGATCAGCCCGGCCCTTCCCATCATAGCGATATAGGCCCAGGAGATCGGCAGGATACCGGCAGAGCCGAAGGGTGCCGCCGAGACCGGACCGGGCCCCTCCCCCGCCACCAGTGGATGGCCAGGTAGATGGGGCGCAAGATGGGCACGCACGCCGATGGGCCCAACCCCGGGGCCGCCGCCACCATGGGGTATGCAGAAAGTCTTATGCAAATTCATATGCGCAACGTCAGGACCAAACTCGCCAGGTAGACTGAGGCCGAGGAGCGCGTTAAGATTTGCGCCGTCGAGATAGACTTGGCCGCCCGCCCGGTGGACGATCTCACAGATTTCGACAATCGCCGTCTCGAACACGCCATGAGTCGAGGGATAGGTCACCATAAGGGCGGAAAGACGCTCGCCATGCTCCAATACCTTGGCTTTTAGATCGGCGACATCGACATTGCCACTTGAATCGCAGGCGACCACCACCACATTGAGCCCGGCCATCACCGCGCTCGCCGGATTGGTGCCATGGGCCGAGCTCGGAATCAGGCAAATATCGCGCGCGCCATCACCGTTCGCTTGATGATAGTCGCGAATCGCCAACAGACCTGCATATTCGCCCTGGCTGCCCGCATTGGGCTGCAACGAGATGGCGGCGAAGCCGGTCACCTCGCACAACATGCGCTCGAGGCCCTTGATTAGTTCCTTGTAACCCGCCACCTGATCAGTCGGCGCGAAGGGATGCATGCGGCCGAAGCCGGGCAGGGTCACCGGAATCATTTCTGCAGTGGCGTTGAGTTTCATGGTGCAGGAGCCGAGCGGGATCATCGAGTGATTGAGATTGATATCCTTGAGCTCAAGACGGTGCATATATCGCAGCATCTCGGTCTCGGATCGCTGGGTGTTGAACAGAGCGTGAGTCAAAATTGGTGATTGCCGGCGCAAATCGGCTGGGATCCCTTCCGCCACCTCGTCGTCAAGATCAGTCGCTTTGATGCCAGGTGCGCCGCCCGGTGAAAATATTTCGAACAGCCGGTCTATGTCTTCAATTAGGGTAGTTTCATCGAGCGAGATACCGAGACGTTCGCCGTCCACAAGACGAAGATTGATGCCTGCTTTAGCAGCGCGGGCATGCGCCGCGTCGGCACCGCCAGATAGTTCGACGGTGAGGGTGTCGAACCAGCTCTCAGTGGCAACGGTCACGCCAAGGCGGACGAGACCAGCGGCGAGGATTGAGGTTAGGCGATGGACGCGCCTAGCAATGATTTTAAGCCCGTCCGGCCCGTGATAGACCGCATACATCGCGGCGATCACAGCGAGCAGAACCTGCGCCGTGCAGATATTGCTGGTCGCTTTCTCGCGGCGGATATGCTGCTCGCGGGTCTGCAACGCGAGACGAAGCGCCGGCTGCCCGGCCTTGTCGACTGAGACGCCGACGATACGCCCGGGCATGGCGCGGCGATATTTCTCATGAGTGGCGAAAAAGGCAGCATGCGGCCCGCCAAAACCCATCGGCACGCCGAAGCGTTGGGCGCTGCCGACAACAATATCTGCGCCGAACTCGCCCGGCGGAGTGAGGCAAACCAGGGCGAGGAGATCGGCAGCGACTGTGACAAGCATGCCCTTGTCATGCGCCGCGTCGATAAAGCTACGGTAGTCCTCAATACCGCCGCCAGTCGCTGGATATTGCAGCATTGCGCCGAAATAATCTCCATTCTCCAGCGCCTTGCGGTGATCGCCAATCACAATGTCAATGCCAATGGGCTTGGCGCGGGTCTTCAGGACGGCGATGGTCTGGGGATGGCATTCCTCAGAAACGAAATAACGGTCGCCCAGAATCTTCGTCGAGCCATGGCTCATATGGACCGCCTCAGCGGCAGCGGTCGCCTCATCCAAAAGCGAGGCGTTGGCGCATTCCATGCCAGTCAGGTCCATCACCATGGTCTGGAACACAAGGAGTGCTTCAAGCCGGCCCTGGCTGATTTCTGGCTGATAGGGGGTATAGGCAGTATACCAGCCGGGATTCTCGAGAAGATTGCGTAAGATCACCGGCGGAGTGTGGGTATCGTAATAGCCCATGCCGATCATCGAAGTGGCGATTTCGTTGCGCGCCGCCATGGCGGCAAGCTCCGACAAAACATTCTGCTCAGAGCGGGCTCTTGGGATCGTATCGGGAAATTCCGCGCGGATCGCATCCGGCACCGATTCGTTGATCAGCGCCTCCAAACTGTCGAGCCCAAGAAATTTGAGCATCCCGGCGATATCAGATTCGCTAGGCCCAATATGGCGATGAATGAATGCGTCCTCGGCCTGCAACGCAGCCAAATCGAGTTTTTCCCCTGTCATACCTCGTCCTCTCGCTTTTTCTGCCGCGCCGCCTATTCTAATCCGGCCGCAAACTCGCTATAGGCAGCTTCGTCCATCAGCCCCTCTAGATCCACCGCATCGGAGAGCTTGAGTTTGAAGAACCAGCCCTCACCCATGGCATCACTGTTGACCAGCGCCGGAGCGTTCTCAAGCGCGATGTTGACATCGGTCACCTCGCCTCCAGCGGGGGCATAGACCTCACTCGCAGCCTTAACCGATTCGACCACTGCGGCCTGGGCCCCAACCGCGATCTGCTGGCCGACCTCCGGCAGCTCGACATATACGACATCGCCGAGCTGCTCCTGAGCGTAATCAGAAATGCCGACCGTCGCTCTGTCGCCCTCAACACGCAGCCACTCATGATCCTTGCTAAATTTGAGATCGCTCATCATCCCTCCCCAATTTTTCTTTAGCCGCCGTGATAGCTGTGCGCGACAAACGGCAATTTAACGGTTTGAGCCGAAATGGTCTTGCCGCGCACTACCAAGCCGACGTTAGTGCCAATCTCAGCCGATGTTGATTCTACATAGCCCATCGCCAACGGGCCGCCAACGCTTGGCCCGAATCCGCCGCTGGTGATCTTGCCGATCGTCTTGCCGTCGGCATCCAGGATTTCCGCACCTTCCCGCGCCGGCGCGCGGCCCTCCGGCAAAACGCCAACCCGCCGACGCTTCGGGCCATCGGCAATTTCTCCCAGGATTTTCTCTGCACCGGGAAAACCGCCCTCGGCGCGACGGCGCTTGCCGATTGACCAGGCGAGACCAGCTTCCACCGGTGAGGTAGTTTCGTCGATGTCATGGCCGTAGAGGCAGAGACCGGCTTCAAGGCGGAGCGAATCGCGCGCACCCAGGCCAGCCGGCTCGATTTCCGGATCCGCCGCCAGCATGTTCCAAATGTGGTGTGCCGATTCGGCATAGACGGATATCTCGAAACCGTCCTCACCGGTATAGCCAGAGCGCGACACCGTGGCATCGATTCCGGCGATCGACATAGTGCCGGCGCTCATAAAATCGAGCTCCGCCACCGCTGGAGCGTGGCGAGCTAGGGCCCTGACGGCATGCGGTCCTTGCAGCGCGATGAGTGCTTTGTCGTCATGCAGCGCTACATCAAGTGAGCCACGAAAGGCGATTTCCAAATGGTCAAGATCAGCATGCTTGCGGTCCGCATTGACTACTAACATTAGGCGGCCGCCGGCATTGGTAACGATGAGATCGTCTTTGATACCGCCATTGTCAGTAGTGAACTGGGTGTAGCGCGAATGCCAGGTCTTCAGATCAATAATGTCGCCGGGCACCAGCGATTCGAGCGCGTAGGTCGCACCATCGCCCCAGATGCTGATTTGGCCCATATGGCTGACATCGAACAGCGACGCCTTTTCCCGAGTGTGGAGATGCTCGGCAATTATGCCCGCGGTATAGTTGAGTGGCATAGCGCAGCCCGCGAAGGGCACCATCTTGGCACTGGCGGCAACATGGCAGTCATGCAGTGGGGTAGTCTCGACCGTCTGCTCCCAGTCCTCTCCGCTCATCGCCAACTCCAGCTACGAAAACAAACACGCCATCGATCCTGAATTAGGATCTCCCGGCGCCCCCTCTGTCTCCGCACCTGAAAGCTTGACCAACCCGGACGCGCTCAGGCGCTGGCGGCTTTACCCTTCGGTGAGGCTGGGCGCCAAACAATCTGCACCTGCCTACTTTCCAGAGTCACATTCCCCTACGGTCCCTTGTGCCTGAGAGTTTTTAGGACCTTTGCTCCTTCGGCGTCCGCCGGCGGCTGGGTCGGCGAATTTCTACCGCAAGGTTCAACAGTGTCGACCGGACGAACGCGAGTGTAACGCCTGTGGCGCCCCGGTCAACCGCATCAGCTGCCACTCGCGCGACGTATATCTTCGAGTTGCCCGGAGGTGAGCTGGACGCCGATAAAGCTCTTATAATCAGAGCCATCATCGTCCCTTGGGTACGGTATAATTTGTACCAGTTCTTCGACTTTTTGCGCACGCACCGCATTGCCTTCGAATTCGAGGGTTACGAAAAACTGCTTCTTGGTGAGGACATTTTTGTCCGGATCCGCCACGGCGACGAAATAAGGAATTTCGATTTGGTCTTGCTCGGCTGCAGGTCCGCGCTTGGCGACGAAAAGAATATTGAATCCGACCGTCACCCGATTGCCAATGTCGTCAAAATCGTAATCGCATTCATAAGCTAGATCGCGGATTTCCACCTGATAGGTGACATCGGTCAAATCGCGCCCAGGTCCCGGGCGGTAGAGCGTCACCTGCTTAGCCTGATCCATGATGGATACCAAAGGGCAGGGTGGCGACGGATCGGCGAACAAGCCGCAAGACACGAGCGCCAGGGAGAGCGCAACGGAGGCAAGGAGTCGAATGCCCCAGCGCGCAGCAGAATTTCCCCTGATTGTTTCCGATAGAACCAAGTCTAGAGCCTTCCGTGGGTACCGTCGCAAAAAGGCTGGCCAGCGGTTTGCTTGCAACCGCACAGCCAATGGGTACCAGACTTCTCAGCGGTAAATATCATCGGCTTAAGGTCAGTCGAGGTATGGGAACCGTCGCAAAAGGGTTGTTTTGCGCTCAGTCCGCAGCAGCACCAAGCATATTTTCTACCCACTTCGAGTTCCGTCTCGTAAGGAGTTTTTTGCGCTATATTTGCTTCGCTCATTGTTGCTAAATTCCTATGCCATGAAACACCACGACGACGAATGTAGCCATCGTCCTGGCCCCGGACAAGTAGGGGGGTGATTGGGATCCTTTAAACCAACTTGCCTGGCCGCCAGAGTGTTCTAGAGCCTTTCAAATGCGCATACGCTCTCCTGACGGGGTCTGGCTTCTTTTAGTTAAAGTACATGCATAATCGCAGCTGATTCCAACTGCTCGGATTTTGCTTTAGAATAAGCCTTACGCGCCATCCGGTGCGCCGCCAACAATTTTCATGCCCCACCATGGCCGTCTACACCGCCGTCTCAGCTCAGGAACTTGCACTATTTCTCGCCGATTATGATATTGGTCGGGCGATCTCATTCAAGGGCATAGCCGAGGGGGTAGAAAACTCGAACTATTTCCTTTTAACGGATGAAGGGTCGCACATTCTCACCCTTTACGAAAAGCGCGTAGCACCTAAGGATCTGCCGTTTTTTCTAGGCCTGATGGAACATTTGGCGGATCGCGGTATCGTCTGCCCGACGCCGATCCACGGCCGCGACGGCGAGGTACTGCGCACGCTGTGCGAGCGACCGGCGGCGATTACCAGCTTTCTCTCCGGCGTCTGGCCGCTCAGGCCCACACCAGCCCATTGCGGATCTTTGGGCGAAGCCCTGGCCAAGATGCACGTCGCCGGCCTCGACTATCCAGTGCGTCGCGAGAATGCACTTTCGGTAACGGGCTGGCGAGCGCTTTTCGCAGAGACGAAGGCGCGTGCCAACGAGTTCGCCCCGGGTCTGGAAAAGGAACTGGAGCACGAGCTAAACCAAGTTTCCGCGCTTTGGCCGAACGATCTACCGGAAGGCGTCATCCATGCCGATCTCTTTCCAGACAATGTGTTTTTTAAGGATAGTAAACTCACTGGGCTGATCGACTTCTATTTCGCCTGCAACGACTTCCTCGCCTATGATCTTGCGGTCTGCCTCAATGCCTGGTGCTTCGAGTCGGATTTGAGCTTCAACGTTGCTAAGGCGCGCCTCATGATCAACGCTTATCGAAAGGTGCGCCCGTGCAGCGATGCTGAGTTGGGCGCCCTACCGCTTTTGGCGCGCGGCTCGGCTCTCCGCTTCTTGCTTACCCGCCTCTATGACTGGCTCAACCAGGTGGACGGAGCTATGGTCAAGCCAAAGGACCCGACGGAATATATCAAGAAATTGCGCTTTCACCGCGATCAGCAAGGGCCGGGGGCCTATGGTGTCGAATGAGTGTGGACGGCAAGAACATCAAGCGCGTACGCATCTACACGGATGGTGCGTGCAGTGGCAACCCAGGGCCAGGTGGCTGGGGCGCGGTGTTGCTCTATAATGACAAGAGAAAAGAGATTTTCGGTGGTGAGGCGGATACCACCAACAACCGCATGGAGCTCACCGCGGCGATCCGCGCCCTAGAAGCACTCAAGCGACGGAGTGAGGTCGACCTCTATACAGACAGCCGCTATGTGCTGGACGGCATCACAAAATGGATCATGAACTGGAAAGCCAAGAGTTGGCGCACGGAAAACAAAAAACCCGTTAAGAATGTCGATCTCTGGCGTCTTTTGGACGAGAAAACCGACGACCACAACATCGCCTGGCATTGGGTCAAGGGCCATGACGGCGATCCGGAAAATGAACGCGCCGACGCGCTTGCCCGACACGGCATCAGCAAGCTACGGCACGACTAAGCCGAGCTAAAAAGTGAATTCGGAGAGCTAGCCTTTTAGCATATTCCACGACATGAGCGGTCACGACCCCGCCGTGAAGTTGTTATACATGACGAGGTATCGCGATGAGACATTCAAATTGCTATACTAACCGAATGGTCGTGCGCACATCATACAGAAAACATACCGCAAAGCGGAGATCGCCAATATTACCTGCGGCGCAATGAATGTATGGCAAGCAAGCCACGTGGGGACTATGGGGTTTTACAGCTGCCCCAACAGGTGCTCGGCGCTGCTTACGTCTAACTCACCAGGATTGCTTTCGACGTTGAGCGTGCTAACCGCGCCATCGTCGATGAGCATGGAGTATCGTGTGGAGCGCTCGCCGAGACCGAAACCGGAGCCGTCGAGGGTAAGGCCAGTAGCACGGGCGAACTCACCATTGCCGTCGGCAAGCATTTCCACCGCATCACCGGCACCAGCCGACTCGCCCCAGGCCTGCATAACGAAAGCGTCGTTTACCGAGACACAGGCGATGGCGGCAACGCCTTTTGCCTTCAGCGCATCCGCATTGCCGATATAGCCTGGCAGATGTTGGGCCGAGCAGGTCGGCGTGAAGGCCCCCGGTACCGAGAACAACACCACCTTACGCCCCTTGAAATAATCGTCGGTCGAAATGTCTATAAGACCGTCCGAGGTTATCTTTTTAAAATTGACCGAAGGCACTTTGTCACCAACTTTGATCGTCATCTTCCGGCTCCCTGCATCGCGTTACATTGAAAAAATCCGCTGAGGCCACGACAGCAAAATAACCGAATGCCGCGGAGCGTTAATATGCTGGCCCATCCACAGGTTTGCAATGGCCAAAAAAACCCGTGTGGACCTAAAATTAATCAATTTCCTAAGGAAACTGTTGTCACCTATAGGGTGAATTGAGACACTGACTTCAGTCCTTTGATCGCAATGGATCGGGCCCGGAACAAACCCATGACGGCGCCATCATCTTATTTCGAAGGCCAGCTTCTTGTGGCCATGCCGACCATGCCGGATCCGAGGTTCGAGCGGTCGGTGATCTATTTGTGCGCCCATTCGGAAGAGGGTGCGATGGGGATCGTCGTCAACAAGCCGCTCGAATCGCTGAGCTTCTCTGAATTGCTCGACCACCTGCAGATCGAAATGGAAACTGCAGACGATCTCATCCGGGTGCATTTCGGTGGTCCGGTAGAGGCGGCCCGGGGCTTTGTGCTGCACTCCTCGGACTATATGCATGACGCAACCATGGTGATTGATGACGAGTTCGCTCTGACGGCGACGGTGGATATACTCAAAGCACTAGCGGAAGGCAAGGGGCCGCGCGACAGTCTGCTCGCGCTCGGTTATGCCGGCTGGGCCCCGGGTCAGCTCGACGAAGAAATTCAGAACAATGGCTGGTTAACCGTACCGGCCGATGAAGAAGTAGTCTTCCATTTGCAAAACGACTCGAAGTGGAAGTCAGCTGTCGCCCGGCTCGGTGTGGATATTTCCAACCTCTCGGTCGAAGTCGGCCATGCATGAACTTGTCAGTCGGACCGGCGGCGATCGTCAGCGATCATCGCAAACAGAAGATGGTCGCGCCAAGAACCGTTGATCTTAAGATATTTTCGCGCATAGCCCTCGCGGCGAAAGCCGCAGCGCTTTAGGAGCGCCTGGCTGGCATCATTATTTGGCATGCAGGCTGCCTCGACCCGGTGCAACGCGAGAACTGAGAAACAGTGCTCTAACACACAGGTGAGGCCTTCGGTCATATAACCGTCGCCGGCGAAGGACTCACCGATCCAATATCCAACACTGCAACTCTGCGCCACGCCGCGCTGCACGTTGCTCAAGGTAATGCCGCCCATCAGCGCCTCGTCCGTACGCCGAATAAGGAAATAGGCGTAGCTCAAATCGTCGTTTGCGTCACGCTGTTGACGGCGCAGACGGCGGCGGTAGGTGGCACGGCTATGAGCATCGCTCGTCCAAGCCGGCTCCCAGGAAACAAGAAAATTGCGCGACGCGGTGCGCAGCTCGGCCCAGGCCTGCCAATCCCGACCTTCCGGAGGACGTACCCGCACATTGGGACCAAGGAGATGTAATTTGTCTCGCTCAGAACGTGATGTATGCAGTACCGACATTAGCCGAAGCGCGCCGCCAAACGTTCATAATTTTCAAGCCCCCCAATCGGCCCGAGAGCGGCAAGGCTAGGCCGACTGCCGCCCAAAATACGCGCCGCGACCCGCACGACATCATCCGCCTCAATGGCATTGATCTCCTCCACCATTTCGTCTATCGGAATGGCGCGTCCAAAGATCAACATATGCCGCCCAAGACGCTCGCAGCGAGATGAGCTCGATTCGAGGGACATAAGCAGACCTGCCTTGAGCTGGGCGCGAGCACGCGCGACCTCCTCCGGCGTAACGGCGCCGCAAACCTTATGCAATTCGTCGGCGATCACCGGTGTCAACTCGGATAGCTTGTCAGGACTGGTGCCGCAATATACGCCGAACACGCCACCGTCAGTATAAGACGAGGAGAAAGAGAAGACGGTGTAAGCCAGGCCCCGTCGCTCGCGGATTTCCTGAAAGAGCCGCGATGACATGCCGCCGCCCAAAAGCGTCGAGAGCAGCTGCGCGGTGTAGAAATCCGCATCTGTATATGCAATCCCGTCAAAGCCGAGCACGAGATGCGATTGTTCGAGTTCCCGGGCAACGCGCGAATCGCCTCCCTGATAATCGGCTTGAAGTCCGGTCGTCGCGTTGATTCCCGACAGAGAGTTAAAGGCTTCCACCACGAGTTCCACCAACCGTTCGTGATCGAGCCTTCCGGTGCCGACGACGACCATGCGCCCGGCGCTATAATGCCGCTCCATATAATCAGCCAACACCTGGCGCGAATAATTTTCCACCTGCACCGCCGGGCCGAGAATCGAGCGGCCAAGAGGCTGGTTCGGATAAACGGTCTCTTGAAACTGATCGAACACTGCATCGTCCGGGGTATCGTGAGCCTGAGCGATCTCCTGGATCACAACCGCGCGCTCCCGCTCCAACTCCTCCTTGGCAAAAGTCGAATGCTGCAGGATATCGGCGAGGATATCGACCGCCAACGCAACATCTTCTTTCATCACCTTGGCGTAATAGGCGGTTTGCTCGCGCGAGGTATAGGCGTTGACATGGCCGCCCACCGCTTCGATCTCCTCAGCGATGGCAAGCGCGCTGCGTCGCTTTGTACCCTTAAAGGCCATATGCTCCAGGAGATGAGAAACGCCATTATTCTCGGCGCTTTCATATCGCGCACCGACATCAACCCAGACGCCAACCGAAGCGGTCTGAAATTGTGGCATGTCCTCACTAACGATACGAAGACCATTCGCCAAGGTAGAAACCCGTGTCGTCACTCGACCTTCCCCTCCTTATGACTCGTCGCCGCCAGGGCAACGACTTCCTTTACTGCAGCTAAATCATTGGGCAATCGAATAACCCGCTCGGGACGCTGCAAGAGATCGGCGAGCGCTGTTGGCAAATCGGGGCGGACGCTCGTCGCCCGCTCTACCGAATCGGGAAATTTCGCTGGATGAGCGGTAGCAAGACAAATTGTCGGAGTATGGTCCATGTCGTCTTCAGCGGCAGCGAGACCAGCGGCGCTATGCGGGTCTATCAAAATGCCGCATTGCCGCCAGGTGCGTGCCATGCATTTAAGTGCTTGCGCATCTTCAACGCGGAGCGCAGTGAACTGTTGGCGCGCCACCGCGAGCTTGTCGGCCGATACATCAAAGCCGCCGTTGGTTTCCAAATCGGCAATCAGCGCCCTCACTTCGGCACCGTCCTGGTCATACAGATCAAAGAGAAGGCGTTCGAAATTGCTCGCCACCTGAATGTCCATGCTCGGACTGATGCTAGCAATGACGTTGCTCTTGCGGTAGCCAGCACCGGCGAAGAAACGAGCGAGAATATCGTTGGCATTGGTCGCAATATGCATGCCAGAAATAGGAAAACCAAGCTTGGCCGCGACATAGCCGGAATAGACATTGCCAAAATTCCCCGTCGGCACCACGAAGCGCGCCGGCCTGGCCGCGGTGCCGAGGGCGAGCGCAGCGTAAGCGTAATAGACTGTCTGCGCCATGATCCGCGCCCAGTTGATCGAATTGACTGCCGCTAGATTGTTGGCATCGCGGAAAGCAAGATCGCCGAAGGCGGCCTTCACCAGAGCCTGACAATCGTCGAAAGTGCCCTCGACAGCGATATTGTGAACATTGGATGCATCCACAGTGGTCATTTGCCGGCGCTGCACTTCCGAAACCCGGCCCGCCGGATGGAGAATAACGATGGAAAGATTCTTGCGCCCTCGGCAAGCCTCAATTGCGGCGGAACCCGTATCGCCAGAGGTCGCGCCGAGGATAGTCAGTTTCTGGCCACGCTTCGCCACCACATAATCGAACAATCGAGCGACTAATTGCAGGGCGTAATCTTTGAACGATAGTGTGGGACCGTGAAAGAGCTCCATCAGCCATAGGCTAGAGCCGATCTGAGTAAGTGGCGCTGTCGCCGGATGACCAAAAGTGGCATAACATTCCCGCGCCATGCGTTTGAGCGTATCGGTATCGATAACATCGCCGACGAAGCGATCAGTCAAACGCACAGCGAGGCCGGGATAGTCTAGAGCCGCAAGCTGTTCGATCTCAGCGGTCGAAAAGGGCGCGGGCCAGCTTTCCGGTACGAACAATCCGCCGTCGCGCGCGAGCCCGGAGAGCAGTACGTCCTCGAACGTCGCGCCCACATCATCCGTGCGGCGCGTACTTATGTAACGCATGAGCGACGACTCTCAGGCATTATTAAACAGATAGCTAGACTATACGCCGCGCCGCCTCCCGGGCAACCCAACCCCAAGCGAGGCTCAGGCAAGATAGCGCGCCTCAAGATGAGCCTTGAAGGCATCTATCCCAAGGGGGCGGCCAGTGGCGCGTTCTATCAGCTCATGGCTGGAATAACGCGATGCCTGGCTGTGTACCTTATCTCCAAGCCAGGCAAGCAGACCCTGGAACTCGCCACCGGCGAGCTCGTCTCCAATATCCGTGAGTTGGGTGCGCGCGCTGGAGAAGAGTTGCGCCGCGATCAGCGCACCCAGTGTATAGCTCGGAAAATAGCCGATCTCGCCAGCCGCCCAGTGT
The DNA here is from genome assembly GCA_964624055.1 of uncultured Rhizobiaceae bacterium. Taxonomy (GTDB): domain Bacteria; phylum Pseudomonadota; class Alphaproteobacteria; order UBA828; family UBA828; genus PTKB01. Next base: position 46,186 of record CAZUXZ010000133.1, on the reverse strand, counting down.
ATATCCTGTAGGCAGCCGTCGCTATCGGTCTCTGGCGTTAGGCCGAGAAACTCGAGCATTCCCTCGCTCCAGGCGCCAGGCAAATCTGCAGCTTGCAAGTCGCCGGCGATCATCGCCTTTTCCAGATGATAGCGCAGCATGACGTGGGCCGGATAGGTCACCTCGTCAGCATCGACGCGGATGAGACCCGGCTCTACGCAAAGCGCCAGTTGGTGGAGGTTGTCGGACGCAAAAGCAGTATCAGCATCCGCCGCGCCAAAAGCCTCGCGTATCAGGGGCGCGACGAATCGGAAAAACTCGCTGCCGCGGCAGACCTGCATCTCCATCAGCAGCGATTGGCTCTCATGCAGACTCATACTGCGTGCTTCACCGACCGGTTGAGTGCACCACTTGCGAGGCAGACCGCGCTCGTAGACTGCATGGCCAGTTTCGTGAAGCACCGCCATAAGGGAAGAGGTGAAATCCGCCTCGTCATAGCGCGTGGTGATGCGTACATCTTCCGAGATGCCGCCACAGAACGGATGGTGGCTCTCATCCAGGCGACCATGTTCAAAATCGAAACCGATCCGGTCCATCAGGGTGCAGGAGAGAGCGCGCTGCTTGTCTAGGGGGAACGGACCCTCAGGCACGACCGGTGCAAGCGTCGCACCCTGCTTCTCCAATACCTCGCCTAAGAAAGCAGGGAGAAACGCCGCGAGATCCGCAAAAATAATGTCGATCTCAGCGCACGTGAAACCGGGATCGTAGCCATCAATCAAGGCATCATAGTTGCTCAGGCCGAGCGCCGTCGATTTTGCGGCCGACTTTTCGCGCACCAAGGCAAGCAGAGGCTCAAAAGCCTTTTGAAAAGCCGGATAATCGCTAGACGCACGCGCGCTGCGCCAGACAAGTTCACATTCCGAAGTGGCCGCGCTGAGCGCCGCCACCAAATCGGCGGGGAGGGCGTTGGCATGCGCCCAGCGGTGGCGCATCTCGGTAAGATTTGCATTTTGCCAGGGGTCTAGCGCTTCGCGCGTCGATTCCGCCTCGCAGAGCAAATCGGCAAGGCGCGCGTCCGTGATGATTTCATGTCGAATGAGGTCAAGTTCGGAAAGCTGACGGGCGCGCGCCTCAGCGCCACCGGTCGGCATGATGGCGGCCCAGTCCCACTGCAGCACCGCAGTCGCTCCGCTCAAATTACCGAGGCGGTCGAAACGCTCTTCCAGCTGTCGATAGGCACTCAAGAGCCGGTTTCCACTTTCTTTTGCCTCGCGCCGTGCAACATCAGATAGGTAATGCCCAAAAGGCACACGGCGAGCGCAAACCAGATAACGGCATATTGCAAGTGCTCGTTTCGGAGCTCAGTTTTCGTCTGCCCGCCGATAGGATAGCCTCCAGGATTCACCGTCGGGCCGGCGTCGACGAGATAATCAAGCGGCACAAGACCAGCTTGGCGATAAAGAGAGGGCAGATCGACCCAATACCAAAAATTCTCCTCTGGCACATTCTCCGGTGTCAGCCATCCGGGGATGTTGCTACTGGTAAGAAGGCCTTCGATGCGCACCTGACCGGCGATCTGTCCATCGGCCCGGCGCGCTGGACCCTTGCGGTCGGGTGGAACCCAGCCGCGATTAACAAGCAACACACCGCCACCGTCGGCGCGCTCAAACGGGGTAATTACATGATAACCAGGATTGCCGTTGTAGGAGCGTGCGCCAAGATACATTTCCTGATCGTGGTGGAACGCTCCGTCAAACCAGACCGGTCGATAGAGCATGGCCTCAACATCCGCCAAGTGGCTCGGTAGAGCGATTGCCTCAGATTGGGACTGCACCTGGCGAAATTCGTTCACGTTGTTCTTCCAAACTAGGCGATGCACCTGCCAAGAACCCAGTGCCAGCAAAATCAGAACGCCCGGGATAGCTACAAACACGATCCACCGGCGGGCGCGAGGGAGGGATGTCTCAGGAACTTTGGTCAAAATCCAAAACCTTGTGTTTGTAGTGGAGCGCGACCAGAATCGCCTTGGCCGGCCGTAGCGTCGCAAGGCAGGCGACGAGAATTGTAGGTGCCCAGATCATGAGGTGCACCCAATAGGGTGGCTGATAGGCGAGCTCGACCCACATCGCCAAGGCGACAGTGACGGCACCGAAAATAAGCACCACGAAGCCCGCTGGACCGTCGCCGGTATCGTGTTTTCTGAGTGCAAAACCACAAACATTGCGGCTCTCGACGACTTGCAAATAGCCCGAATAAAGCCGCCCGTTACCGTATTCGGGACAGCAGCACAATAGGCCGGCACGCAACGCGGAGACGGAATGATTCGGCGTTTCAGCCATGTATTTGCGAAATCTCCAATAGTCGATACCCGGCGCGGGCGGCATATCCTAGGCCAGAATGGCGATGCCCGCGAGCCCCCTCCGGAATTCGCAGGCACCTTGAAACTTTGGGTTTGCGACGCGGCAATCAATGCAGCGCTGGAAGTAGAAAACGCTTACGCGCCGCCCCACCAATATACCCATACGAAGAGAAACAGCCAGACGACGTCAACAAAGTGCCAATACCAGGCCGCTGCCTCGAAGCCGATATGTTGCTCCGGTTTAAAATGACCCTTCATCGCGCGCCACAGACAAACACCCAGGAAGATCGCACCGACGGTGACATGGAAACCGTGGAAGCCGGTCGCCATGAAGAAGGTGGAGGAATAAATGCCGTCGCGGAATGCGAAATGCGCATGAGCATATTCATAGCCTTGAACGCATAGAAAGATCACGCCAAGAAGAACAGTCAGAGCCAAACCGGCGATCAGATGCTTACGATTGTTGTGCTTTAGCGCGTGATGCGCCCATGTACACGTCACACCTGAAGTTAACAATATGATGGTATTGATCAGCGGCAAATCCCAGGGATACATCGTATCAACCCCTGGAGGCGGCCAAGTAAATTCGATGGTCTCTGGCGGCATGATTGAGGCGTTGAAGAACGCCCAGAAGAATGCGGCGAAGAACATAACCTCAGAAGCGATGAAGAGGACCATGCCGAACCGCAGGCCTCGAGTTACAACCGGATTATGGGCACCTTCATCAGTCGCTTCGCGGATCACGTCACGCCACCAGAAATACATAGTGGCCAGCGTCAGCGCTAAACCGATACACATCAGCCAAATTTGGTCACCATGGAAATAAAGGATCGAGCCTCCCAACAGAGTGCCGCCCGCCAACGCTCCAAGAACCGGCCAGGGGCTCGGCTTGACCATATGATAATCGTGGCCGTTAGTATGTGTCGTGTCGCTCATATCGTCACTCCGCGGTCCAGTCGGACCTTCGTAGGGATTGGGCTGATTCCATTTCAGTTTCGTTTCGTTACGCGTTCGCGACTTGCAAGTTGCGCCTTCTCAACCAGATAATCTTCCAAGATTTCCTCACCTTGGTCAAAAAAGGTATAGGAAAGGGTGATCGTCTTGACGTCATCCAAATTATGATCATCCACGATTTCTGGGTCGACGAAAAAGGTGACAGGCAGATCCGCACTTTCACCAGGCCTAAGCAGTTGCTCCTCAAAGCAAAAACAATCAATTTTGGTAAAATAGACACCCGCCTTTTGCGGAGTTACATTGAAAGTTGCCGTACCTAGTACAGTTCGATTGGATTCATTGATCGCTCTATAAAAGGCTAGACCAACCTCTCCGACGCGCAGGCTGATCTCGCGCTGAATTGGCTTGAAACGCCAGGGTACATCGCTAGACACGTCCGAATTAAACTGTACCGTAACCACCCGATCGCCAACCTCGGTCGGCGGTTGCTCAGCGGTCTGCGTCGTGCCACCGAAGCCGGTTACCCGGCAGAACAAATCGTAGAGCGGTACTGCGGCAAAAGAGAGACCGATCATACCGAACACCACGCCGCCCAGGACAACCAGAGTCAAACGTTTGCGTCTGAGGGAGCCTCCCATATCAACCGCCTCCCATACGCGCCAGGGTAATAAAGAAGAACAGCACCACCAAGCCTAGTAACACACCAGCGAGGGCATAGTTCTTCCATCGGCGGCGGCGGTGATATTCCTTGTCAGGCGTGGCGTTAGGCATTGGACTAGAGCGTGATGGGCAGACTCTGATCGACCAACAGCAGCACGAAGATCAAAAAGAGATAAAGGATTGAGAAGGGAAACATGCGTCGGGCGCTGCGCTCACCAACATCGCGGATCACAGAAACGGCATAGCCCAGGAAAATGAGCCCAAGAGCGAGCGCACCAGCACCATAGATCGCGCCGGAGAGACCGATGAAACAGGGCGCGAGTGTGACTGGGAGAAGTGCCACCGTATAAGCAAGAATCTGCCATGATGTCGTGCGTCTTCCAGCAACAACCGGGAGCATGGGCACACCGGCTTTATCATAATCGCCACGCTTATATAACGCCAACGCCCAAAAATGCGGCGGCGTCCACAGGAAAATAATGGCAAATAATACAACCGACGCCCAAGCCACCTCGCCGCCAACGGCAGCCCAGCCTATCATCGGCGGAAATGCCCCGGCGGCACCGCCAATAACGATGTTTTGCGGCGTGCGGCGCTTTAGGACGATTGAATAAACAACAACATAAAAGAAGATTGTAAAAGCTAATAAACCTGCCGCCATGCCGTTCACCGCGAGCGCCATGATTGAGACCGAGGCGACCGCGAGTGATATGCCAAAACCGAGAGCAACGTTAGGAGCGACCCGGCCGGCTGGGATCGGGCGGTTCCGTGTACGCGACATAAGCGCATCAATATCCCGATCCACCCACATATTGATTGCGCCCGATGCGCCCGCACCTACGGCAACGCAGAGAATAGCCACCACAGCCAATACCGGATGTAGACTTCCAGGCGCCAGCAGCATGCCTGCCAAAGCGGTGAACACGACCAGTGACATTACACGGTGCTTAAGCAGCGCCAGAAAGTCGCGTACCGCGACCTCCTCGGTATACCTAGACCGCTCCTCGCCGGTTACCGTGTAGTCAATTGCCGTCACTTGTTCAGTGCCTTTCAGTACAATCCGATCAACGGATGCGTGGCAGCTCTTCGTGAGTATGGAACGGCGCCGGTGAATCGACAGTCCACTCTAACGTGTCTGCGCCCTCGCCCCAAGGATTGGGCTCGCACTTCTTGCCTCGGGTAAGAGTGTACAAAACGATAAAGAGAAACATTACGATTCCCACGGCAGATATATAGGAGCCGATGGTGGCAACCATATTCCAGCCCGCATAGGCGTCCGGATAGTCAGGGATGCGCCGCGGCATGCCAGCTGCGCCAAGAAAATGCATCGGGAAGAACGTCATATTGACGCCGATGAAGGTAATCCAAAAGTGAGCCTTTCCCAAAATCTCTGGGTATTGCCGGCCGCACATTTTGCCCAACCAATAGTAAAAGCCTGCAAAAATTAGGAATGCAGCGGCAATCGCCATGGTGTAGTGGAAATGACCAACAACGTAGTAAGTGTCGTGCAACGCAATATCAACGCCGGCGTTAGCCAATACAATCCCTGTAACGCCGCCAACAGTGAACAAGAAGATAAAGCCTAAAACCCACAATAGGGGTGTTTTGAATTCGATTGAACCGCCCCACATGGTAGCTAGCCAACTGAAAATCTTAATGCCTGTTGGCACCGCAATAACCATCGTCGCGGCCACAAAATAGGCGCGGGTGTTAACATCCATACCCACCGTATACATGTGGTGTGCCCACACAACGAAACCGATAAAGCCAATCGCTACCATAGCGTAGGCCATTCCGAGATAACCGAATACAGGCTTACGGGAGAAGGTCGAAATGATATGGCTCGCGATACCAAAACCCGGCAGAATGAGAATGTAAACTTCGGGATGGCCGAAGAACCAGAACAGGTGCTGGAACAGCACGGGATCGCCACCACCTGCAGGGTCAAAGAATGTGGTGCCTACATTGCGATCTGTCAAAAGCATGGTAATTGCGCCTGCGAGTACCGGTAACGAGAGCAGGAGCAGGAAAGCGGTGACCAGGATCGACCAGGAAAAGAGTGGCATTTTGTGCAACGTCATACCCGGCGCACGCATGTTAAGTATGGTGGTAATAAAATTAATTGCGCCTAGGATTGACGAAGCACCTGCCAAATGCAGCGCAAAAATTGCCATGTCCATTGCCGGACCAGGTTGTCCGTAGGTCGATAGAGGCGCATAGACTGTCCAACCGCCACCGACACCGGTCGCCCCGCCCGCCGTACTCGGTACGAAGAGTGAACCCACCAAAAGAGCGCCGGCTGGGACCAGGAGCCAAAAACTTATGTTGTTCATTCGCGGGAAGGCCATATCAGGCGCACCGATCATTAACGGCACCATCCAGTTCCCCATACCTCCAATAAATGCGGGCATGACGAAGAAAAACACCATAATCAGACCGTGAGAGGTCACGAAGACGTTAAAATAATGCGGGTTGTCAGCAAAAATCGACATGCCGGGCGATGAAAGTTCCGCTCGCATTAGAATTGAAAGTGCCGCGCCAACCACGCCAAAGATCATCGCAAAGACTAGATACATCGTCCCGATGTCTTTGTGATTGGTGGAATAAAGCCAACGGGTAATGCCGCGAGGCGCGTGGTGGTCGGCGTGGGCGCCGTATCCTACTTCACTATGAGCCATAACTAGTGTCCTTCCTTACCCGCTTATTCCGCCGCTTCAAGTCGCGCCACTGCAACGTCCGAATTGCTTACATCGCCAGCATACTCTTCCTGAGCGTACGCCGCCCATTCAGCATATTCCTCTTTAGAGACCGCCTTTACCTGGATTGGCATAAAGGCATGGTCACGGCCGCACAGTTCCGAACACTGGCCGTAGTAAATGCCTTCCGTATCGACACGGAACCAGCCTTCGTTAACTCGTCCAGGAATAGCGTCGATTTTGATTCCAAAGGAGGGAATTGTCCAAGCGTGGATTACGTCACCAGCTGTAACCAACAAACGAATGTTGGTATCCACAGGCACAACGACCGTTTCATCAGTAGCAAGCAATCTGGGCTGCCCGTCCTCAAGCTCGTCTTCTTGCAGCATCACCGCGTCGAACGAAATGTCCTCACCAAGATCAGGGTATTCATAGGACCAATACCACTGATGACCGATCGCCTTGATGGTCATCTCTGGATCATCTGTCCTATCCATGTAGAAAAGTAGGCGAAGGGAGGGCACCGCTATGGCGACCAGAATAATTACCGGAGCCACAGTCCAAATCACTTCAATGAGAGAATTGTGTGAAAACTTTTTCGGAGTTGGGTTACGTTTGCGATTGAAGCGAAGGAAAATATAGGCCATCAGACCTATCACAAACACCGAGATGGCAACACAAATCCAAAGCAATATGTCGTTAAGGCTTATGATACGCTCCATCGTTGGGCTGTGCGCATCTTGAAAGCCAAGCTGCCAATCCGTTGGCTGCTGTGCCGAAACGATGCTGGCGCCCGTGATGATTGTTGTCAGGAAAGCTGCTAGAGCAGTTAGTTTTGTTTTAAGCATCATCCGTATCCTTCACCCCAGCGATTACTTTAGCCGCCAGTTTGCTTGGTGCCCGCAAACAGGTGTCCGGTTGAAAACCCCGTCGCAGCGCGGCCAGACTATAATTGTAGACAGCCTTCGATGTAAGCCATTAGAGGGCCAAATCCGACAACAGTGGATGAATTATTTCACGCACATGTGATCGGTCCAGTAATTCGGCGAAATTATTTCCCTAAGATATTGATATGTAATGCTATAGTGATATTTCACCTGCTCTAATCACGGGTATACCACTGTGCTTGCCGCCACCACCTGCGTCGAATTGTCGCGCATTTCGTTATTTTTTGAGATCCGAGTGCGGCGCGGCAAACATTTATTTCGCGCAAATGCTTGGCTCGCTGCGAATCGCGGCCATATGCTTGGCTACGCATTTAACCAGTCCGCCCAGCCCTAATCAGGAATTCGATATGAGCAATTTTGCCGCTACCGACGATCTGTTTTTCACTCGCGCAGGACTTGATAAGACGCGCACAGAGAACATCGTGGAGGAGGCACTCGACGGCATGGACGATGGCGAACTCTTTCTCGAATACCGCCAGAGCGAGAGCCTCTCCTTTGACGATGGCCAGCTTAAAAATGCGAGCTTCGATACGACACAGGGCTTCGGTCTGCGCGCGATCGCCGAAGAAGCAACTGGATATGCCCATTCCTCTCAACTGAGTGAGGAAGCGATACGCCGCGCAGCGAGCACGGTGAAAGCCGTGCGCGGTGGTCATTCAGGCAGTGCTGCGCTGGCGCCGCGGCCTACCAACCACTCGCTCTATGACGACGACAATCCGCTGAGCAGCTTGCCCTTCGAGTCGAAGATATCGCTCCTCGGCGAAATTGATGCCTATGCGCGAGCGTGCGATTCTCGCGTCGATCAGGTGATGATTTCTCTTACCGGCGAATGGCAGGCAGTACAAATTCTCCGCGCCGATGGCCAGCGCGCCACGGACATCCGTCCGCTGGTGCGTCTCAACGTCTCAGTGATGGTGAAGCACGGCGACCGTCAAGAAACCGGCTCTTATGGCGTCGGCGGTCGGTCGGATTACGGACAATATATCGCGCCCGATGCCTGGCAAGGGCAAGTCGATGAAGCGTTGCGCCAAGCGCTGGTAAACGTGGAATCTGTGCCGACGCCGGCCGGCGAGTTCCCGGTGGTGCTCGGCCCTGGCTGGCCCGGCATCCTGTTGCACGAAGCCATCGGCCACGGCCTCGAGGGCGATTTCAACCGAAAAAAAACCTCGGCCTTTGCCGGCCTACTCGGCGAGCGTGTGGCAGCAGACGGCGTCACAGTGATCGACGACGGCACCATCAGTGGGCGTCGCGGCTCGCTCACCATCGACGACGAAGGTACGCCGAGCGGAAGTACCACGCTGATCGAGAACGGAATCTTACGCGGCTATCTGCACGATCGCATGAACGCGCGCCTGATGGGCATGGCGCCAACCGGCAATGGAAGACGCGAAAGCTTCGCGCATGCGCCTCTGCCGCGCATGACCAACACTTTCATGTTGGCCGGCGAGCGCGACCCGGAGGAGATCATCAAGCAAACCAAGCGCGGCGTCTATGCCCGCAATTTCGGTGGCGGCCAAGTCGACATCACCTCGGGTAAATTTGTCTTCTCCGCCTCCGAGGCCTATCTCATCGAGGACGGCAAGACTACCGCACCTCTGAAAGGCGCAAGCCTGATCGGTAACGGTCCGAACGTGCTTACCAAGGTGAGTGCCATCGGCAATGCTTTCGCCCTTGACCCCGGCATCGGCACCTGCGGCAAAGCGGGCCAGGGCGTGCCCGTCGGCGTTGGTCTGCCGACCCTTCTTGTCGACAGCATTACCGTCGGGGGCACGCAGACCTGATTAATAGTATCAACGGTCAATTGAGCGTTACGACCTGCCCGGTGACGACCTATTCCTCGACGGCAAGCCTTGTGCGCAAAGCTTTGAGGGATTGCTCCCCTACCTGTCGCCACCCAATCACAGCGCTAAATTTCGTGCAATAAACATAACATGGGGGCTAAAACATCGTTTGGCTTGCCACGAGACGTGCAGCAATTTCGCCCATCCTGTCGGCTTCAACATTGGCGAAGGAGAAGCGCAGAAATTTATCCTGGCCGGGACCAAAAAAGGTGCCCGGCAGGCACAGCATATTCTGTTCGTTTGCCAGCCGACGTGCGACTTCAAAGGCGCTATAGCCGTCATGAGGGTGGCGTAAATAAGCAAAAAAGGCACCAGCGCTGACGAGCTTATAAGTGAGTGTGTTGTAGGCAAGGGCATGTCGAAATGCGTCGAGCCGGGCTAGGCTGAGCATACGTTTCTCCGCCTTCCAATCGTCAAGGTGTTTCAAGCTGTAGAGCACCGATTCCTGGCCTATCGCTGGTGCACAGATGGCGGCACAATCCATCGCCTTGGCTACCTCCGCCAATAAGTCTGGCCCAGCAACCAGCCCACCCACCCGGTGCCCGGTGAGGGCATAGACTTTGGAGAAACTAAACAGTTGGATGAGGTTATCACGCCATCCGGCGTGGCGCAGGAGCCCGTGCGGCACGCCGTCGATCGGGAGAAAATCCTTATAAGTCTCGTCAAGCACAAGGGCGATGCGGTGCTCGCGGGCCAACGAGAAAAACGCCGCGATCGTCTCGGATGGATAGATCGCGCCGGTCGGATTGTTGGGGCTAACGAGCACAATGGCACGGGTCTTGCCGGTGATTTTTGCCGCTGCCTCTTCCACATCCGGCACGCCGCCCACCTCGGCACGGAATTCGAGCGGCACTGTAGTAACGCCGAGCATGCCGAGCCACATATCATGATTGAAATAATAGGGCGCCGGCAGAATGACATCGTCGCCCGGCCCGGTGAGAGCCATCATGGCAAGGCAAAAGGCTTGATTGCAACCCGCCGTGATACCGATATCAGCAGACGCGATATCGGCACCATAGAAATCGACTAAATGCTCGGCGAAGGCTGTGCGCAACGCGGCCGTGCCGCGAATATCGGTATAGCGCGACAACTCGGGTCGGTGAATTTCTTGCGCAAGGTGAGAGAGCAGTTCCTCCGCCGGTGGATAGCTAGGCTCGGCCTGAGCAAGATCGATCAGCGGCTTATCGCTAGGAAAGCGCCGCCCCTCAATCCACTTCCACGCCTCTGGAATGGGTGGTGGCGAAACAGCCGAGACAACCGGATTAACGCGGTAGCGCATCTCTGCTTCCCCAGACGGGCGCGGCCGCCCGCTCAGTAGGCATACTCATCGAACAGCAGGTCAACATTCTCGTTCCACCTCGTTGAATAAGCGTCGAGCAGGTCCTCCGCTGGCGTGAGCCCCGACTCGGCTTGTTGCTGCAAGGTGGTAAGATAACCGCGCTCGTCAGGATCATGATTGCCGGCAACGGCGCGGCGCTCCAACCCGTCTCGAGCAATGCGAACCACGTCGCACGCGATATCCTGGATCATGCGCCCGCCAAGCTCTGTTCGAAATCCGCTCCGCGCTACTTCTTCATGAGCTCGGACAATCTCGTCATATGGCCAATCACGGCAGAGCGCCTCAGCTTCGTTCAGAGCGGCGGAATCGTAAAGTAATCCAACCCAAAGCGCCGGCAAGGCGCAGAGCCGTCCCCATGGCCCGCCATCAGCGCCGCGTACTTCCATGTAGCGTTTGACGCGTACCTCGGGGAAGATCGTCGTCATGTGATCTTCCCAATCCTTGATGGTCGGGCGTTCGCCTTCAAGGCCGGGCAGCTTGCCGTCAAGAAAATCGCGGAAGGACTGGCCGGAGACGTCGATATAATTGCCGTTGCGGATAACGAAATACATCGGCACATCGAGCACGTAATCGACATAACGCTCGAACCCCATGCCGTCCTCGAAGACAAAGGGGAGAAGGCCGCAGCGATCCGGGTCGGTGCGCGTCCAAACATGGCTGCGGTAGCTTAGGAATCCACTGGGCTTGCCCTCGACGAAGGGTGAATTGGCAAATAGCGCGACGGCCGCCGGTTGCAGGGACAACGAAACTCTAAGTTTACGCACCATATCAGCCTCGCTGTCAAAATCGAGATTGACCTGGACCGTGCAGGTGCGTGTCATCATATCGAGACCAAGATCGCCCTTGGTCGGCATGTATTTGCGCATGATACCGTATCGCCCTTTGGGCATCCAGGATATGTCCTCGCGCTTCCATTTCGGCTGAAAGCCGACGCCGAGAAATCCGACACCCAACTCCTTTGCCACCGTCGCAACCTGATCAAGGTGAGTGTGCACTTCGTCGCAGACACGATGTAAATTCGGCAGAGGGGCGCCGGAAAGCTCGAACTGCCCCCCCGGCTCGAGAGTCACAGACGAGCCGTCATCCTTGGTCAGGGCGATGACGTTCTCGCCCTCGAAATAGGGAGTCCATTTATAGCACTGCAAACCTTCCAGCATGGCGAGGATACCGTCCGGGCCGTCATAGGGCAGTGGGCGGAGATCGCTCAAGCGATAGCCGAATTTTTCATGCTCCGTGCCGATTGCCCATTTGCCGCGCGGCCTACAGCCGGATTCGACATAGGCGATCAGGTCGTTTCTCTCTATGGCCTCTTGAAGGGGCGAGTTGGTAATTTGGTCCATCAGCGCTCCGGAACAAATGTTAGGGTGGCGGTGGTTCCGTGCGTCCCTGATACGACGAATAGCCTAGGGCCGCAAGGAGAGGGACTGTACAAGGCTATGGAACGGTGTCGGAATCGTCGTATCTCAGGTCCCCTATGGCGGCCTGCCATAGACTAAGCGCAACAATTGCAGCGGTCTCGCTACGCAAAATTCTCGGCCCGAGGAAGACCGAGAACGTGCCGGTGCGCGATCTCAAGCGCTCCCGCTCTAGCAGCGAAAATCCGCCTTCCGGGCCTATCAGAATAGACCAAGCCACGTCTGGTGTAGCAGCGGTAATTGAGCTGATAGCCCCGAGTGCCGGCGAGCCGCCGGTCTCGTCGCAGAATAGAATGGGCCGCTCTTGCGGCCAATCGGTGAGCAGACGCGGCAGGGACACGAGCGGGTGGATGCCCGGCACTGTCAATCTGCCGCATTGTTCAACTGCCTCGATCGTCTGCGCCCGAAAGCGTTCTGAATTTACACGCCGGATCTGACTATGGGCGGTCGTCACTGGCTGCAGCGCGCCAACACCGAGTTCGACTGATTTTTCAATAAGGAAAGCGTTACGCGCCGTTCTGAGCGGCGCGAAGAGAAGCATTGGTCCGGATGGGTTCGTTTGCTGTCGGGTGCGCTCCTCAATCGCAAGAATTCCCTTACTGCGTTGTAGCATAACGATTGTCGCGCGCCATTCGCCGTCGCACCCATTAAATACGAGGATTGAATCGCCCGGCTTGAGGCGCATCACATTGCCAAAATAATGTGCCTGCGCTGCGGTCAGGTTCGTTTCGCTGCCGGCAGCAAGCGGTGTGTCGACGAAGAGCCGAACTCGGCGCTTCCTTACCTTGTGGTTTTTTTCCGTCGCCATTTCCCGGTCCTCTCTTGTCTCCGCTGCGCGGCCAAGATATCACCATCTGCCATGATAGCGCGCCCTTCTCCACCGGACACCCTGCCCCCAAGCGACGGCAATCTGCTCCTCAGCCTGGTGCCGGCGCCTCTCCGCCCCTTCGTGCGGCTAACCCGGCTCGACAAGCCGATCGGCACCTGGCTGTTGTTATGGCCGTGTCTTTGGAGCATCGCACTGGCGGCAGACGGTTTTCCGGATGCCCGTCTCCTCGCGCTGTTCGCCGCCGGAGCACTAGTGATGCGAAGCGCCGGCTGCGTCTATAACGATATTGTCGACCGCAATTTCGACGCCCGCGTTGTACGCACCCGTGACCGTCCCATCGCCTCCGGCGCCATCAGCGTCAAGAGTGCCCTTTTTTTACTCGCCCTGTTGTTATCAGGTGGCCTGGCAATCCTGCTGCAATTTAACCTCTTTACGATTCTAATCGGCTTCGCGTCCCTTGCCCTCATTTTTACCTATCCGTTGATGAAACGCGTTACCTATTGGCCACAGGTTTTTCTGGGTCTCACCTTCAATTGGGGTGCGCTTTTGGGGTGGGCGGCCGTTGAGGGCGGGATCGCCTGGCCTGCGGGCTTACTCTATGCGGGCGGCATTGCCTGGACCCTCGGTTACGATACTATCTATGCCCATCAAGACAAAGAAGACGACGCCCTGATCGGCGTGAAATCCTCCGCCCTTGCCCTTGGGGACAAGACCCGGCCTTGGCTCTGGGTTTTCTATGGACTCACGGTCGCTGGATTCGCCGCAGCCGGTGCGCTGGCGGAGACAGCCTGGCCATTCTACGCCGGGCTGGCTGCCGCGGCGCTTCTGTTCATATGGCAGAGCGCAAGAGTAAAGATCGATAACGCCGCCGACTGCCTACAAATGTTCAAACTCAATTTCTGGGTTGGCGCCTTCTTCTTCGCCGGAATCGTCGGAGCGCAGGCCATCGGCTAAAGCCGATCTGATCCCGTCGCCAAGATTTCGTGTTGTGGGTGATCAAAAGGCGGCGCGCCCTCACTGAGCGCGCGGCTGCGTTCTTGGCAAATCGCAAGTTCTGAAGCCGTCTCGGCAATAAATTTATTCAGATCGCAGCCTGGGGCCAGATAGTCACGTGCGAGACGCTGGGCTGCGTCTTGCGCCACTGCTTCGAATCGCCGCCCCTCCGCCGAGAGCGCCGCGAGCGCCAATGGGCTGCAGCCGACGTTGAAAGAACCATGTCGGGTCCAGTAGCTATATACAGAATCCAGTGAGCCGATCTCGTCAAGCACAAGCCTGACGCAATTGAGTCGCCCAAAAACATAGCTTTGGCGCGACAATTCAGTTTCGTGCATGCGCACGAGTTGATTGCCATCCAGATAAATCACCGCGACCTGCACCGTCGTGCCGGGCGACGAAATTGGCGTCGCCGGTAACGAGCCGTAGCTCGAGAAGTGACTCGCGTAGACGATATCGAAATCATGTAACCGCGCTTCGATCACGGGAAAGACCGCGCCTGGCGTTTGAGACGCAAATTTGCGTTCAAGCCGAGTGGGCGCTGCATTGGCGCCATAGGCAAGCACGGCGGTGCGCTCGGCCATCGGCGCTGCGCCACATTGCGCTAGCGCCACGTCTAACCCATCCGCGCCGTAATCTGCCAGGTCCAGCGTCTCGCCGTCAGCGAACAGAAAGGAATGGCCCGCGCGTGGAAAGGGGTAATCTAGCGCGGTGGCGACCAATTCGGCCATCACGTCAGTCATTGGTGGCGACTCCAATGATGCGGCCCCGTGCTACGGCAGGCTGGAGATGGATCAGGCCGATGGCAAAGCCGATATAATCTGTCAGCGCCTCGGGTCTGCGCTTTCGGCTGAAGCCAGATAAATCCGGATCGTTGTCAATGCGCTCCTGCAATTGCGTTAGGCCAAGCGGCATCTCAGCAAGGATGCCGCGCACCTCGTCGATGCGCTTGTTGACCTCGCCCATGCCGCCAACGCCCTCGCCATCGAAGCCACCGTCCGCATCTGCAATTTCCTGGAAAATTTTCTCGAGTCGCGCGCGATTAGAGAGCAAAATTGGACATACTCGCTCAGTATGGCTTTGAAAGCGCCAGAACGATAGTCTTGTAGTCACCAGCCGAAAAACACCTCGGAAACTCAATGTCCTACAACTCATTACGCGATTTTCTGCGGCGACTCGAAAGCGAAGGCGCGCTGTCGCGTGTCGCCACACCGGTTTCGCCCGAATTAGAGATGACGGAAATTCAGACACGGCTGCTCGCCGAGGGTGGACCGGCGGTACTGTTCGAGAATGTTGCCGGCGCGGACGGCAAAATTTTCGGCATGCCAATGCTGGTCAATTTGTTCGGCACCGTCGAGCGGGTTGCCATAGGTATGGGGCGAAAGCCGGAGAATTTACGTGAGATTGGCGAACTACTCGCGTTTCTACGCCAGCCCCAACCGCCTGACGGCTGGCGCCAGGCGCTCGACATGCTGCCGATGTTGCGCCGGGTGATGACGATGAAGCCGAAGCACGTCAGCGCGGGACCGTGCCAAGAGGTGGTATGGACCGGCAGTGACATCGATCTCGCGCGTCTGCCAATCCAGACCTGCTGGCCCGGCGAGCCGGCGCCACTCATAACCTGGCCACTCGTCGTTACCAAAGGCCCAGGAGAGGCACGTGAGGACGATTACAATCTCGGCATCTACCGTATGCAAGTGACCGGGCGGAACACTACGCTGATGCGCTGGCTGCGCCATCGGGGCGGCGCCCAGCAGCATCGCCGATGGGCCGCACAGAAGAGCGAGCCACTGCCGGCCGCGGTCGTGATTGGCGCGGATCCCGGGACCATCATCGCCGCCGTTACGCCGGTACCAGATGCTCTCTCGGAATATCAATTCGCCGGCCTATTACGCGAGAAAAAGGTCGAGCTGGTAAAGTGTAAGACCGTGCCCTTGGCTGTGCCCGCGGAAGCCGAAATCGTAATAGAGGGCCATGTCAGCCTCGACGAATACCAACCGGAAGGGCCATATGGCGATCATACCGGCTATTACAACGCGGTGGAGGAGTTTCCGCGCTTTACCGTCTCAGCCATCACTATGCGGCGCACGCCGATCTATCTCTCGACCTTCACCGGCCGGCCGCCGGACGAGCCGAGCATTCTAGGCCAGGCGCTGAACGAAGTGTTCGTGCCTCTCCTGCAGCAGCAGTTTCCAGAGATCACCGATTTCTGGCTGCCGCCAGAGGCCTGCAGCTACCGCATTGCCGTGGTATCGATCAACAAGTCATATCCCGGTCACGCTAAGCGGGTGATGATGGGCGTGTGGTCCTATTTGCGCCAGTTCATGTACACCAAATGGATCATCGTAGTGGACGACGACATCGACGTGCGGAGCTGGAAAGACGTGATGTGGGCGGTCTCCACCCGCATGGACCCTGCGCGAGACATTACCCTGGTGGAGAACACGCCGATCGACTATCTCGACTTTGCCTCACCTGAAGTTGGGCTCGGCTCCAAGATCGGACTTGACGCCACTAACAAGCTGCCACCCGAAACGAAACGCGACTGGGGCGAGAAAATCCGCATGAGCGACGAAGTTATCGAGACGGTCAACCGCAAATGGCCCAATTACGGACTACCCGGCTCTGGCAAGCCTATCTGGAAATGATTCCACGCGCCGTGACCCAAGACCATCTCAGGGCGAGCCGGCCGAGCCAAGCGACGGGGCTCTGTACGATGCCAAGATCGGCCAGTGGAAATGCTATGAAGCGCATATGACGCCACCACGCGTGGCCCTCGCGGACCAAGGAATAATTATATGAGCCAAAAAACTGCTTTCGTCACCGGCGCTTCGGGATTCATCGGCGTCAATCTAGTCAAGGAGCTGGTCGCGACGGGGTGGGACGTCACCGCCCTTCACCGAAGAAGCTCCAACCTCGCTTATCTCTCACGCTTGGACGCGCGTCGCGTCGTCGGCGATATCACCGATGCCGCCTCGCTTGAGGTCGCCATGCCAGAAGGCGTCGACGCGGTCTATCACGTCGCCGGCAATGTCAGCTTCGACGCCGCAAGCGACGTGGCGCAGAATCGAGACAATATCGACGGGACTGTTAATATGATTACTTGCGCACTCGCCAATGGCGCCGGGCGCTTCATTCATACCTCGTCGGGTGCGAGCTGGGGGCTGCAGGACAATATCGAGATCAATGAGGAGTCGCCCTCTAATGTGGGTAAAATTCCAATCAATTACTTTCGCACTAAGAAACTCGCCGAGGAAGCGGCATTAGCCGGGCTTGAGCGCGGACTAGATGTTGTGGTTGTCAACCCAGCCAATGTGGTCGGACCATTCGACAACGTGATCTGGGGGCCTTTCATCCAGGCGGTCGCCAAGGGTGAACTGGAGACGGTCGGTGCCGGTGGCGCCGCCTTTTGTCACGTCGAAGAGGTGGCGCGCGCCCATATCGCCGCTTGCGAAAAGGGCCGGCGCGGCAATCGCTATCTCCTTGCCGGCGCTCAGGCGAGCTTCGCCGAAGTTGGCGAGACCGTAGCCCGACTGGTCGGCGGCACGGCGCCCTATCCCTCCGCTGAGCGCGACCCAGGCATGACGGAGGAAATGTTCGGCCTGATGTCGAGCAATCAGATTATCGACTGTTCCAAGGCGAAGCGCGAGCTCGGCTTCAAACCAGTTGCTCTTGAGAACATGTTTGCCGATCTTGTCGCCTGGATGCGCCACGAAGGCCTACTCGATTTGCCATAGCATCCTGGCAGAAATCACCCACCGGCACTATATAAGCTGCGGGACTGATTTTGACCTTCCACAACAATTGGACCTTATGCATGACCGGAAACCCAGATTCCGCAGATATTCTCGACGCGCTCCTGGACAAGGCCAAAAAGGCCGGCGCTGACGCAGCAGACGCCGTGATCGCCCATGACACTGCCCTTAGCGCCAGCTACCGCCTTGGCAAGCCGGAGGATCTTGAACGCTCGGAGGGCCGTGATCTCGGCTTGCGAGTGCTAATAGGCCAGCGCCAGGCGATAGTTTCGACCACCGATTTCACTGGCGATGCCCTCAACACGCTCGCCGAACGCGCCATCTCCATGGCGCGCGCCGTGCCCGAGGACCCCTATTGCGGCCTGCTCAATCCCGAAGAGCTAGCGCAGAAATGGCCCGAGCTAGATCTAGCGGATAAAGGTGAACCCGACGCGCAGAATCTGATCACTTGGGCCAAGCGCGCTGAGGATTCAGCCCGCGCGGTCCCTGGCGTAACCAATTCAGAAGGTGGCAATGCAAGCTGGAGCAAGAGCCACGCCCAGCTCGCCACGTCTGGCGGTTTTTCCGGCGCATACGAAACCTCCCGCTTTTCTTTCAGCGTTTCGGTCCTCGCCGGCCAGGACACGGAGATGGAGCGCGATTACGACTGGTCCTCCGCCTGCCACGAGGAGGATTTAGAAAGCCCAGAAGAGATTGGCAATCGCGCTGGCAAACGTGCCGTCAGGCGGCTCAATCCGAAGAAAGCGGCGTCCGGCACGGTGCCAGTGGTTTATGATCCGCGCGTCTCAGGCGGCCTGATCCGCCACCTCTCGGGCGCAATCTCTGGCGCCTCGATCGCTCGCGGTACAAGCTTCCTGAAAGACTGTCTAAACGAATCGGTTTTCTCGAATGGCATCAAGGTAGTGGACGATCCCCATCGCAAACGTGGCTTCCGCTCGCGCCCGTTTGACGGAGAGGGCGCACCTACGCGGGTGAGCGACATCATCGTCGACGGTGTGCTCACCACCTGGTTGCTCGATTCGCGTTCGGCGCGGCAGTTGAACCTAAAATCCACTGGCCATGCAGCTCGTGGTACCGGCGGCCCACCCGCGCCAGCACCCTCCAACCTATATCTCGTGCCCGGCCAAAAGAGCCCGGCGGAGTTAATCAAAGATATCGAGAGCGGACTCTACGTCACCGAGTTGATCGGCATGGGCGTAAATGGGGTGACCGGCGATTACAGCCGAGGCGCCGCGGGCTTCTGGATCGACAAGGGTGAGATTGTCTGGCCGGTGAACGAGCTCACGGTGGCTGGTAATCTCAAGGACATGTTCGCCAATCTCGCGCCGGCAAACGATCTCGAATTCCGCCACGGGGTCGATGCTCCGACCGTGCGCGTCGAGGACATGACCGTGGCAGGCCAATGAAGAGGCGGGACGGCGCTGATCACCGATTGCTGCTAGACGCAGTGCGCGAGGCTGGCGCCTGCGCGCTCGCGCGCTTCAGGACCGAACAAAAGGTGTGGCGCAAGAGCAAGCACCACCCAGTTTGCCAGGCGGACATCGAAACCAACACCGTGCTCAGCGACATGCTGAAGAACGAACGGCCAGACTATGGCTGGCTCTCGGAAGAATCCGATGACAGCAACGCTCGGCTTGCTGCCGAGCGCACCTGGGTGGTCGATCCAATCGACGGCACCAGCAGCTACCTCAAAGGACTACCGGAATTTGCTGTGTCGGTGGCGCTAATTGCCAACGGACGGGCGCTGATGGGCGCGGTGTATAATCCGGCGGCAGACGAAATGTTCGAGGCCGTCGCCGGCGACGGCGCGCGCCTCAACGGTGAAACAATCACGGTGAGTGATTGCGCGGAGATGGCAGATGCGAGCATTCTCGCAAGTCGCTCAGAGCATCGCGAAGCCGGCTGGCCAGAGCGGTTTCGAGCCGAGAACATCCATGCCATCAGTTCCATCGCCTATAAGCTCGCCCTGGTGGCCGAGGGTCGCTACGACGCCACCGCCAGTGCCTGGCCAAAAGCTGATTGGGACATCTGCGCCGGCTACTTACTGGTGGCAGAAGCCGGCGGTAAGACTACCAGCATCGCCGGCCAGGATTTACGATTTAACAAAGAACAGCCGAAACACGCGACTTGCCTCGCGAGCAATGGCCATCTGCACGAGGCGCTCAAATCTGAGCTTGGCAAATGGGCAGAGAAATAAGCGAGGCGATTGGCCGATAACCGCCAGCCGTGGTATGATTCGTGCCTTGCTTGAATACATTAGTAGATAAAGTCGCGGAAAGCTGACGAACCGGTGTCCGAAATGACCCCCGAAGCGCGCCCGTCAAGCACGCGCGTTCTCCTGAAACGGCTCATACGCGAGCATGTGCGGCCACATCTGCTGCGCCTCGGCATGGCGATGCTGCTCATGGCCATAGTCGCCAGCAGCACGGCAGCACTTGCCTATCTCATGGAACCGGTGATGGACGACGTGTTTGACAAACAGGACCGCGAAATGCTGGTCGCGGTGCCGATCGCAATTCTAGTCGTCACTCTGATCAAGGGTGCGTCGACCTATGGCCAGGCCGTTCTCTTGGCATTCGTTGGTCAGCGCATCATCGCCGATCTACAAAACCGCCTATTCCGCCACGTCATCCGCTTCGACCTAGCCTTCTTCCACGACACTGCCTCGGGCAAGCTGGTGTCACGCATGACCAACGACATCAATCTGATGCGTAACGCAGTTGCCAACGCGATTACCGGCGCGGTCAAAGATTCGCTTACCTTGCTCTTTCTCTTAGGTGTCATGTTCGAGAAGGATTGGAAGCTTGCGTTAATCGCTTTCGTCGTCTTTCCGCTTGCGGTTTATCCGATTGTTCGCATCGGCCGGCGCATGCGCAAGGTCTCGACTTCGGCACTCGGCGAGCTAGCAAGTTTCACCGCGCGACTTAATGAGGCATTTCAAGGCGCGCGGCATGTCAAGGCCTATAACATGGAAGATTTCGAATCCGCGCGAACCGAATGGCGGATTGAAACTGTCTTCCGCCTCATCTTCAAGGCGCTACGCACCCGAGCCGCCGCCTCGCCGATCATGGAGACGCTGGGCGGCGTTTTCATCGCGTTGATCATCCTCTATGGCGGCTGGCAAGTTATCGATGGCACGCTGACAAAGGGCGAATTCATGGCCTTCGTCACTGCCATGCTGCTTGCCTATCAGCCGCTTAAGGCGCTCGCCAATCTAAACACTAATTTGCAGGAAGGTCTCGCCGCGACTGAGCGAGTGTTCAAGATCCTCGATACCAAGCCATCCATCACCGGACCGCCGAATGCGCCGACTCTAAAGGTCACGGGCGGCGAGATCGCCTTCGAGCATGTCCGCTTCACCTACGGGACTGGCACAGCGGCACTACACGATATTTCGCTTGAGGTACCAGCAGGCAAGACAGTGGCGTTGGTGGGCCGGTCCGGCGCCGGAAAATCAACCATCCTCAATCTCATTCCGCGCTTCTATGACGCCGATACCGGGTGCGTTTTCATCGACGGAACGGATGTGACCAAGGTCGACCTAGCCTCGTTGCGGGACGCCATTGGCCTGGTGAGTCAAGAGACTGTACTATTCGACGACAGCATCCATGCCAACATCGCCTATGGCAGGATGGACGCGAACGCGGAAGAGATTGTGGAAGCGGCGAAGAGCGCCGGCGCACATGACTTCATCATCGGCATGCCCGAGGGTTACGACACGATAATTGGCGAGCAGGGCGCGAAACTCTCCGGCGGCCAGCGCCAGCGCCTTTCGATCGCCCGCGCCATGCTCAAGGACGCGCCCATTCTGCTACTTGACGAGGCAACATCTGCGCTCGATCCGGAGACCGAGCGGTTGATCCAGAAATCGCTCAGCCGTCTCATGCAGGGGCGAACTACGCTCGTCATCGCGCACCGCCTTGCCACCGTACAGGAAGCCGATATCATCCACTATATCGAAGAGGGGCACGTAGTGGAATCTGGCTCGCACCGTTCGCTGATGGCCAAGAACGGCGCCTATGCCCGGCTCTATTCGCTGGAGTTGTTGCCGGGAAGCACCGCCGGCGTGATGGGCGAAGCGAGCGTGGACGGCGCGGCAGACTAGCCGTGCGCCGGCTGCCACGCCCACCGGCATGAAGCAACTGCTTCAATCTTCGGCCTTTCAGGGGCTGCTGTGCTGGATTGCGGCAAATTATATTCGATTGGTTTATGTCACCAGCCGGTGGCGCATTGAGGGGCACGGACCGGCGGAAGAGATGATACGCAACGGCAAGCCTTTAATAGCCGCCTTTTGGCATGGCCGTCTGTTGATGGCGCCGACGGGCTGGCGCCGAACCGCACCGCTCACGGTAATGATTTCTCAGCATCGCGACGGGGAGATGAGCGCCCGCACGGTGCATTATTTCGGCGTGCGCGCGGTACGTGGCTCGACCACGCGAGGCGGCGCCACGGCGCTTCGCGAGATGCTGGATATCGTCAAGAATGGTACCAGCGTCGCCATCACTCCGGACGGGCCGCGAGGGCCGCGCATGCGAGCGCAGATGGGGATCGTGCTCTTGGCCAGGCTATCGGGCGCACCCATCGTGCCAGCGACCTATTCGGTCTCGCGTCGTAGGCTGGCATCTAGCTGGGACCGCTTTATCATCGCTCTTCCCTTTAGCCGCGGCCTCTACCTATGGGGCAATCCAATCCATGTCGCGCCAAACGCCGACGAGATAGCACTCGAAGCGGCACGGTTCGAGGTGGAACGTAGCCTCAACGAATTGTCGGAGACCGCCGACCGCCGCATGGGGGTCGAGCCGGTGAAGCCTGCAAAAGCAGAAACGACATGATCGGAGCGCTAGCAACTCCCGCTCTCTATCGCGGCCTGAGCGACCTCGCGGCGCCGGCTATATACTTCTGGTTAGTGCGGCGACGTGGACAGGGCAAGGAGGATGAAACCCGCTTCCAAGAGCGCCTCGGTCATGCCAGCCTAGCGCGCCCGGGAGGCTGCCTCGTCTGGGCCCATGCTGCGAGCGTCGGCGAATCCTTCGCCGTACTGCCGCTCGCCGAGCGTCTTCGTGCCAAGGGCCTCGCTGTGCTGATCACATCCGGCACTGTAACGTCAGCCCGGTTACTGGAAAAACGCCTTAGCGACAACATGATGCATCAATATGTCCCAATCGATCGACCGGCAGCAGTGAAGCGATTTCTCGACCATTGGCGACCGAACGTGGCAGTCTGGGTCGAATCAGAACTCTGGCCCAATCTGGTGCTTGCCGTCGCGGGCCGGCAAATACCTATGGTTATGGTAAACGCGCGCATGTCGGAACGCTCCACTAGGCGCTGGCGCCGCATGCCACGCTTGATCGCACCGCTCCTCAGCGCCTTTAATGTATGTCTCGCTCAGAGCGAGGAAGATGCCACCCGCCTCCAATCGTTGGGCGCAGCAACGGTCAGACTCGCCGGTAATATCAAATTTGACGCCCCGCCACTCCCCGCCAATGATACGGCCCTCAAAGCTCTAAGGCGGGAAGTTGGCTTCCGACCCCATTGGCTCATGGCGAGCAGCCATCCCGGCGACGAAGACGCCGCCGCCAAGGCCCATAACGCGCTTGTCGGCGATGTCCCAGGTCTTCTCACCATGATCGCTCCGCGCCATCCCGAACGTGGCGAGGTGGTCGACGCCATGCTACGCGGGCGCGGCTTCCGGGTCGCCAAAAGGAGCACGGGCGACCATATCACCCCGGAGACCGACATCTATGTCGCCGACACCCTAGGCGAGATGGGTCTCCTGTACCGGGCCTCGGAAATCGTCTTTGTCGCTGGTTCGTTTGCGGATCATGGCGGGCATAATCCGGTCGAACCGGCGCTTCTCGGCAATGCGCTTCTCGCCGGCCCGGATATGCGCAATTTTGAAGATGCCTGTCGCGTCCTGGAATATGCCGATGCGCTCACCCGTGTTGCTCGCGCGGACGATCTCGCCAGCGCACTGGCACCGCTGTTGCACAACACGACGCTGACCCGAAAGCGGGCGGAAGCGGCAGATGTGGCAGCTCGAGAGCTTGGAGGCGCGAGCGACCGGGCGCTAGCGGAAATCCTACACCTCCTTAGAGACGTGACGGAGCCAGCCCATGCGCGCGCCTAGATTTTGGGACCCTGGGCGGGCTGCAAGTCTACCGGCCAACCTGCTCGCACCATTTGTTCCGATTTATTCAGCTTGCGACCAAATATGTCGTGCCTTTATCTCACCGAAGCGCGCGGGTGTGCCCATAATCTGCGTCGGCAATGTGACAGTCGGCGGCAGCGGTAAACCGCCCACCGCAATCGCGCTAGCCAAGATGATCAGGGACTGGGGCATAGCCGTGCACTTTCTTACCCGCGGCTATGGCGGCGCAGCGCACGGGCCGCTACGCGTTGCCGCCAAACTGCACGATGCTCGCAGGGTCGGTGACGAGCCGCTTCTGCTGGCACGCTGGGCGCCGACCTGGCTCGCCGACAACCGCCCCGCCGGTGCGCGCTTGGCGGTCGCTGCAGGCGCCGAAGCGATCATCATGGATGACGGTTTCCAGAACCCCTCGCTCATCAAGGATATCTCACTGATGGTTGTCGATGCCGGGTTCGGTTTTGGCAATGAGCGGCGATTGCCGGCGGGCCCGTTGCGCGAGCCGGTTGCGCGCGGTCTGGCCAGGGCCGATGCGGTTGTGCTGATCGGCGCCGACGAGACCGGCCTCGCGGCGCGACTCGGCAGCAGCGAGGTGCCGCTGCTTCACGCCGAGCTAACGCCGAGCCTACAAACGCTAAAATTGCGCGACCGTGCAGTAGTCGCCTTTGCCGGAATCGCCCGACCCGCCAAATTTTTTGCGACCCTGGAAACGATCGGCTGCAATATCGTCCGCCGCGTCGCCTTCGCCGATCATCACCGCTTTACGCCGAGCGAGATAATGACATTGTTGGAACATGCCGACACCCAGGACGCTATACCAGTCACCACGGAAAAGGACTGGGTCCGCCTGCCGCCAGAAGCGAAGCTGATAGTCAAGCCAGTACCCGTCACTCTCAAATGGCAAGACCCGGATGCAGTCGAGCGGATTATTCGACCGCCGCTCACCAGTGGCGCGCTCGCCGATGGCTGAGCCTGGCATGACCAAACGGCTGCGTTATGCCCTGGAGGGTGTAGTGGTCAGGGCTTTGTTCGGGATTCTTCGCATCATGCCGTTGCCCGTTGCTTCCTGGCTAAGCGGCACGCTGGCCGGTCTGCTCGGCCCGTTCCTGCCGCTCCACGTCCAAGCACGGCGTAATATGATGCGTGCCATGCCCGAAATGTCGTCAGAGGAAGTGACCCGCACGCTAAGTAAAATGTGGCGCCACCTCGGACGGGTGGCCGGCGAATATCCCCATCTCGCCAAATTCCGTGCTTTTGACGCTGGTGCGCGTATCGAGGTGGTTGGCGAAAGAAACTTAGCCACCGCGAAAGAATCAGGGTGCGGTATGTTTTTCACCGGACATATCGGCAATTGGGAGGTTTCCGGCCTACCAGTAATCCAGTATGGAATCCCGATTGCCTTTGTCTATCGGGCGCCCAACAATCCCATTGTGGATCGCCTAATTCGCGATGCCCGCGGTAGAGGGATTACTGAAAATGCGATCGCCAAAGGTGCCGCCGGCGCACGCCAAATGGTGCGCCAGGTACGAGAGGGCGGCTACACCGCCATGCTGGTAGATCAGAAAATGAATGACGGAATCGCGGTACCGTTTTTCGGCCGCGATGCTATGACTGCGCCGGCGCTTGCCCAGCTTGCCCGCAAATATGACCTCCCGGTGTGGCCGGTTCGAACGGAGCGCCTAAAGGGATGCCGCTTCCGCGTGACTATCTACCCACGCCTCGACTTACCGCGCTCCGACGATGCGACGGCCGATGTGGCCGAGACTATGCGACGGATCAACTACATGATGGAAGGCTGGATTCGCGACAGCCCCTGGCAATGGCTCTGGCTACACAATCGCTGGCCCAAGAATGGTTGAGCTAATTCCTCGTCTCAATCAACATGGCCGGGTCGACGCGCCGGTCAAACCAGTTCATGCGCCAATCCAGATGCGCACCGGTTACCCGCCCAGTAGCACCGACCGTGCCAATCACCTCGCCCTGCACCACACGCTGGCCGATCGCGACATCGATCCGGCTCATATGGAGAAAAGACGAGCTGAGGCCATGGCCATGATCAAGAATGATGGTGCCACCGGAAAAATAAAGATCAGGCTCGGCAAGGCGGATTTCGCCGCCGGCCGGGGCGATCACTAGCGTTCCGGTCGTCGCCGCGATATCGATACCGAAATGGGGCTGTCGTGGCTCGCCGTTCAATATTCTCTGGCTGCCGTAGACGCCGGAAATGCGCCCTTCCGCCGGCCAGATAAAGGCCTCTTTGAAGAAGCTCTCAGCCATATCAAAGCCACGAGCGTTGCGCACCCTTGCACCCTCCTCGCGAATGCGTTGCAGAACTTCCTCAGGCGGCGTTACCATCTTGGGTGGCAGACCGTCTATACGCTGGATGTCATAGTCGCGCCTGGCGATGGCGAGCTTGCGCACCGATTGCGAACCGTCCGGCTTGATGACCTGGAGGGCCGCGTCCGGCGCTGCATCGCGGCCGAAGCCGAAGACGAAAACACCGTTAGGCGAAAGCCTGAGCACGCGCCCATCCAGGGAAACCAAGCTGTCCGGCTGCGTCGTGCCAAACACTAGACCGCCCTGCACAAAATTTCCTTCCAGCCGAATTTCTTTGGCGCCCAGTGGCAGCGCGGCAGCAAAGAGAAGAACCATAAATACGAATGCTAATTGCCTCACAGCAGGGAACCTTGTTCGCCGTCTTCTCCGCCTGGGGCAAATTTCTTACTTCCCTTGGGCTGTCCAGCTGTAACTGCCGCTGCCTCACCGTCATGGAATCGGAGCGCCACCTCCATACCGGGCTTCAACGCCGCCACCGATGTAACCGGCCGCATCTTGTCGTCGTGCACCAGAACGAAGCCGCGTTCCAGCACGCGCTCATAGGAGAAGCTGTCGAGCAGACGGTCGAGCGCTTCTACGCGCTCAGTCTCCCGTGCCAGACGCTGGCGCAGGGCGCGCACCGCCCGCTCGCCGAGAGCGCCGCTCTGCCGCACGCTTTCCCTGATATGTATCTCCAGAGCGCGGGGTTGTAGGCCCGCGGCCACACGCGCCAACTCGCGTTGCTTCTCTGCCAGCGCCTCGCGTGGACGAGGCAATTGATAGCCGAGCTTGGCAATATGATCAGACCGCGTTCTCAGCGAGATCCGTCCTGAATTGGCGAGGCGCTCGGACCAATCGTCAAGCCGCTGTGCCGCTGTGCCCAATAGGTAGGCGGCGTCGGGCAGACCGCGCGCCAGGCCGGCGAGATAGCTGCGCCGTTCGGCGAGAAGGCGCGCCGTGGCTGAGATCAACCGCCGCTCTCGACCCATCAAATCGTCAATCAAATCTGCGCGCACCGGTACCGCCATTTCTGCCGCCGCCGTCGGGGTCGGTGCGCGCCGGTCGGCGGCTAGGTCGATAAGGGTGATATCTGTCTCATGGCCAATGGCGGATATGAGCGGAATTTCGCTCTCCGCCGTCGCGCGGACTACTTCCTCCTCGTTGAACGCCCAGAGATCCTCCAAACTGCCGCCGCCGCGCGCCACGATCAGGATATTAGGCCGGGGGGCCATGCCGTCCGGCTTGAGCGAGTTAAATCCCCGAATCGCCGCCGCGACCTCAGAAGCCGCCTTCTCGCCCTGAACCAGTACGGGCCACACCAGCACATGGCGCGGGAAGCGCTCAGAGAGGCGATGAAGAATGTCGCGAATTACTGCACCGCTGGGTGATGTCACCACACCGATCACCGTCGGCAAATAAGGCAGCTCACGCTTGCGATCCTCGTCGAACAACCCCTCGGTCGCGAGCTTCTTTCGGCGTTCTTCGAGGAGTTTGAGAAGCGCACCCTCACCCGCAACCTCGAGGCTCTCGATCACAATCTGATAGCGCGAGCGCTGTGCATAAGTGGTGAGTCTGCCGCTGGCGACTACCTCCAATCCATCTTCAGGCTGCAGATCAAGCCGCCCAGTAGTACCACGCCAGCAGACGGCATCGAGCACCGCTTTATCATCCTTGAGGGAGAAATAGAGATGGCCCGAAGCTGCGCGCTTGAAACCAGAGACCTCGCCCCGAACCCGCACCCAGCCAAAATTGTCTTCGACCGCGCGTTTAAGCGCGGCGGACAATTCGCCGACCGAATAGGTCGGAATATTTCCACCGTCGCCATTCCCTTTGATCTGGTCGTTCATGCTCGCCCACCGCCTCTGCTGTGCTACAAGACCCTAACGAAAAGGAGAGGGTATTACATATGAAAACTCTCGTAATTGGCTCCGGCGGACGGGAACACGTTCTGTGTTGGAGCTTGGCGAAATCCCCCAAAATCGAAAAACTCTATTGCGCCCCGGGTAATGCCGGTATCGCCAACCAGGCAGAATGCGTGGCGCTAGACGTGATGGATTTCGACGGCATTCTTCAATTCTGCGCTGAAGAAGATATAGACTTTGCCGTTATCGGGCCGGAGGCACCGCTGGTTGGTGGCCTTACCGACCGGCTCGAAGCTGCCGGCATCGCCACTTTCGGGCCGAGCGAGGCGGCGGCGCGACTCGAAGGCTCGAAAGGCTTCATGAAAGATCTTTGCGTCCGCGCGGGTGTGCCAACAGCCGCTTATGAACGCTGCAACTCTTACGAAGACGCCATGGCCTTTATTGAGACAAGATCAGCCCCGCTGGTCGTCAAGGCGGACGGTCTCGCCGCCGGCAAGGGGGTGATCATCGCACAGACCAAGGACGCGGCAGTCGCCGCAGTGAAAGATATATTCGCCGGCCAGTTTGGCGATGCAGGCCGTGAGGTAGTTGTGGAAGAGTTTCTCCCTGGCGAAGAAGCCTCCTATCTCGCCCTGGTCGACGGCGAATGCGTGTTACCGCTGGAGACGGCGCAGGATCACAAGGCGGTGGGTGAAGGTGATACTGGACCCAATACCGGCGGTATGGGCGCCTATTCGCCAGCACCGGTTATGACACCAGAGCTTTGCGAACGTGCACGCTCGGAGATCGTAGAACCGTTGGTCAGAACGATGGCAGCGGACGGAGTGCCATTCCAGGGCGTTTTCTATGCTGGACTGATGATCGTCGACGGCGCACCCAAGTTGTTGGAGGTGAACACCCGCTTTGGCGATCCGGAGTGTCAGGTCATCCTGCCGCGCCTCGAAAGCGATCTCTTGACCGCGCTTCGTGCCACGCGCGAAGGGCGGCTGAACGAGATTGAGTTGACCTGGCAGGACCAGGCGGCGCTTTGCGTCGTCATGGCGCGCAAGGGCTATCCCGAGTCCTATACTAAGGGCTCGATCATCCGCGGTATTGTTGACACCGAGGCGGCAACAAGCGCGATCGTGTTCCATGCCGGCACGAGCCTTGCGGATGGCGAGATCACGGCTACCGGCGGGCGGGTGCTCGGCGTTACCACTCTCGGGGACGATATTGCCGCGGCCCAAGCGGCGGCCTATCGCGCGGTGGAGATGATCGACTGGCCTGGCGGCTTCTACCGCCGCGATATTGGCTGGCGCGCACTCGGACGCTAACTGGCGATGATGCCGATCAACGACGCCCTTCTGAAGGCGTGGCCTGCTATACAGAACGAAGCGCCGCAAGATTTTCCACGACAACGCGACTAGTATTTAACGACTCAACGGTTAACGTTTATCGGCAAAGAACCTTTTCAGCAGCGCTCCGGCACGAGTCTCGTCGAGGCCGCCATAAACCTCCGGGCGGTGATGACAGGTAGCCTGGTCAAAGATGCGTGGGCCATGCTCGACGCCACCACCCTTGGGATCCGGCGCACCAAAATAGAGCCTTCTGATACGCGCAAAAGAGATTCCTTGCGCACACATCGGGCAGGGCTCAAGGGTGACATAGAGATCGCAATCGGGAAGACGCGGCGAGCCGCGCTTGGTGCAAGCTTCACGAATTGCCACCAATTCGGCATGAGCACTCGGGTCGTTATCGGCCGAGGTGCGGTTGCCCGCAGCTGCCAATACCTCGCCCGTCGCGCCGTTAACTACCAACGCCCCAACTGGCACCTCACCCAAAGTGGCGGCGCGTTTCGCTTCAGCAAGTGCCTGTTCCATGAATGTCGTCGGGTCGCTGCTCATGGCATTAAAGTCAGCGTTAAACGCAATATCGTCAAGCACACGCGTTGCGAAGTGACCCCCCGGGCCCTACATTCCACCCATGAGTATGCGCGCTACTTCGCCCGTCATTGGCCTTACCCTCGACCATGAGCCGGCGGGTGGCTATTCAAAATTCCCCTGGTACGCTATGCGGGAGAACTATTTCACTGCCATCACCCGCGCCGGCGGCTTACCCATCGCCCTACCACACGTGCCGGAGCGCGCGAAGGAGTATCTTGCGCTGATAGACGGACTGGTGGTGACCGGCGGCGCCTTTGATGTGGACCCGGCACTGTTTGGCGCCGAGATGCGCCATGATAGCGTCTCGACCAAGAACCGCCGCACCCAATTCGAGCTCGCTGTCATCCGCGCAGCCTATGAGATCGACATGCCGGCGCTCGGCATTTGTGGAGGCCAACAGCTTATGAATGTAGCGCTAGGCGGTACGCTGATCCAGCATATCCCCGACGCGATTTCCGATGCGCTTGCCCACGAGCAGCCCAATCCGCGTGATGAAGCGGGCCATGGCGTATCGCTGGCGGCGGGAAGCGCGCTTCTACGCATTACCCAGCGGGCGAAGATGGAGGTCAATAGCGCCCACCATCAGGCGGTGGAAAAACCGGCGGCGGGTTTCACCGTCAACGCAGTAGCGCCTGACGGAGTGATCGAAGGAATTGAGGATGCATCGCGACGCTGGTTTATCGGCGTGCAATGGCATCCGGAATTCGCCATTGATCCCGGCGATGTGCGCCTATTCGAATCCTTCCTCACCGCCTGCCAAGAGTAAACCGACACAGCCATGTCTCAATTGGGAGAAGGGGAGCGAATCGCCAAGCACCTCGCACGCGCAGGTCTCTGCTCACGGCGAGAGGCAGAGCGCATGATCGCCGAGGGTCGCGTAGTGGTCGACGGCACCACCCTGGAAACCCCAGCGTTCATGGTGACATCCAAGAGCCAGGTGACGGTGGACGGTAAACCGGTAGCCGGCGCTAAACCGACGGAGCTCTGGCGCTATCACAAGCCCGCCGGCCTAATCACCAGCCATCATGACCTGCAAGGGAGACCCACCGTGTTCGAAAGTCTGCCTAAAGCCCTTGGTCGGGTGCTATCGGTAGGCCGTCTCGACCTGACCTCGGAAGGCCTACTCTTGCTCACCAATGACGGCGGTCTCTCGCGACAGCTTGAGCGTTCTGACTGGCTCCGGCGCTATCGGGTGCGCGTCTATGGACGCCCTAACGCCAGTATACTGAAGACACTGGCCGAGGGCATCACGGTCGAGGGCGTTCATTATGGACCGATCGCCGCGGTAATCGATTCCCAAAGTACCAGCAACGCCTGGCTGACCCTCGGCCTGAACGAGGGCAAGAATCGCGAAATCCGCCGCGTCCTCGAACATCTTGGCCTACAGGTCAATCGTCTGATCCGCACCGCCTATGGGCCGTTCCAGCTCGGCTCGCTCAAGCGCAGCCATGTCGTGCGCATTCCACCAAAGGTGGTGCGTGAGCAATTGAAGGGATCTCATAATGCGGATCGTAGGCGGTAGTCGGCGGGGACGACGACTGAAGGCGCCCGAAGGGCGAGCACTTCGACCAACTTCGGAGCGGGCGCGCGAAGCGTTATTCAATATCATAGGGCACCGCGATTTCGCGGCGCAACCGCTCAAAGGCGCGCGGGTGGTAGATCTGTTCGCTGGTACCGGGGCGCTGGGTCTAGAGGCGATGTCGCGCGGCGCCAACTATCTAACAGCGGTAGAAAGCGATGGGGCGGCGCTGGTCTGTCTCGAAGCCAATATCCAAGCACTCGATTTTAGTACGAAAGTGCGAGTGATCCAGGGTGACGCGACCCGCCTTCCACCAGCGGAAGCGCCCTGCGCTTTCGCTTTTCTTGACCCACCCTATCGAGGCGGCAAGGCGGCGCCGGCGCTCGCCTCCTTGCACGATCAAGGTTGGCTAACCCCTGGCGCCATCGTGGTAGCTGAAACGAGTGCAAAGGAAAAGCTCGCGGCGCCCGACAGCTATGAGCAACTCGACCGACGGCGCTATGGCGCAGCGGAATTGGTGATCCTCCGGGCGATCGCTTCAGCGTCGGCCAAATAGGCGCTCAATATCGGCAAGCTTAAGCTCAACATAAGTCGGGCGGCCGTGATTGCACTGGCCAGAATGGGGCGTCGTCTCCATCTCGCGCAGGAGCGCGTTCATCTCCTCCGCTTTGAGCCGCCGCCCAGCCCGCACGCTGCCATAACAGGCCATGGATGAGCAAACTTCGTAAAGCCGCTCCTGGAGCGCGACACCCTCGCCAAATTCAGCGAGTTCCTCGGCGAGATCGCGCACCAAGCCCTTAACGTCACCCTCGCCCAGCATCGCCGGCGTCTCGCGCACAATTACGGCGCCGGGACCAAAAGCTTCAACCACTAGACCAAGCGTTTCTAACTCCTGGGCACGCACGGTAAGGTTTGTTGCCAAGTTTTCCTCGAGCTCGACTACTTCCGGTAGGAGAAGTATTTGCCGCGCCACACCGCCCCGATTGAGCGCCGACTTCATGCGTTCATAAACGAGACGCTCATGGGCGGCGTGCTGATCGACAATGACGATACCATCCCCGGTCTGAGCGACGATATAGGTGGCATGCACCTGGCCGCGCGCGACGCCAAGGGGATAGTCCGATTCCGGCACCGGTGCGACCTCAGGTGTCTCGGCAGTTGGTGAACCGAGCGGTTCGTGATATTCCGCCGCGACATCGGTGAGACCATTCTCGGCCGGCACTGCAGAACGCGGATAGGACCCTCGCGCCGCGCCGCCGTGGGCGCTGAGAGCTGGTTGGAACGACCGGTCACCCGGACGGACAGCGCCAAGGGCAGCCTGAGAGACGGTGGTGGCAGCGCGGTGGCCGGCCTCCGCTAGAGCGCGCTTTAGCGTGCCAACAATTAGGCCGCGCACCAGGCCGGCGTCGCGAAAACGCACCTCAGTCTTGGCGGGATGGACATTAACGTCAAGCCCCTCCGGAGCAAGATTAACGAATAGAGCGACGACCGGATGGCGCCCACCACCGATGAAGTCCTGATAGGCGCCGCGTACTGCGCTGGTCAATAGCTTATCGCGCACCGGGCGACCATTGACGAAAAGATACTGCTGTCTCGCTGTGGCACGGTTGTAGGTCGGCAGTCCGGTATAGCCAGTGAGACGCACACCATCTCGCTCAGCCTCAAGCTGCATCGTGTTGTCGGCAAAATCGTGGCCGATAACAAGCGCCAGACGAGAAAGGCAAGGATCAATTAGATCAGCGGCGACCGGCGCGCGAAGCACCTCACGCTCGCCATTGGCGAGGGTGAAGGCAATGTCCGGGCGAGCCATGGCAAGGCGCTGGATGCAATCTGCGATATGGCCCGATTCGGTACGCTCGGTCTTGAGAAATTTAAGCCTGGCCGGGGTGGCGTAGAAGAGGTCGCGCACGGTGATCGTGGTGCCGGGTGGGTGAGCCGCTGGCATGGCCTGCTCCGTGCGCCCGCCCTCAACGGCGAGCGACCAGGCATTCTCCGCGCTCTGTTGGCGGCTAACGATTCCGAGTCGACTTACAGCGGCGATAGCCGGCAAGGCCTCGCCACGAAAGCCGAGTGTCGCGATATTTCTGAGGTCGGCGTCTATTGCCAACTTGGAGGTGGCGTGGCGCGCAATAGCAAGCGGCAATTCTTCACGCGCCATGCCACAACCATCATCGACCACCTGTATGAGCGCGCGACCGCCTTCCTTGATACGCACCTCGATACGGCGCGCGCCGGCATCAATGGCGTTTTCCACCAGTTCCTTAACCGCCGAGGCTGGGCGTTCAACGACTTCCCCAGCCGCGATGCGGTTGATCACGCCGTCCGGCAGAAGGCGAATTCTCATGCCCCCTGGCGCCTGAGATAGTCCCGAGCCAATTGCTTGCCCCTTTCCACAGCAGGCTGATCGAATGGATCGATATTCAAGCTCAGCGCGATTATCACCGTTTCCAGCATGAAATGCATCATCAGCGCCCCGATAGCGGCCTCGTCGAGTTCCGCGAGAACGATTTCGCGCAGTGGACGCCCTGCTTCTCGTATAGCGTCTCGCGTCGCATGGGCTTCGGCGAGCATGAGGTCGCCAAGGTTGCGCCCTGCGAGATATTCCGCCCCAGCCCGTTCAGCAATCTCTGGCTCAATAGCCGGACCACCGGGTGAGCTACCGGCAATCAGTAGAGTGAAGAGTTTGTCCGCGGGACCATCGAGATAAAGCTGGAGCTGGCTGTGTTGATCGACCGCGCCGCGTGCAACTACCGGTGTCGCGCCATTTCCGTCCTTGCCGAGCGATTCGGCCCACAATTGACGCTGCCAATGAGCGAAGGGAAGAAGACGGTCGTCATAGGGCATGAAAACCGCCGCAGCTAGGCGCGGAGCCAGCGACAACGTGAGCGCAGCGCCCGAAGCCGGCGGCGCCTGGGCCAACTCCGCCGCGTCGAGAGTGACCGCCAGCACTTCGTCCGCACCCTTGCGGAATCCCGCCGCATCAAGACCGGCAATCATCGCCGGCAGCATGCCGACGGCAGAGAATACTGAGAAGCGCCCGCCGAGATCGGGGTCGTGATCAATAACACGCACGCCATACTCGCCGGCGAGCCGGCGTAGCGGATTTTCACCCGGTGCGGTGACGAAGAGAAAATTCTTCGCCGGCGCGCGTGAAAGAGCAAGCAGGGTCTGCGCTACGGTTTCGGCGGTAGCGCCAGATTTGGAAATCACGAGATAGCCTGTTTCCGCACCTTGGTCCAGTAACGCGTCGAGCCGGATACCGTCGGGATTATCGAGAAAAACCAGCGGTGCCTTCGGATTGCGTGCCGCCACCGCTTGACCGCCGAGGGATGCGCCGCCGACGCCGATCACTGCGATGCGGCGGAACCGGTCGCGTAACTCCTCTGCCATCTCTTCGAGTTCTGGGAGATCGTCTCTTCTGCTGGGATAAAGCAGAAAGGGATGGCTGCCGGCATCGCGCCAGGCGGCCAGGCGCTCGAGGGCCGGTCGGGTACCCGCCAGGGCTCGGGCATACTCCTCCGGCGCAATACCGCCCCGGCCAATCTCCGCCGCCAGGCAATTACCGATTAGGTGTTCATACCGCATTCGCGCCAATGCCTTCAGTGACCGTCCACCGAAAGGTGTTCTGGATCACCAACAATGACGACACGCATGCGGTCAGGGTCAAGCAGGCGTTGCGCAACCCGACCGGTATCGTCCAGCGTCACGGCCTCTATATAACTGTTGCGACGAATCAGATAATCAATGCCAAGATTCTCGAACTGCATCTGCACTAGAATGCGTGCGATCTTGTCGCCAGTATCGAGGCGGAGCGGAAAGGCGCCGGTGAGGTATTGTTTGGCCATCGACAGTTCGGCGGCACTGATATTTTGCGCGGCGAGGCGGGCTATCTCGGCACGTATAATGTCGAGTGATTCGGTAACGCCGTTATTTCGGGTCGCCACACCGCCCATATAGAGGCCAGCACGCTCAAGCGGCGCGAGATAGCTGTAAACGGAATAGGCCAGGCCGCGTTTTTCGCGCACCTCCTGATAGAGCCGCGAGGTAAAGCCGCCACCGCCCAGGATGTAATTCACCACATAAGCGGCATAGAAATCGGGATCGTCGCGTTTGATGCCGGGTAGGCCGAAAACAACGATGCTTTGCATCAGCGGCAAGCGCACCACCTGGGTCGCGCCAGACTCGGGAAATACCGCCTCAGGCACATTGGAAGAGGCGGCTCGGGCAGGCAGCCCGGCCAAGGCTATATCGACCAGGCGGGCAATCTCCTCCGGCGTCACGTCGCCGGACACGCCAACGATGAGATTGTCGAGTGCGAATCGGTCCTTGGCCCAGGTCTTTAGATCCTCCGGCGTGATCGCGCGTACCGCTTCGTCTGTGCCGTTGGCACGCCGGGAATAAGGGTGCTCGGCAAAAACATCGCTAAACCAATCGCGCGCAGCAATGGTGCGTGGGTTCCGCTCCTCGTTGGCGAGAGTGTTGAGGATCTGCCGGCGCACCCGCTCGACCGGCTCGGCGGCGTAATGCGCGTCCCTTAACGCCAGCCCCAACAGGCGGAACGCCTCGTCGCGGTGGCGCGAAAGAGTCTTCAAACCAACAGTTACCAGGTCCCGTCCGGCTTTGCCCGACAGCTGGATCGACCGATCTACGACGGCCTGTTGAAAAGCGAGCGAATCCAAGTCGCCGGCACCTTCGTCGAGGAGACCGAGAACAAAGTTAGTAAGACCGGGCTTGTCCGCCGGATCCAACGCGGTACCGCCGCGAAAACCCAGGGAGACAGAGATCACCGGAATGTTGGGTTCGCGCACATACCAGATCTCGATTCCCGCTGGCGTTACGACACGCTCGACCGGCGCGACCGGTACGGCGGAAGGTGTCGCCGGAAGCACGAAAAGACAGAGCACGAAAATGAGGCTGAGAAATGTTCCGCGCATCCCCTAGCCTTCTTCTTCCGGAAGAAGCAGAGCGGTAACTGAGTGCTCCAAGCGCAAGGTCTCTCGCGCCGCCGCAATGATATCGTCACGGGCAATTTCAGCAACACGCGTAGGCCAGCTTTCGACATCCTCAACTGTCAGGCCAGTGCTAAGCGCATTTCCGAAAATGCTCGCGACCGATTGCGGGTTATCGAGGGCATAAACCACGACGTCCTGCATGCGGTTCTTTGCCGTCGCAACTTCTTCCTCACTCGGACCGGCGTTGAGAAGCTCGGCGATGACCTCATCAAGGGCCGCTTCGGTTTCTTCGATTGAGACGCCCGGCACGGAATCGGCATAGATGTAGAAACGCGCAGAATCGAGTGCCATGGGTTGATAGGATGAACCCGCCCATGCAGCAATACCGCGTTCGACCACCAACCTCTGATAAAGTCGGCTGGTCGAATTTCCGCCAAGAATCTCAGAAAATGCCTGGAGAGCAACACTACTTTTGTCCCCACTACTGTGATTGGGTGCCAGATAGCTGCGGGTGATCGACGGCTGGGCGACGCGCTTATCCGACAGACTTACCCGTCGTGGGCTAATCTGCGGTGGCTCCTGTGGCCGCTTGCGGGGGGTGATCCCGGCAGGCGCCAAGGGGCCATAATATTTTTCTGCGAGCGGCCTGAGTTCCCCCGCAGTAATGTCCCCGGCAACGATCAAGATGGCGTTGTCCGGCGCGTAATAACGCCGGTAGAAATCGAGTGCATCCTGATGATTGAGGGTTTCGATCTCATGCCGCCAGCCGATGATCGGCGTGCCATAAGGGTGGCGCAGAAATTGTGCCGCGCCGAGCTGCTCTGATAGCAGCGCCGAGGGCTGATTGTCAGTGCGCGCGCTGCGCTCCTCGAGAACGACATCACGCTCCGGTGCCACGATCACCTCATCAAGCTCCAGGCCACGCACGCGACCAGCTTCGAGCTCCATGACGATTTCAAGACGGTCGCGGGCAACGCGCTGGAAATAGCCGGTGTAGTCCCAAGAGGTGAAAGCATTCTCCTCACCGCCATTCATCGCAACGATGCGAGAAAACTCGCCAGACGCCAACTTGTCCGTACCCTTAAACATGAGATGTTCAAGAAAATGGGCGGTGCCTGATTTGCCCACTGGATCGTCCGCTGAACCAACACGGTACCACATCATATGAATTACAATAGGCGCCCGGTGATTGGGAATCACCACCACTTCGAGTCCGTTGTCTAGCTTAAAATATTCCGAGTTGAACGGCCCCGCCTGGGCGCCGGAGCCACTCCACATGAGTGACGCCGAAGCTAAAGCGATTAGCAAAGTACGCCAGACGCTTAACAAAGCGCGCTGATTAGGAATGCAATTTATAAGTGGTGGGCCCACCGGGTTAGAATATCCCCTCGAACAGCGCCTTCTCTCGACGTTCGATGATCGGCACATCGCCAGCATTGGGGGGCAGACCGGTTGCAGCATTTTCGCTCAAGCGCCGCGCCTCTTCCTCGGCATCGACCGATTCGCCCAGCGGCTCTTCGACACGCCAAAAGAGGAGAGATTCGAAAAATCCTTCGCTCTCCTGAGCATATATGGTGAATTCTTCGCTGATCTGGCGACGGATGTTAGGGTTAGTGTTGATCGCATCAGCCTGGCGCAGAAGCGCCGTTTCGCCTTGGCTTTCGGGCCGCGCTGCAGCACTGCCTTCCTCGCGATCGAACAACGTGTTTTCCGCCTGTTGGCGAAGCGGTCGTTCCTGCGGGCGCTGAGCACCGGGTCGCGGCGGACGCAAAGCAAGATCGGGCGGAATGGTTAGCGGCGCGTTGCGCACTACAGCGAATTCATCAGGTGATTGCTTGCCATAGCCCAGGGATTTGCCGACGCCGCCGCATCCCAATAAGCTGCCGCCAGCCAACAGCAGCGCAAGCGCCGGAAAAAGCGCAACATTCCGGGCGGCCATTGCAGCCCTGCTGCATGATTTGAGCATACTCCCTATTTAGGCTTTTTCGCCGTTCCGAACAAGCCGTCGATCAACAGCATCGCGACTCCGACAACAATTGCGGTATCGGCGATGTTGAAGGCCGGCCAGTGCCATGTGTTGATATGAAAATCGATAAAATCGATTACCCACCCCAGTCTTAGCCGATCGATCACATTGCCGAGCGCACCGCCAATAATAAAACCGAGAGCAAACGTCGGCCAAAACCGATCGACCCGGCTAAGCCAAATTCCTAGGCCAGCTGAAACGGCCAACGCGACGCCGGTGATGAGCCAGATGCCAGTCTCACCATGACCTTGAAAGAGACCAAAGCTTATGCCGCGATTTTCGACCGGGACCAAATCGAGGAAACCCAGCAGTTCGACGCGCCGGGGTGGATCCCACAGCGCGTCATGGACAATGAGCTTTGTAACCTGGTCAAGAACTAGCGCCAGAACTATAACCGGTAGACCGACGCGGATCATATCCGTCTCCCGAACCTCCGACTTAACGTCATGACCTGCCTATTCCGTCGCCGCCGGATGGGCATCAACAGCATCGGCGCAGCGGGCACAGATATCGTCATATTCGGGTGACGCGCCAACATCGGGTAGCACTTGCCAGCAGCGCGCGCATTTTTCCCCGACTGCCATGTCGATCACCACGCTGACGCCAGGTGCTTCATCAAGTTCAAATGCGCCCTCCGGAGCTGTGCCATCGGCAAACCCGGCATCTGAGGTGATGAACAATTCAGGCAGATCCAGCCCGTCGCATATTTCGCGGTAATCTTCCGTGGCATAGATCGTGGCTGCTGCCTGCAGACTGGAGCCAATCGATTTATCAGCACGTTTGATTTCGAGTGCACCCGTGACGACACGGCGCAGGGTGCGAAATTTGGCCCATTTCTCGGCCAAGGCAGTGTTGCACCAGGAGTCTGGGATAGCAGGAAAGTCGCGCAAATGGACGCTCTCCGCCTTGACTGGATTGCGTGCCAGCCAGGCCTCGTCGGCAGTGAAACAGAGGAAGGGAGCGAGCCATGCGGTCAGGCAATTGAACACGATATCGAGCACCGTGCGCGCAGCGCGGCGTCGAGGAGAATCCTTGGTGTCGCAGTAGAGGGAATCCTTGCGTACATCGAAATAGAAAGCAGAAAGCTCGACTGCGCAAAAATTGTGCAATGCTGTGAATACGGCGTGGAAATCAAAATCCTCACAATTTTGCCGAATATTATTGTCCACTTCCCACAGGCGATGTAGAACCCAACGTTCAAGCTCCGGCATTTCGTCTGGCCGGAGCTTCTCTCCTTCCTCAAAATCTGCGAGATTGCCGAGCAGATAGCGCAGCGTGTTGCGCAAACGGCGGTATGCATCAGTTTGATGGCGCAGGATCTCGTCGGACATGCGCAGATCCTCGGAATAATCCGAAGCCATCACCCAGAGACGCAAAATATCCGCGCCATATCTGTCAATGATCTGCTGCGGCGCAACCACATTGCCACTAGATTTAGACATTTTCTTGCCTTCACCATCGACCACGAAGCCATGAGTCACCACCGCCTCATAGGGAGCACGGCCACGCGTACCGCAGGATTCAAGTAGCGAAGAATGAAACCAGCCGCGATGCTGGTCGGAGCCTTCGAGATAAACCGACGCAGGCCATATTTGATCGTCCCGGCCTTCGAGTACGAAGCTGTGAGTCGAGCCGGAATCAAACCAGACATCAAGAATGTCGCCCACTTTCTCATAGTCTTGCGGATCATAATCGGGCGCGAGAAAGCGGGAATCATCGCTCACGAACCAGGCATCCGCGCCCTCTGCTTCAATAGCGTCGGCGATGCGTGCCAGCACATCCGCATCGCGCAGGGGCTGGCCGGTCTTTTTGTTAACATAGACAGTGATCGGCACGCCCCAAATTCGCTGCCGTGATACCACCCAGTCTGGCCGAGTTTCTATCATCGAGGCGATACGCCGCTCACCGGAAGCAGGCACCCAACGCACCTCGGCGATCGACTTGAGCGCCTTGTTGCGCAGGCCCTGTGTATTCATGCTGATAAACCATTGGGGCGTATTGCGGAAGATAAGCGGCGCCTTGGAGCGCCAAGAATGAGGATAGGAATGAACCAGCTTGCCGCGCGCCAGGAGGTTACCAGCCTCGGTCAGCGCCTCAGCGACCGGGTTATCTGCCTTGTAAACATGGTGCCCGGCGAAAAGTGGCACATGGGCGAAGAAGGTGCCGTCTCCATCAACCGTCTGCGGCACCTCGATGGCAGCACTTGAGGTAACGCTCCGCTCAAGGCCAGCATTGTAGAGCATGACCGCCTCGTAATCCTCAGCGCCGTGGCCTGGCGCGGTATGAACAAAGCCGGAGCCCTGCTCGGTGGTAACATGGGTCGAAGGAATGAGAGGTACAGCAAAATTGTAACCGTTCTTGGTGAGCGGATGGGCGCAGACGCTGCTCGCCAGATCGGCAACACTGATGCCCTCGGCCAAGCTTTTCCAGGAGCTGATGCCGCTCT
This sequence comes from uncultured Rhizobiaceae bacterium, assembly GCA_964624055.1. Classification (GTDB taxonomy): domain Bacteria; phylum Pseudomonadota; class Alphaproteobacteria; order UBA828; family UBA828; genus PTKB01. Next base: position 5,231 of record CAZUXZ010000133.1, on the reverse strand, counting down.
CCGCTGCGATCCCCTCCATCAGTTCACCAGCTATGACGAGCCGCTCACCCTTGCGCGCGAGGCTGTCATCTTCCACCGCCTCGACTTCAACGATGTGATAGTTGATTTCCTCGCCATAACAGATGCAGCGATTGCCCGGAATGGTCCAAGGTGTGGTGGTCCAGATAAGCACGGACGCGCCTTTAAGCGTCGCATTGCCACTCTTAACGACCGGAAAGCGTACCCAAATCGTGGTCGAAGTATGGTCGTGATATTCGATCTCGGCTTCGGCCAGAGCGGTTTTCTCGACCGGCGACCACATAACCGGTTTAGTGCCACGATAGAGGCTACCGTCAAGCAAGAACTTGCCCAATTCGCGCACGATCTGCGCCTCGGCCGGGTAGCTCATGGTGGTGTAGGGATTGTCCCATTCGCCGATAACGCCGAGGCGCTTGAACTCCTCGCGCTGCACATCAATCCAATGTTCGGCATGTTCTCGGCATTCCTGGCGGAACTGAACGAGAGGTACCGCATCCTTATCGCGCCCCTCCTTCCGGTAACGCTGCTCAATCTGCCATTCGATCGGCAGGCCGTGGCAATCCCAGCCCGGCACATAGACAGAATCCTTGCCCAGCATCTGCTGACTGCGCACAACGACATCCTTCAGCACTTTGTTCAGAGCAGTACCGAGATGGATATGGCCGTTGGCATAGGGCGGCCCGTCATGCAGCACAAAGCGCTCTCGGCCAGCCGCCGATGCACGCAGGCGCTTGTAAATGTCGAGTTTTTTCCAGCGCGCCAGCATATCGGGTTCGCGCTGCGGCAGCTTTGCCTTCATCGCGAAATCAGTACGCGGCAGAAAAACAGTCTTGCGATAATCGACAATCATGATGGGACCTATTGGGCAACGGAGTTGGTAATGGCGGCTACATCAGGAACAGTTTCAGGGACTATATCCGCTAGGATCCTACGGGCGGTGGCGGTATCCTGGGCGATCTGCGCCTTGAGGGCATCGAGCCCGTCGAAGCGGCGCTCATCACGCACATGGGCGACGAACTTCGCCCGCAATCGCTTGCCATAGAGATCGCCGGAATAATCCAGCAAATGCACTTCGAGCAACAGGTCATTCTCGGCGAAGGTCGGGCGACGGCCGAGATTAGCCACGGCAGGCAACCAATCGGTGCCACCATCGTTTTTTCGCGGGACGCCGGCCCACAGCGCGTAAACGCCGTGCTTGGGGTGTAGAGTGCCGGCCAGCCTAATATTAGCAGTGGCGAAGCCCAGCTGGCGGCCACGCTTCTCACCAGTTTGTACCCGGCCCTCTATCTCCCACGGGCGGCCGAGTATCTGCGCGGCCCCAGCGACATCTCCGGCGGATAGGCGACTGCGCGCCTTGCTCGCGGAGTAGATACCCGAGTCCGAACCGGCGACGCTGACTTGGCTCAAGGCGTAGTCGCCCACTTCGGCATGGTTCTGCAACAACTGAAAATTTCCGCCGCGTCCAGAGCCGAAGGCAAAGTCATAGCCTACCACCACATAGCGCACGCCGAGTCCCTTCACCAGCAAACGGTGTATGAAATCTTCCGCTGGCAGAGCGGCAAGATCCCGATCGAACCGGATGAGGTAAAGAATATCAACGCCAAGGGCGGCAATCTCTCGCAACTTAATGCGGAAGGGGGTAAGACGGAAGGGCCCGTCGGTCTTGCCAAGAACCTCGCGCGGATGAGGCTCGAAGGTAAGCACGGCAAGAGGTGCCTTCGCTCCCTCAGCAATGTGCCGGGCATCCGAGATCACCGCCTGGTGACCGAGATGGACGCCGTCGAGATTGCCGATGGCAGCGACAGCGCCCCGCCCGTCGGCGGGCACATTTTGCCAATGCCTGTAGATGCGCATGGCCGAGAGCGCTCCCAATCTCAAATCGTTCCATGGATAAAAGCGGCGCAGAGAATAGGCGCTTGGCTGCATCTTGGCCAGACATTAACCGTTGGCGGCGATGGCCTCAAGTTCAGTACGTTTCGGCACCAGAATGAGCGCTTCGCCAGCAATCACCAAGGTCTCGCCGACATGGCACTGGGTTTCGAACCGAGCGTGGTGCTTTTTCGGAAACAATTCAACCAACCGGGCACTCGCCACCATCTCGTCGCCGGCGCGAACCGGCGCGAGAAAACGTAAGGACTGGTTCAGATAGACGCAGCCTGGCCCCGGCAAGCGGGTGCCGATCACGGCAGAGATCATTCCCGCACCAAACATACCGTGTACGATTTTTCCCCGGAACATGGTGCGCCCGGCGAACTTCCGGTCCAGATGAAGCGGGTTGATATCGCCAGACACCTCAGCAAATTGCACGACATCCACCTCATTGATTTGCCGGCGGTATTCGGCGCACATGCCCACTTCCAGTTCTTCAAAACAATAACTCGTCAAACGGTCGTCGCTATAGGTCTGGGGCATTCGGCTTCCTTCGATCTTCGCTGAGGGTGGGTGGTGAGGCGGCCACCGTGCCCAATTGTGCAGTGCAATAGGTAGGTTATAGCGTGGCGCACAAACGCGCCGCAAGAGACCGAATACACTTAAGCAAGTGCGATGAATCTTGTCTCGCAGCGCACAATAAATCGCCCAGATTTGACAGGCTGAGAAGCAAATCATAGAGAACAGACAAAGGAGATGCCCATGATCACACTCAATGCGATATTGCGCGCCAAGCCTGGCCAGGCAGACGAACTAGCCCGGGCGCTTTCGGAAATTGGCGATTATGTTGAGGCGTATGAGCCCGGCACGGTAAGCTTTTATGTGGGTCGCGATACTGAGGATACGCTCATCTTCAACACCTATGAGCGCTTCGTCGACCGCGAGGCGATGGACGCTCATAATGAATCGACCTATCGAGAGGAATGGGGAGCCAAATACGCTGCCCTGTTCGACGGCGACGCCACGCGCTATATCTGCGAGGAGATTTTCAGCAAATAGCCCTTAACCGATCAAGTCAACAGACATCACAGGGAGGTCGTCATGACTAAGTTTCCTACCGTCCGCACACCGACCATCGACGAAGTGCTCGACATTGCCGATTCCTATGGTATGTCGCTTTCGGTTGATGAGGCGGAATCCTTTCAGGGCCTGATGGCTGGCACCATCCAGTCCTACCACCGTATCGACGATTTGGCAGAACCAAAATTGCCAGTGAAATATCCTCGCTCGCCTGGTCACCGGCCAACTGCGGAAGAGAACCCCTATAACGCCTGGTATTGGAAATCCAAGGTGAAGGGCAAAGCGCGTGGACCGCTCTCCGGTAAGACGCTAGTGCTGAAAGACAATATCTGCCTCGCCGGTGTGCCAATGATGAACGGCGCCTCGATACTTGAAGGTTATGTGCCGGATGTTGACGCAACGGTGGTAACCCGCATCCTCGATGCTGGCGGCACCATTCTCGGCAAAGCGACCAACACCTATCTCTGCTTTGACGGGGGCAGCGCCACACCTGCAACCGGCATGGTTGAGAACCCGCATAAGAAGGGTTATTCCTCGGGCGGCTCATCGGCCGGCAGCGCCGTACTAGTGGCGATTGGTGAAGCCGATATGGCGATGGGCGGCGATCAGGGCGGCTCGATACGAATCCCGGCCTGCTGGTCGGGCATATATGGCCATAAGCCGACACACGGCCTAGTGCCCTACACCGGCGTGTTTCCAATTGAGCAGACCCTCGATCACACCGGCCCGATGGCCAACAATGTTACCGACATCGCTACTCTGCTACAGGTTATCGCCGGCTCCGACGGTTTTGATCCGCGCCAGATTGGCACCAAGACACAGAATTACGTTAAGGCACTCGGCAAAGGTGTCAGGGAAATGAAGATCGGCGTCGTCAAGGAAGGATTTGGCCATGCCAACAGCGAGAAGGTAGTCGATCAGAAAGTGAAGGTAGCGGCGGAGAAGTTCAAGAAATTAGGCGCCAAGGTTAAGCAGATCTCAATTCCGATGCATCTCTACGGCATGGACATTTGGAACGCTATCGCCGTCGAGGGAGCGACCGAATTGATGCTCAAAGGCAACAGTATGGGCAGCAATTGGGAGGGCTACTATACCACCTCGCTGCTCGACGCTTATGCCCATGGCTGGCGCTCGCGGCCCGATGATCTCTCGGTTACGGTGAAGCTAGTGATGCTGCTCGGGCAGTATATGCATCACAATTATCATGGGCACTACTACGCCAAGGCGCAGAATTTAAGCCGCATGTTGCGTGAAGCCTATGATTCGGCGCTCGACGAGGTCGATCTTCTACTCATGCCGACCCTGCCACAACAGGCAACCAAGTTGCCGGCGGAGGATTGCTCTCATGAGGAATATGTTGATGCGGCACTCAACATGTTGACCAACACCGCGCCGTTTGATGCCTCGGGCCATCCTGGCATGAGCGTGCCCTGCGCCATGAACAATGGCCTTCCCATCGGCATGATGCTGATCGGTAAGCGCTATGACGATGCCAGTGTTATCCAGGCAGCCCACGCCTTTGAGCAAGGAACTAACTGGAAGAAAATGTAACGACTAGAGACTGGAGACGAGCCGTTTAGCAGCGCGGTAGACGAACCGTGGGACGAGCTGATGATCCACGAGATGTTTGAGCTCAACTGCGGTCAGCTTTGCGCTAATCGATGCTGACGCTCATCATCGCAATCTTCGTCTTCACTAATTGGGGCGGCGAGAACGGCTTCCGCGCCATAGACAAGGCGGTTGGCATCATGCCGCGATATGGTGAACAATGTACTTTCGGTATCGCATGTTTTTTTTGTTTAGTCACCGATAACAGCCGTGTCTTTGACCTCGCACAGGAGGTCTGCGTCGTAGAGGGATTGCACGCCAATTAAACTGGCGGAGGGCGGCGGTCGCTAAATAACCATGCTTGTCCCAATCGCCCTGTATAGCGAAAAACACGATCTTGCCAACCCCGCCAACACCACATAGCTGAAAGTGAATTACAGTTAGGACGATAGACTATCCGGATCGGCATACGCCAGCTTCGCTAACATCACACCTCCCTTATTTATGATTTGTTAATAGTTTAGGCGGTTTCTTATTCCGCGAGGGAAAGCTCAGCAATCATCTCCTCGCGCATCTTGAACTTCTGTATCTTGCCTGTGACGGTCATGGGAAAACCGTCGACGAATTTGACATAACGCGGAATCTTATAATGTGCGATCTGGCCCTTACAGAAGGCGCGAATCTCCTCTGCGTTAGATTCCTCACCCTCTCTCAGG